>CALLAT010000164.1 GCA_938002085.1 uncultured Pseudanabaenaceae cyanobacterium
ACCTCCAACGGGCCATGGAATGCTTCCAAGCCCAAGGCGACGGCCAATACTACCGCCGCACCGCCGACAAACTCCACGACCTCGGCGTTCGCTTCACCCCAGCCCCCAGCTCAAGCCCTGACCAATCAGAAACATCAGCAACCAGCTCTCGTCGGAACCTAACGACCTGGCTCCTCCCCACCATCCTCGGCCAACTGCCCAGCATTCTCTTCAACCCCAGCGCCAACCTCCTCCCCCTCTACGGAAAGCTAGGTCCGGGCCGCGCTGGCTTCGTCGGCCTCATTTGGCTCAGCCTCTCCTACGGTCTCGGCATCCTCGCCGCCATCCTGCGCTGGTCCGCCGATCGCCAGCAAGTCGTCTGGCCCATCGCCATTGTCGTGACGATTGCGATCGCCAGCTTCGTCGCAGGCATCGGCCTCTTCCGCATGGTCAAAGGCTATTGGGACGGCATTGCCCAAGTCCTCTTCGTCGCCGGAGCAGCCTTACTCCCCCTCGGCCTACTCTGCCTAGTTATGGCCCCCAGATCCTCAATCCTCTGGCCCTGGCAATGGAGCTTGATGGCGATCGGTCTCTCCATGGCAATCCTCATCCTCCACAGCGGCCTCATCCAAATCTGCGACCTCCCCGAAGCCCTCGCCACCTTCGCCGTCCCAGCCCTCCTCCTCACCAGCGGCTGGCTGGCCTACTGGACCTTCCAAACTCTCATCCCACCGCCCCTAGAACTCCTAGACGCCCCCAACCTCATCAACAACCCAGCGATCAGATAAACGCGCTAATCCTAAACGTTTCAGACAAAGCGAAAGGGAGATCGCTCTAAGAGCAATCTCCCTTTCGCTTACTTGAGCGAGAACTTCTAGCTATCCATCAAACAACTAGAGACCCAATCAATCAACAACCTACTGAAGCTGAATCGTAAAGCCCAAAGGAGCCTCAGCTTCCTTCAACATCACCTGCACTTGATAGGTCTGGCCTGCATGGGCATCAGACACGATCAAAGTCGCCACACCAGCCGCGTCCAAGTCGCTACGTGTATGTGCTGCCGCACCATCCAACTCAACAGAGCCAGCCACAGGCAACTGAGCCTCAAGACGCAAAGAATGACCTTCACGCACTGCATGCAGATTCACGCGACCCACAGAAGTCTCCCAAGACTGAGAAACCGCAGGCTCAATCTCAGACAACTTCAAAGTCAAACGAGAAAGCACCTCATAGGCCGCAATCATCGCCAACGTCATCTGCTGCTCAGGCGTTGCAGTCTCATAAGCCTCAGGAACCTGGCGACCTAGCAAGCGAGACGCCATGCCTTCACCATCACGGGCATAGCCCAGTAACATGGAACCCGCCAAAGCGTTCAAAGGCTCGCCCTGATTGGGGAAAAGGCCTTCAACAGCGGCAACCAAACGACGGCCATCTTGAACCGTAGACTTTGCCAAGGACTGACACTTCTCAAATACCTGGGCCATAACCTCAGCAGGCAAAGCGACAGGCAAACGCAAACTCTCCAACTGAGGCTTCCAAGCCTCAAGACCTGCCAAGCTAAAAGCAGGACCATCCTCATATTCCATGAGTTCGTCTTCCCAAGGGAAGAGAGGGGGATTGGCCTGCAACTCTTGCTGAAATCGCTGTTTCAGCAAAGTATGAAACCGTTCTTGTACCACAAATTTTGCTCCCAGTTTAAGTGGTTCATGCCCTGAAGACCGAGGGATGGTATCCCAAGCCTGATGCACATTCCGAAAACCTAAAGTCCAGGACTCATCGGCAAAATCTTCTAAATCCAAGGGGTCAGCTAGTTCACCCTTGAAAAGACTTTTATCCTGACCCTCAAGCGAGCGAGAAGCATTTACAGCATCATCACTCTTCGGCTTCAGTAGCGCAGCCTCAGTGTCCGGTTCTTGGATTAACCAGGCCAAGAACCTTTGCTCTAAGGTGTATGTGTCCCTATTCATGGCTAACCCACTTTCTCCGGAAAATTTTACTCCTCGACAGCAATTTGTGCCTTCGCACCCAGAGGCTGCTTAGCCTTGCGACGCTTGCGAGATGCAGTCTCTTCAGCCGCTTCAATACGAGCCGAAGGACGATTGCGCATATCCCAAGCCTGCTCCAGCAACTTGGACCACTGGCGATTCATCTGAGAGAGGGTGCAGCCCAGTTCCTTAGCAATGGAACTGTCCTGAATTTTCTCCTGTTTCATTTCTAACAGCTCAAGCTGCTTATCCGTAAGCTTTTCCTGGAACAATTCCCACTCATGGGGCAGTAAGCCCAAGTTATTGTCTAGGTCTGCCTGGAGCCACTGGTGAACCAGCTCCCAATTGTGAGACATGGAAAAGCGAATCAAGTGATACTTAAATCGCTGCTGAAGATAATCTCGTTCCCGAGACGTTAGTCCCAATACCTCTTCAATATCACTGGCGGACATATCCTGGAGCCGCAGCACAAAGTAGTTGGCGCAGTCATATTGCTGACGACTCTCCAAATACTCCATCAACTCCTGGGCCACCTTCTCACGCAGAGAATCCTCGGCAGGCTCGGTATCCTCCGCCACCATTTTCTCCCGCACCTGCTGCATGGAGATATTTCCCCTTGCATCATCAGCATCAGAGCTACCTTCTGCAGCCTGTTCCAGGTCCACCAGAGCCTCTTGGGGCTGCTGCTGGGAGAAAGTCTGTACCCGCAGAATAATTAGCTGCTGGCTGCGGCCATAGGGCAAGGGGATGCGTCGCTTGCCATAGCGCTCAGAGAACGCCATGTACTCCGCCAATTGGAGCATAGAGCGAGGCTGATAGTCTGGTTCGCACAATGTCTCCCGTCGGAAGACATTGAGCGACTCCATATAGAAGCCCTGAAGAAAATCCTCAATCAGCGTCAATCTCGCCTGGTAGCTGGTATGCCCCTTGGACGGGTTGATGTAGCGATAGATAATCGCGCTCAGGGTGCTATGCAGCTCAATGCGGCCTTGCCGATGGCCACTTTTGTAGTACTTAAGGCACTGGTCCAGGCGATGGCGGGCCAGATTTTCGGCCCACATATTGACTTCGCCAGACGCCTGAATGCGCTGACTCTCAGTACAGATACGTCCAACCTCTTCGGCCAGACGGCTCGCCACCACGCGACAATCAGCATCAGATGCGCGAGTAGCCTGTCTGAGCTCGTCGTACAACAGCTTGTAAGTTGCTTCCACGTCTCAGAGTCCCTGATAAATACTCCGTTCAAACCCGACCCTAACACAGTGATTTAGGGGATCTTGGATATTTCGCGCCAGCCTATAGTTGCCTAACATCGCCAAATTCAAGTGGTAGAAACAGTCACTTTTGTAGCCCTATACACCCCGAAATCTAAAGGAAATGTTTTATAGACAGAGCCGAAAGTTGCAGAAAGAAGAATGCGTCTTGAGACAGATGCTTCGCAACCGTAGACTAGGCCTGACAAATCCCCTCTATGGGATTCGAACTGTATTCATCGTGATCAGGACTGTATGCTTCCTTCGTAGGAAATAAGTGCTTAGAACAATCGTCACAGTGCTGATCTAGATCACTCCCAACAGAGTTATCAAAAGAAACATGCTAATGTAGCGAACTTGATAAACGCTTCACAGGACAACGGCATGGCCAGTCTGGCTCAACAGGTTGAGGTGCTGATTCAGCAGGCGCCAGGAGACGATGTCACGGCGACGTTAATTTCATTGGTGGGACCCTTGCTAAAGCAAGTTGCCAACCAGTTAAAGCACTTGGACTATCACGTCCTACAGACCCGCGATGGCGGCTGGGTAGTGACTACTCTCGGGAATCGGACACAACCTGACCAGGAAAAAGCGGTGGTTTACGCCTTTCCTAATATTCAGGATGCCCAGGCCTTTGCCGAAACTCACAAAGATGCGGAAGTTGCACCGGTGGCTCTACCGGTGGTGGAAATTCTGTTTCAGCTAATTGCTTTGGAGAAGGTGGAGAGCATTCTCTTTTTTGAAGTGGCGGGTGACCGTCAGCAAGCAGCCGAGGTTCGACGAGGTGATCTACAGACCCAAATGCAGCTGATCATGCGTCAACAGCTACAACAACCACCGTCAAATCTTGCTTAGCAACGCAGATTTGAATAAATCCGGTATTTACGGAAGGGCTAGGGTCTTCTTCTCTTTCTATGCGGCGCGCCGAAATGGATGAGATTCAGGCATTAGTTCATTTCCGTTCCTTAAAGCAAGTTTTTTGAATCTTCAGTCTGGAATCTGGGAAAAATTTTCAACTGTTCCTAGTCGAGCAACCTATCGAGAGATTAATAGGTTGCGCATATTAGAGGGATGCATCGCTCCAAGCATCACATCCCAAGCCCCAGTCAGCCGGAGGCGTTTCCTACACTCCTGCTGCTTTCTTCGGTTTCTTTCGGGCTTTAGCTTTTGGGCGTTGATCGCTTTCACGGCTGCCATTGATGACAGTCCCGTCACTATCTACAACGACTTGCTTGCGGGGGCGGAAAGTAACGTTAGAGCCTTCCTGGCTTTGCTCAAGCACCAAAAGAGGAGTGGGCTTGGCCAACTGGTCCCATTGCATTTGAGCGAGGCGGCCTTGGATCATGGGCTGCCAATGGTCTTCCTCTGCGGTGGGGCTCAGGAAGGCTTCAATGCAATCAATCAATTGCTTAATGGTGTGGGAGCTAGCCTGGGTGGGTAATTTGACAAGGCGCACCTGGACTCGGAATAGAACACGCTTGTCTTTCTTTGACCCTTCGCCCAGGGTGTAGCTGATATCAAAGGTCTCGTCGATTTGGCGGCCCGTGCTAGGAATACCTACAACGCCATTATCCGAAGCACGGGGCCGCAAGGCCATGGCAATCGTTTCTTTGATACGGATGCGGACGTTGTTGAGCACCGCAAAGTTGAAGGTGTCCTCTTCCATGCGCATGCGCAGGTAGTCGAGGTTAAAGTCACGGGAGTGAACCAGGTCAGGGTTCTTCTCCATCTGACTGATGGTTTTGAGGGCCATCTTGAGCTTTTTCTTGAGCTCGCGCCCTTTAAAGTGCTCAAATTTGAGCTGCTTGCGCATCTTGCGCTGGCGCTTGTAGTGCAGCAGGTTTGTACCCACGAGAGCTAGTAAAAGAGCGCCAGAAGCATACATCCAAATACCGGGGGCTGGACTCACTGCAGGGGAATTACCAGCTTGAGCCACCACCAACGATTGAATCGGCAGGCTAGTGCTGAGGGTATTGGCCGAAACCGGAGTGATGGGATGAGAACCCGACATGAAAATGTCTCCTAAAAAAGCAGATGCCGCCAGAGGATGCACCGGAGAACGGCTCCAGTCCATAGGGGGTCTTTGCAGGATTGCAGGATTAAAGATTGGGCTGGACTCGCAACCCAGGGGCTGTGATTGGCAATCAAAAAGATGCCAATAATTGTGTTGTAACGGGCGAGAGAGAGCAGTCGTATCGGGCAAGGTACGGAAACCCAAAAGGGCCTGGCAAATGCCAGGCCCTAGAATTGCTGAAATCCAGGCGGTGAGGTGAATTTCTCCGGAATTAGTTCTGTGAGTAATGTTTAATTGCACCGCACCGATGACTTGGCATTTTGAGGATGTTTGAGGTTAGTCCGATCGCCCTTCCATTCTTCCCACCATCCCTCATCCAAACAATGGGAAAAACACCCGCACACCGACCGCAGGAATTTCCTTTCCTCACAAGTCTCAGTGGGTCCAGCGAGCCCGGTAGCCCCTAGCATCCAAGTGGCAGAGATAGGGAAACTTGCTGTATCGACCCAGACCACCGGGCCACCAGGGATCTAAAGCCCAGTAAAGCTGATTGCCCGTGAGGCCTTCCACATAGAAGTCGATCGCATCCCCAACGATATGGCGACTGAAGGGAGCACCGCCTACAGCTCGGTTAACGTCAGGCGGGCGGAACCAGCTGGTGATGATGAAGGGCTTGCCAATGCGATCGCTGGCCTTCTCCACCTGCTGAGCAATGCGCACAATGGCATCCACCGTGGCCTGGTCCGGCGGCATCCGAGTGCCGCCCCGCGTCGCGGTAGCCCAGGTGAGGGCGCCCCCCTCGACCACAGCAGCTGGCATCTGTAAATTATCTGTTGTCCAACGAGCGGGGCGGGGTGGCAGCGGTAGCGGCTCAGGTTTGGGTGGAGCTGCCGGAGTATCTGGCAGAGCATCTTCCATCGCTTTGACATCCTCCACCAAGGCGTTGATGACCTGGGATTGGGTGGGCGTCTTTCGCCACAGCTGAATTAGCCGCACCAGGGCCTGACGCTGATGGTCTGATTCTTGATAGGTGCTGGGAATCGAGCGAACAAAGTTGACTAGCTCACGGTCCAGTTGATTGCCAGCTTGCTGGACTGTCGCAGAATCAAGTTGTTGATTGGGGGCAAAGATATCGGTCTTCACTCCCAACTCTTCTAACGCACTGGTGCGGGAATCGAGTTGCTTCCACAGTCGAAAGCCCTCAGTGACAGCATGGCGCTGGCTACCCGAGCCTTGGTAATACTGGGGCACCCGCTGAATGAAGGCGATGAGGGCGGGGTCAATGGCGGTGAGTTCTGGGCGGGGAGAGACATCTTGACTTAAGGAGGCAATGATCTCCTCTCGGGAGTTGAGCTGCCGCCACAACTGGGCCATACGCAGCAAGGCTTCGCGCTGGTGGGGATAGCCGCTGTAGTTAACGGCAATGCGCTGGATAAAGCTGACTAGCTCACGATCCAGAGCAGCAGCGGGAGTGTTGGCTGAGAGTCCCAGCGACTTAATGACTTCGGCGTGATCCGATAAAGCACGCCAGATGCGACCCGCTTCAAGAATGGAATCACGCTGATTTGGCAAGCCTCGATAGTAGCCGGGCAGACGCTCAATCAGCGAGAGCAACGCTTGATCGAGAAAAGCCAGGTTTTGGGGCAGCTCAGTACCAGGGAAGTCAGCCTTGATGTCATCCCAGTAAGCCTGTTGGAGCGTTTGGAAGTCGCAGGAGTTGAGCTTGGCAGCGCTGGGCTCGCTGGCCGGGGGGTGATAGCCACGGGCAATTTCTTGGAGAAATTTATCGCCATAGCCGCCGCGATCACCATCCCACAGCGCCAGGGGCGAAAAGCCCTTGCTGATCAGGCGATCGGTAAAACTGCGAATGGCATTCGCGGCATACTGCACCTGCTCCTCAAAGCTATCCAGCTTGGCCTGGGTCACAGTTCCAGCAGCAGCCATGCCCAGGGTGGCTTGGCCTTTCTCTGGGGCCTGACCTTGGAAATCGCGATTGCCACTATGGGCCACGTACAGCGCTGCCAAAATCGGCTTGTGGAGACCCACTCGAGCTGCTTCGAGAATATAGATATAGTTACGCTGATCTGCGTTGAGGATGGCCATGAAGGGTGGGGATGGTCAGCAGTAAGGGGAAGCGAATGGGGAAGCAGCAAACCGGGAACAGAATTTTGCTCGCTCACAATTTGACACAGCAATTAGCGAATTGCCTACTGGGGGAGAAAACCTCACTGAAATGAGGGGTTTCTATGACATTGCCGCCCATGAGGCCTCCCCCTGACTGGATCTAGAGGGCGAGGTTCGAAGCAAAAGCACCAAGCTGGGCGATCATGACTGGGTATTGTCTTGATTCAAGTGCTGCCACCATGGCCCTCAGCCCTCTAACCGACTTTTCTCTCAGTCAACGCCAGCAGATTCAACTCATTGCCAGCGATATGGATGGCACTTTGACCCTGAATGGTGAGTTCTCAGCAGAATTTATCTCGACCCTGGAGCAGCTTCAGAGTGTGGAGTTGCCGCTGCTGATTGTGACGGGGCGATCGGCGGGGTGGGTGCAGGGACTGGCCCAGTATTTGCCTGTGGCAGGGGCGATCGCAGAAAACGGTGGCCTCTATTTCTTCCCGCCCCACTACGAAGCCCAATTTCTCGTGGACCGCCCGGACATCTCCGCTCACCGTAAAGCCTTAGCAGATTGCTTCGAGCAGTTAAAGGTAGCTTGGCCCCAACTGGTGGAGTCCAGTGACAATCGCTTTCGGCTGACCGATTGGACCTTTGATGTGGCGGGCTTGGAGCAAGGGGAGATAGAGGCGATCGCCCAACGCTGCAAAGACCAAGGCTGGGACTTCACCTACAGCACCGTCCAATGCCACATCCGCCCCCAGGGCCAAGACAAAGGCATCGCCCTCCAGCGCCTGATGGCGGAGCAATACCCCGAGCTGAGCAACCACCAAGTCGTCACAGTCGGCGACAGTCCCAACGACGCCAGCCTATTCGACCCAGAGCTTTTTCCCTGCTCCGTCGGCGTCGCCAACCTCCGCCACTACACCGACCAACTGCCCCATTGCCCCGCCTACATCACCGAAGAAGCTGAATTCCCTGGCTTTCAAGAGCTTGCCGATGTTCTGCTCCATGCCAAGGTCTAGCTGCTGAGCACATCACTCAGTTTTCGGAAATCTCAAAAACAGACAAATCAGCCACTTCAGGTACGGGATACGCGAATTCAGCCCAACCTGCATCCTGAATTTCCATGGGACAATTAAGCGCTGGAGCCCCAATTTAGAAAGAGAGCATCGAGAATGACTAAGGCAATCATGGACACCGACAAGGGCACCATCACCCTGGAACTCTTTGACGCTGACGCGCCTAACACCGTCAAGAACTTTGTTGAGCTAGCTGAAAAAGGCTTCTACGACGGCCTCAACTTCCACCGCGTCATCCCCAATTTTATGGTCCAAGGTGGTTGCCCCCAAGGCACCGGCACCGGCGGCCCTGGCTACAAGATCAACTGCGAGATCAACGGCAACAAGCACGAAGCTGGCACCCTCTCCATGGCCCACGCTGGCAAGAACACCGGCGGTAGCCAGTTCTTTATTTGCCATAGCCCCCAGCCCCACCTGGACGGCGTTCACACCACTTTCGGTAAGACCGAAGATATGGATGTGGTTAACGCCATTCGCCAGGGCGACAAGATCAAGACCCTGAAAATCGAAGCGTAGGCGATCGGCCCATAGGGCAGTACCCCAGGTAGGGACATGGCATCGCCATGTCCTGCCCCAGCCCAAGCGTTGGCATCGGATATCAAATCGCTGGGTCCAACAACCGCCTGTTTTTTTTGACATTGACATAGCGGACATCGCAGTGCCATGTCCCTACGTTTTTTTGAATGGTGGATGAATGCGATCGCGCTCGACGGCGATCCTCACCCACCCCCAGCCTGCGTTTTCGCTACCTTGTAGAAACGACCTTTCAATCACCCTGCGTCACCCGATTCACCATGATTTTTTCTGCACTGTTTGGCGATAAGAAAAGCACCGTCCCCAGCAAAGAAGAAGCCTTGCCGGGTCGCACCACAGAAATGCCCGTGCCCGATAAACACTTCGTCAACGGCAATCCCCTCAAAGGCCCCTTTCCCGCAGGCATGGAAATGGCTGTCTTTGGCCTGGGCTGCTTCTGGGGTGCTGAGCGCAAGTTCTGGCAATTGGATGGCGTGTACACCACTTCCGTGGGCTACGCCGCAGGTAGCACTCCCAATCCCAGCTACCAAGAAGTTTGCTCCGGCATGACCGGCCACAATGAAGTGGTGCAGGTGGTTTATGACCCCAGCAAGATCAGCTATAAGCAGTTGCTCAAGACCTTCTGGGAAGCCCACAACCCCACCCAGGGCATGCGCCAGGGCAATGACCGTGGCACCCAGTACCGCTCCGGCATCTACACCTACAGCGCTGAGCAGAAGACAGCGGCTGAGGAGTCGAAGGCGATGTATGAGGCGGCGCTAAAGGAAAAGGGCTACGACGCGATTACGACGGAAATCATTGATGTGCCGGAGTATTACTTTGCTGAGGATTACCATCAGCAGTATCTGGCGAAGAATCCCAATGGCTATTGCGGATTGGGTGGAACGAATGTGACCTGCGCGATTTAAGTTCGCTGCTGCCAAGTTAATTTGTCAGTAGGAAGGCTGGGCTCCGTGTCAGAATTGGCATGTTGCCCAGCTTTTGTGTTTTTGAGCTAGGTTTTGGCGTTCTGCGATCGCAGGTGGATTGTCCCCATGCATATCGAACAGGTTACGATTAAAAATTTTCGCTGCTTTGAGCATCTGGAGGTGAAGCTGAATCCAGATGTAAATGTGTTTGTTGGCAATAATGGTTCTGGGAAAAGTGCGCTGCTCAAAGGCATAACTGCAGCTTTGTTTCCTTATGTAAAAGGTTTTCAGGACTTTTCAAGCGATGTAATCCGCTCAAAGCCTCCGGTTCAGATTCAGGATTTTAGAACGGAGAAAGAAGCACTTAGCATTGGAAAAGTACTAGGTTTAACAGAACAGCTCCCAACATTTAACATATCCACAACGCTCCTTGAAGAGATCGAAGTGGATTACTACGTCAAACGTCTATCTACCAGAGATAGTTCAAATTCGGTCGAACTAAGCTTTGGCGATTCTCTTTCAGACTTTCAAGAGTTTCTACAGAAAGTAGAGAATTTAAAAAATCCTGATTCCTTTGACATACCTGTTTTAGCCTTCTATGGCGAGAATAGAAACAATATAGCCACCGGGGTAGTTGAGACCAGAGAGCAATCTGGTCAATCCTTGGATCGTATTTCTTCTTTCAACCAGAGCCTTGAAGCAAGTTCAAGTTTCCACGATTTATTAGACTGGCTGGCTATTCTTGAGATCAATGAGCTAAAAGAAGCAAAGAGGACAGGAGACATAAATTTTGAATCGACGACTCTTCGTCAATTAAGGAAAGCAATATCTATTGTCGTAAAACCAAATTCTCGATTTTACTTCGCTCAATCTTGGTCATCAAAGTCTGAGTTAAGGGTTGCTTGGCAAGAAGATTCTGGAGAAACTGTAGATTTTTCTCTTCGCCAGTTGAGCGCTGGGTATCTCAATATGCTGTCGATCGTGATGGACTTTTCTCGTCGCTTAGCGCAAGCGAACCCACAGTTAAAAAATCCACTAGAAGCCAAAGCAATATTACTAATTGACGAGATCGACTTGCACTTGCATCCAGCATGGCAACAGCGAGTGATCCCTGACCTGCGCAAAGTATTTCCAAATACCCAACTTATTGTGACCACTCATAGTCCAGAAGTGCTTACAACGGTTGACAAAAGCCAAGTTTTCTTATTAGAAAACTATCAGCTCAAAGACTGTTTACCCCCCACAAGAGGAAGGAAAAGTTCGGAGCTTGTCTTAGACGTCCTTGGATTAGCTGACTTGCGACCAGAGACCAAAGAGAAACAAATTCTCATCAATCTTTTTGATGCTATTGATAATGGAGATATTGCTGCTGCCAAGCTCTTTCGCGAAGAGCTAAAAAGCTGGGAATCCTTCGACAGCGACCTCACCCGCGCCGACATGCAAATTCGCCGCATGGAGCGGAGGGCTTCGGCGTGAAGCACGTTCGAAAATCGCCCGAACCTCCAGAACTTGCTCAATATCGAGAAAGGTTCAAAACTCAGTTCAAGCGCTGGAGCGATCTCAAAAGCAACCGCAAAACCTACAACGCAATCCGTACAACTCTCGCCGCAGACCAGAAAGGAATCTGTGCCTATTGCGAGATGTCTTTGCATTCCCAAGATCGCGCCGTTGAACACTTTATTCCCTGCAATCAATCCACCCGAGAACAAAACCTAGACCTAGACTGGCACAACATGCTCGCCACCTGCCAAGGTGGTCTGCAAAATGTCAAAGTACCAGGCGAAGACGACAGTATTAGAAATTCCCGACCACCCAATAATTTTCCTTGCTGCGGTGCAAAGAAAAGCCAAGAGTACGACAAGGCTTCTTGTGGCAACTTGCTTAATCCTCTAGAACTCCCATCAATATCGATCTTTAGCTTTAGTAGTCTCGATGGCAGCATAAAACCGAATGCAGTTGCCTGTGAACAGGCAAACATTACCGTGCAGCAGGCTCAATTCACCATAGACACCCTCAATCTCAACGTTCAACGCCTCAAAAGGCAGCGCTTAGCTGTGATTGTTGCAGCCAGGTCTATGCGAGACCAACTTGATGATGGTGTAGCTGATTTCAAAGGGATTGAAGCAAAACTCGCTGCCAAATACTTTGTTGATGGCAGCGGAAACTGGCAACCGTTTTTTAGTGCGTTACGATTCGCCCTTGGTGAGGGAGCAGAACTGTATCTATCGCAATTTTCCTAATGTGCTTCATGCATTAAGCGAGAAGCTGTTCGACCGCGATCGCAAATCCACCCAAAACCTCACCCTGTCGCAATTTCATGTCCCGGCAAAAACAACCGCCAATCTCCCTCGGCCTGCTTCGCCAAAATCAACCGATCCTCTGGATACACCAAGCAGACCCTCCAAGCAGGCTTGGCAAAGGCAAAAGCTTGGTGGGTTTCTGCAGGATGGGTGAGTTTCGGTTGGGCAATGGTTTGTGAAACCCACCCTACGGTGTTGATGGTGACGCGGCGACCTATTCTGGTGGGGGGATGTGCATCTGGATGGGATTGCTGTGTTGGATTGGGTTGGGTTGGGGCTGACGGTGTTTTTGGCGGGGCTGATGGTGGGGGCGATCGCCTTCTACCTAGCCTGCGCCTACTTCACAACAAAATTCTTCCGCCATCCGCCCAAACTCGACCAAGGTATTGGCCAAGGCGTCTCTATCCTCGTGCCCTGCTGCGGCCTGGATGCTGGCGCCTGGGAGAACTGGTCTTCCTTTTGCAATCAGGACTGGAACGATTACGAAGTGATCTTTGGCGTAGTGGACCCGGCGGACCCATCGGTACCGGTCATCGAGCGCCTGCGCGAGGCTTATCCCCATCGCGTCAAACTCTTCACCGACCTAGAGCCACGCGGTGCCAACCACAAGGACAGCAGCCTCAGCTACCTCGTGCCGGAATGCCGCTATGACGTGATCATCTTTGCCGATAGCGATATCTGCGTCGCCCCGGACTACATTCACACCGTCACGGCTCCCCTGGTAGACCCAACCCTCGGCATGGTTACCTGCGCCTATGTGGCCCACCGGCCTCGCTTTGTCGGGGCGGCTCTGGCGTCGCTGAATCGCTGCTGTGATTTTATTCCCAGTGCTTTGGTGGCGCGAGCTATAGATGGGGGGATTAAGTTTGCGATCGGGGTGACCATGGCCATGCGGCGCGAGGCTTTGGAGGCAGCCGGGGGATTGCACCTCAATCGCATTGGCTCGGACTACAACCTGGGCAAACGCGTGGCGGGGGCGGGCTATCGCGTGGAGCTGTCCCATTTGATTTTGGAGTCGGATACGGGCCAAGAAAACCTGGGTGATGTTTGGCGACGGGAGCTGCGTTGGGCCAGGACGATTCGGTTTAATCGCGGGCCGGTGTATTACGGCCAGGTGGTCTGTTTTGGGTTGGTGTATGTGTTGCCGCTGTTGCTGGTGACGTGGTTTGCGGGGTGGGCGATCGCGCTCTCAGCTCTCACCATTCTGGTCCGATATTTCCAAGCTTGGGTCGCAGCGAACCAGGTCGGAGCGCCCAAGCTTAGTCGCTGGTTTTGGCTGTTGCCGCTGCGGGATTTGATGACGTTTGGGATTTGGTTGGCGGGGGCCTTTGGCGATCACATTCACTGGCGTGGCAGACAGCTCCGCATCACGGGCGACGGCATTATCCGCGAGGTTTAGCAACGCTACAATTGACCTATCGATTGAACGCACCACCGACATTCGGGGACAGCTTATGCAAGCCATCGAGAAGACAGCGACTGCCTCCCCAAAGCGCTACAGCTTAGAAGAATATTTTGATCTGGAAGAGCAAGCAGAATATAAAAGTGAATTCCATGATGGGGAGATTGTGGCCATGACAGGCGCATCAATCGATCACAATCGTCTATCAAGAAACCTAATTGTCCTTCTCACTGCTGCCCTGAAGGGCAAACGGTTTGAGCCTTTCATCGGCAATATGAAGGTCTGGATTGAGAAATATCGAAAGATAACCTACCCAGATGTCCTGGCTATTGATGGCGAACCTCAGTTCTACAACAATCGAAAAGACACCTTAACCAATCCCTGTTTGGTGATTGAAGTTCTATCCAAGTCCACGATGGAGGATGACCAAACTGAGAAATTCAAGCGCTACCGCTCGCTGGACAGTTTGCAAGAGTATGTCCTCGTCAACCAGTACGACATTGAAGTTCAGCTATACACCCGCACCAACGAAGGCTTTTGGCAGTATCGAACCTATGAAAGCTTGGAGGATACTGTCCGGCTGACTTCTATCGAGACGGACATCACAGTAGCTGAGATTTACGAAGGGATTGAGTGGGAAACCCAGGAGAGCTAGCCAACGACATGCTAGTGATTCCCTCCGTGAGATAGCGGCAATGCTATAGGGGCAACCTAAATTAAAGCTGCTCGACTGAACACCAATTCGATGGCGAAGAAAGGATGCTTTGGAAAATCGCTGGGCTGCTGCCTTGGCGGATGTGGCGTTTCTGTTTTGTTGCTTATCGCTTCACCCTTTCTACTTTTATACGGAGTTGCTGGAATCAGTTGGCTGGACCAGAAATATGATGCTGGTGAAGCAGATTGGGCTGAAGGAATCTCAGGAATCAGTAATGTAATCGAAGCTGTTTCAGGGGCTGCTGTAGAGTCCATGATGGGAACGCCACCTACAATCTGCACAGCAGACCACTGCGATAGCGAAGGAAATGCGATCAATGTAGAAGATAGCTCCCTGTTTTGGAAATTCCCGTTTTTGAAAGGTCACATCAGTAATTTCTATTCAAAAGATATTAATGGTTTTCAAGAGCATCGATCGCTTTATCGTTTTGATGCCAGCGCTGATGTCATTGATGAGCTTGTAAGAGAGGCTCAATGGGAGCGCAACGAGGATTATTGTGATTCTCAGGATTTTCGCAGTGGGTATGACGACTGGTGGCAACCTGAATTGATTCCCGATCCCGTTTGCTACAGCAATCTTTCTTCGAAACCTGACTACAGCGTCCTCTATAGTCCTGAGAGACAAACGACTTATATCTATGTCTACTGGCCGTGAGAACAGCTCCTCAATTGCTCGCGCACAGCCATTAGGGCAAACCCAAGCAGGTTGAGTCCTTTCCAGTCATAGGGATTTTGAGCTGCAGGGTCGCTTTCCGCTAGGCCGATGCCCCAGATGCGATCGCGTGGACTAGCCTCAACCAGAACGCGATCGCCCGTCCCGAGCAAATACTGCTTCAGCAGCTCATGCTGCGAAAACTTCGCCAAGTTCCCCCTCACCACAATTTCAAAGCGCTGCGCCTCCCAAACGGCCTGGTCAAAATTGCGAATCTGCCGCCCCAGCTTCTTGGCCTCACCGGGATGAACCGACGCCACAATTGCAGCAGTTGCTGAGCCATCGAATAGCCGCGCCTTCTCCGACATCATGTAATGCTCCGCCGTGGCATAGCTCACACCATCAACATCAAAGGCGGCTTCAAACCATTGGCTAAAGCAGCTCTTGCCAATGCTGCCATCCCGCTGGGGCTGATGCCCCCAGAAGTAGAGGTATTTAACTGAATTGCCGTGATTGAGGTGGTCTAGCAGTTCGAGTCGGGTTTTCATTTTGAGTCAGTCCCTTATTGGAAAGCTACATTTCGATCGCCAAGCGATCGCAAGCTTCCAGTAAATACTTCGGCTTCAAAGCCGTCACCCAATACCCTGCTGCGATCAATAAAGCGGAAACAATAATGACTGGAACAGAGAACGGGAAAAACACCCCATGTCGCCAATCCGCTGCCACCAACTTCGTCATCCGATCCTTAAAAATTCGAAGCTTGGCCAGCCAGCCCCCCGTGGGCTCCGCCTGCTCCTGATTCACCACAGACTTTCGCTGAGGACTGTCTTGCAGCAACTGCTGCTGCCAGTAATAGTCATGGCCAATCAGCAAAAAGCGCCAGAAGAAATGCCCCAGCCCATTCGGCGGCGCATGGGTCGCCCGCGCCAAGGGCTGCCGCCAAATGGTTTTACCTGCTTCAACCAACTGCCGCGCATGGACTACGCAGTTACCCCGGTACAGCGGCAGGTCGCGGGGAATGGGATAGCTCATCAACAGATCGCGACGAAAGGCGACGTTATTGAGAAAATATTGGGAAGCCGGTTGCAGCTCAGTCTCGCCAGAGTACTGCGGAAAGATATAACTGATGGCCATGGCCGTGCCATAGAGTCCTACGCCTCGGGTACGAGTTTCACCAGCCACCACTTGAACCCCTGGCTGCTGAAAGCCACTAAGGATTTGGTAGAGCCAGTTGGGCTCGTAAATACAGTCAGAGTCATAGAACACCACGACTTCGCCCGTGGCTAATCGTGCGCCCAGCATTTTGGCATCGTAATATTCAGTCCCCTCGGGGGCTTCTGCCACTTGGAGCCAAGGATATTGCTGGCAGATTTGCTCCAGCAGTAAGGCAGGGGTGTCGCCGCTATCGATCAGCAGCACCTCATTGGCATTACTAGGGGAAGGGACTTGGGCATCGAGGCAGGCCAGCGATCGCAGCAGCCCTAGCAAATCTGCCTGGGCCAGGTTCTCGGTTTCCAGAATGATGGAAAAACTGGGCAATGTTCCTTGCTCAGCCCCATTCTCAGGCATCGTTGCCATCAAATCCTCAATCCCATCCCCAATCCCATCCTTGGCCACGAAACTTTCTCCCTGCTGCGATATGCGAGCGTGCGGCTGACATTTCAGACAGCCTCACTACCCTTGAGAATGCCCAAAATATCTTGTAAGAGAAAAATCTGCCAAGGGTTCAGCACCAAATTTAGGTGCTAAAGCAGCTATCGACGTGTCGTACTTAACTCTCTGCGGTAGAAGCTCCGGAACGCATCTTGCCCACGAGCTGCCAAATCTTCTGCCCAGCCAGCACCATCAACACCAGCACCAGCACACCCGCCAATGCTGGAGCCGTCACCGCCAAAAGCGAAAGCCCCGTCGCCGCGAGCAGCTCAACCGTGGACAAGAGCGGATTAGCTAGCCCCCCAGAGGTTGCCGTTGAGCCAATACGCAAAATATTCATTAGCGTCTTCGTCAGCCCCGCCGTGCCGCCGCCAGCGACAAAAGCTAGCGTCCACTGGGCAACTGGCCCCATGCTATCCGGCGCAAGGGAGCCTGCCACCAATGTCCCCGCCAGTACTGCCGCTGGGGAAGAGACGGTATCTAGCGCATGGTCAAACCAAGGAATGTAGTAGCCGCCAATCTCCAGCAGGCAAGCTGTTCCCAGCAAAATCACCGCTGGCGTCGTTTCCATCCAGTCCAAACTGCTGGGCAAGTCAAAATGGCCCACCACGGCAGCCAGGCTCACCACCAGCAGCGGTACAAACACGCGGAAGCCTGCCGCTGCGCTCAGGCTAATCGCCAGCAGAATTTCTAGGACTGTCCCGAGGGGCAACCAACCGGGCAATGCGCTTGCCAATCCATCCATAACTGACTGCTCCTGAGATGAAGGGAGGGGAACTGATTTGATTTTACGGGAGACAGTCTGGGAATCCGGTGGGGAAAGCTACCCAATTCACTGTGCCGACTAAATCGTCTCTAGCTTGCGTCGGTCGTATTCGATTTTGCCGTAGTCCAGCTTGATGATGCGGTCGGCGAGGTCGAAGTAGCGGTCGTCGTGACTGATGGCGAGGATGAGCTTGCCGCGATCGCGCAACCTGGGCAAAATCTCCTCATAAAACAGCGCCCGAAAGGTCGGATCTTGATCCGCCGCCCACTCGTCAAACAAGTAAATTGGACGGTCATCTAAATAGGCCGTCAACAACGCCAAGCGCTTGCGCTGTCCCTGGGAAAGAGAGGTCGTCGAAAGCTGGCCATCCGCCACCGTCACCTTGTGGTCGATGTGCAAATCCTTGAGATATTGCCGTGCCTGCTCATCCAGATCTGCCGCTGCCGCATCGTGGCCCAGCAGCTGATTGAACAGGTAGAAGTCCACAAACACCGTCGAGAAATGTTGTCGATACCACTCTAGGTTTGCGGGCGTGACGCGATCGCCATTCAACAGCACCGCCCCATCCTCAGCGCTATAAAGCCCCGTGAGAATCTTCGCCAACGTGGACTTACCGCTGCCATTACCCCCGACGATAAAAACGATCTCCCCTGGCCCAAAACTCAAATCCACCGGCCCCAGGCAAAAGTCCTCAGCCCCGCCGCCGTAATGGTGGGAAATCGCCTCAAAGCTCAGCGACTGGAAAGGCTGCACTGGTTTAAGCAATCCAGCAGACAAATCCTCGGCCTCAGCTTCCAAACTCAGCCCCAGCTCTTGGATCTTTTGCAACGACACGTTGGCCTTCAGCAGCACGGGCAGCCGCTGCATCAACGATTCAAACGGCCGCATCAAGTAAGTCAGCGTCAGCACAAAGCCCGACAGCACCAGCGGGTCAATGGTCATCAGCCGGGGCAGCCCCAGCACCAGACCGCCAACAATGGCAAAAAACAGCATCTGCCCCCACACCGTCGCCAAGGCAAATAGATTCAATGCCGAGGTGGAATAGCGCCGCGATGCATCGGCACTAACCGAAAGCTGCTGGTCCAAGAACCCCTGACGGCGGCGCACATTCAGCTTCAGCTCTTTAATGCCATCGGTGATCGCGCGAAAATGCTTGAACAACTGATCCTGTTCATTACGCGCCCGCTTCAGATAGCGCTGGGCCTTGCCGAGGATGAACTGCACCGTGGTGATGCCGAAGATCATCATCACCACCGCAGCCCCTAGCACCGGCCTCGATAGGACTCCGAGATAAACCAGGCATCCGATGATGATTGCCCCGTCGATGCAGAGAAACGGAATCGCAAAGACCGCGTTGGACAGGTTGGTCACGTCATCGGTCAGCACTGCCAGCAGCCGATTAGCGCCCTGGCTTTCTAGCTGAGCCAGGGGCGCAGCCATAATGCGACGGCTGAGCTTGAGACGCAGTCGATAAATGGCGTCCTGGGAAAGGCGGACGAGAAGGAATTGGGAAATGGGAGAGGTGAGGAGAGCGATCGCCAACAAAACAAAGAACTGCAACGCCAACCCCGGCTGCAACGGATCCTTCACCGCATCATTTATCAGCGAAATCAGCTTGGCACTACAGCCCCCACTGACCAAACCCGCCAGCACCGCCAGCGCCACCTGCCAGCCCGACT
Source organism: uncultured Pseudanabaenaceae cyanobacterium (assembly GCA_938002085.1). Classification (GTDB taxonomy): domain Bacteria; phylum Cyanobacteriota; class Cyanobacteriia; order PCC-9006; family JAAUQQ01; genus JAAUQQ01. The sequence continues at coordinate 19,037 of CALLAT010000164.1, forward strand.
CCCGCACCAGCAGCCAAATAATGTTCATAGAGACCCCCTTAAAGCCAAACCCTAATACGGGCAAATCCCCGCTGCACCAGCTCTCTATCCTAGCGGTTCACCACAGCAGACTAGCCGACCTCAGCCTCACCAACCGAGAAATAGCCTCGCTCCGTACAAACAGCATCTAAGGCACAATCCCAAGGGTCCTGGGGCAATTGCTCCAGATATGCAAAATCAAAGACAATGCCAATCGTGGGAATTTCTTTGCAATCGTCGCGGCTCAGCAAACGATCGTAGAAGCCGCCTCCATACCCCAGTCGGTTGCCCTGGCGATCGCATCCCACTGCCGGAACAAGAATCAAATCAGCCTGAGCAGGATCAATTTGCGGTGAAGAATGGGTAGGTTCTTGAATACCAAAGGCCCCACTCACCAATGGCTCACCGGCTTTCCAGTCGTGCCAGGCCAAACTCTTGCCCACACAACGAGGCATCCCCCAGCATTTTTTCTGTCCCCCAGAAGAATGCCATAGCGCCGCCAAACTCGGCTCCTGGCGAAAGCTAAAGAATGCCAAGATTAATTGAGCCTGCTGAAACCACTCCGTCCCAGCAATCTGCTGACATAACTCGTCACTTTGAGCCTGCCAAAGAGTCGTAGGAAGGTCCCGCCGTTGGCCAATTAAAGCCTGCCGCAACTCCCGTTTCACCACCGCTTGTTCCATAGCAACTAGCCCTTTGAACAGTATTGCTTTGCAACTCAGCCTTTAATTAGGCCATACACAGCCGCTTTCCTCAGCCACTGTGCCACCACTGTACGACTCATCTCATTTGCCCAGGGCATGATCGCTATCCTCGCTTCACTCTCTGCATCCGCTGCTGGTGGCCTCCGCATTGCCCTACCGCTTCTGGTCATTGGCTTTGCCCGCAGCATGTCCCTTTGGGATGATGTGCCGCTGCTGTCTCGCATCCACCCCCAGGTTCTAATCGGCATTCTAGTCAGCTGGACCCTTTGCGAACTATTCCTGTCCAAGAACCTGCTGGGTCAGCGCATTCAGCAAACCATTCAAATCATCTTTAGCCCCCTGGCTGGTGGCATTTTGGGAAGCACCGTTGCACTCAATTTTGGTTTACAACCGTGGCCTGCGATCGCCCTAGGCTGCGTCGGTGGAGCTCTAGCCTTATTAATTCAGCTCGTCCAAACCGGCTGGGTCTTCCGCCTCCAGGGCCTGCCCATCTGGTTCAACCTGGCCGAAGATGTCCTCTGCATTAGCCTAGTCCTCCTAGCCTTCGATGCCCCCACTCAGGGGGGAATTATTGCTCTGATGCTACTCTGGCTGGCCCTGCGTAGCTCGACAGCTTGGCGACAGTGGTACGTAGAGCAATCCAGCAACCGTGGAGCCGATCCTCGGTCGGGCAAGTCAGCACCGGATTAAAGCACAGTTATACTACTAGGCGAAGAGTGAGCCCCAGCGCTGTGCTTCGCAAAATCATCCACGTCGATATGGATGCGTTCTACGCTTCGGTGGAACAGCGAGACCATCCCCAATATCGAGGTCGCCCCCTAGTGGTCGGGGGCGGTCCCCACAGCCGAGGGGTTGTAGCAGCAGCCAGCTACGAAGCCCGCAAGTTTGGCATTCACTCCGCCATGCCCTCGCGCCTTGCTGCGAAACGCTGCCCCCACTTAATTTTTGCCAAGACGCGGTTTGACGTTTATCGCGATGTCTCAGACCAAATCCGCGAGATCTTCCACAGCTACACCGGCCTCGTAGAGCCCCTGTCCTTAGATGAGGCTTACCTGGATGTAACCGATCATCCTCGGGGGTCAGCCATGGCGATCGCCCGCGAGATCAAGCAGCGCATCAAACAAACCACCCGCCTCAACGCCTCCGCCGGAGTCTCCTGCAACAAGTTCCTCGCCAAGATGGCCTCCGACGAAGATAAGCCCAATGGCCTCTTCCTCATCGCCCCAGACCAAGCGGAAGCCTTCGTCGAACAGCTCCCCATCGAGAAATTCCACGGCATTGGCCCTGCCACTGCCGCCAAAATGCACAGCCACGGCATTCGCACCGGGGCTGACTTGAAGCAATGGGAAGAGGCGGATCTGCGCGATCGCTTCGGCAAAGTCGGCAGCCACTACTACCGCATTGCCCGAGGGCAAGACCATCGCCCCGTCAATCCCAACCGCATCCGCAAATCCATCGGAGCCGAGAACAGCTTTGCCCAAGACCTGGCAAGCCTCGCCGAAATGAACGACGCCTTGGAAGCCATCGCCCAGCGCGTCACAGAACGCATGGCCAAGGTGCCCGGCAGCGGCCACACCCTCACCCTCAAAATTAAATACGCCAACTATCAGCAGGTCACCCGCAGCCAAACCTTTGACAAGCCAGTTCTCACCTCAGAAATCTTTGAACGAGCCAAAGCGCTGTTGCTAGAGCATGTGGACCGCGATCGCCAAGTCCGACTCCTAGGCATCACCCTCTCCAACCTCAGCGACGGCAAGCCCCAAACGGCCTCAGACACACCGAAATTCAGGCAGCTCCAACTTGCCGTCTAAAGCCATAAAGCTGACCAAAATGGAGAATAGGGGATTCGAACCCCTGACCTCTGCGGTGCGATCGCAGCACTCTACCAGCTGAGCTAATTCCCCAAAATCTTGAGCGACAAGCGCTTCAATTGCCCAATGCTCAAAGATTAAGAATGATCCTAGCATCCTCTCTTAATTCGGTAGCGCCCCTTCCCGTTGCTAAAATTTAAGACAGTCCCCTTGTGAACGCTCCATCTTATGAGTGACACGACTAACTGGGGACTGGGCCTTAACCTACTCCAATGCCATGGCAACTTTCACCGTTTCCAAAGAAAAGCTGGCTGAGTTCACTCCCGAGAGCGTCGCGAAACTCGCTGAACGCCTGGAAGAAGACGATTACAGCTCTGCGTTTGAAAGCTTGAATGACTGGCAGTTGCTGCGGGCGATCGCCTTCCAGCGTCCCGAATTGATCGAACCCTATATTCATCTCCTGGACCTACAATCCTTCGACGAATCCTAGGGATATAGAAGTCGCCCCCTGATTAACGTAGGGACATGGCATTGCCATGTCCTCATTTCTAAACCGAAAGCTACCTCAAAATTTTGTCTGATTGGAAAGGTCGTCGCATTCTCCTCGCCATCAGCGGCGGCATCGCGGCCTATAAAGTTTGCCAACTCGCTTCAACCCTCGGCAAAGCCGGGGTCGATGTACGAGCCATCCTCACGGATTCGGCCCAGCAGTTTGTCACGCCCCTCAGCTTCAGCACCCTCTGTCGCCAGCCCACCCTCACCGACGCAGACTTCTGGAACGCCACCCAGGGGCGACCGCTCCATATCGAGCTGGGTGAATGGGCAGAGGTCATGGTCATTGCCCCGCTGACGGCCAATACCCTGGCCAAGCTTGCCCACGGCGCCGCCGACAACCTCCTCACTAACACCGTCCTGGCCTCCACCTGCCCCGTTCTGCTGGCCCCCGCCATGAACACCGACATGTGGGAGCAGCAAGCGGTCCAGCGCAACTGGCAGCAGGTGCAAACCGACCCACGGTTCCACAGCGCTGCACCCGGCGTAGGGTTGCTGGCCTGCGATCGCCAGGGCACAGGCCGCATGGCCGAGCCTGCCCAGCTCCTCGCCCAGCTCAAATCCCTCCTGCACCAATCCGACGCCCATCGCCTAGGCGAGCGAGACCTTACCGGAAAACGCATCCTTATCAGCGGCGGTGGCACCCAGGAATTCATCGACGCCGTACGCTTCATCGGCAACCCCTCCACGGGGCGCATGGGTATCGCCCTCGCCCTTGCCGCCCACCATCGCGGCGCCCAGGTCACCCTTGTCCATGGACCGATGCATGAAGCTGACTTGGCGATCGCCAGTGACATTCAGCGCCACCCCGTCACCACCGCCGCCGAAATGCAACAGGCCCTAGAAACCGCCTGGCCCCAGCAAGACTGGCTGCTCATGGCCGCCGCCGTCGCCGACCTAACCCCCGCCCAGACCCACAGCCACAAACTCCCCAAAGCCGACTTACCCAATCCGCTCCCCCTCTCCAACGTCCCGGACCTCGTGGCCGCCCTTGCCCAACAAAAGCAGCCCCAGCAAAAAATCATTGGCTTCGCAGCCCAAACCGGCGACATCATCACCCCGGCCCAGGGCAAGCTTCAGCGCAAGGGCCTGGATGCCATTGTTGCCAATCCAGTAGATAGAGTGGATGCCGGCTTTGGGGGCGATCGCAACCAAGGCCAATTCATCCCAGCCCAAGGCCAAGCCACGCCCCTCCCCCCTAGCAGCAAACTCACCATGGCCCACCGCATCTACGACGCCATCCACAATCTCTAACCCCAAGGCAAACTAGAGCAGGCCCCACACAAACCCTCCCAACAAACGGATAGATCAAGCGACAAGGGCAGGTTTAGCGAGATCCATCGACGATTGCCCCCAAACGCCCAACCCAAGCCCCCTGCCAACGCCCCAGCGGCAAGATCAATGCTCCGCCCTCAGCACCTTCCCTCTAAACCATATAAAACTCTCTCAGAAGAGAAATCCTTCTCCTCATCGCAACAAACCTAAATTCACCGGGCATACTGGGAAAGCAATCATGACCAGACAACCCAGCATGAAGCGAGCTTTCCAGCGACCGATTCATCTTGCCCTAGGCCTCGCAGCTGGCCTCGGCATCCTTCTCAGCGGCAGCGCAGCTCGCTCCGCTGAAAACATCACCCTTATCATCGGGCCTCTCAACCGCTCCATATCCGTCAGCGACATTGAAGGTCTCGCTCAAGGCAAAGCTGCCAAGGGTGACCTAAGAACCGTCTTACGCTTTGCCGGTCAGGACAGTGCAGAAGCCGGCGCAATCCTAGGCAGAAAGCTCCCCTTCAGCGTCATCGACGCCGACCAAATCCTCAACAGCAGCCTGGGTGACAGCCTCCTCAGCAAACTGGGCCAAATTATCTCGCCTCGATCTTCTGGCCAGGCCGGAGCCCAAGCCCTCAGAGCCGCCATCATCCTCTCCCTCGCCGATGACGGCCAAGCCAGCGCTCTGGAAATTCTGCGCCGCTATCCGACAGATATCCGCGTCGATGTGGGAGCCCTGCAAAAAGCATCTAAAGAATTTAAAGATCTCCCCCAACTTCTGCGAGGCTTTGGCGGCAGCTCTTAGGGATTTCGCAATAATTCCACAACCTCAAAAGAGCCTGACTAGAGTCGCAATCACTCTAGTCAGGCTCTTTTCGAATGAAGAGGACAAGGAAACTCCCAGGTCATGAAAAATCGTCGCGAGACAGTGACCTGAGAGAGGAGCTTCACAATTTGAAATAAAGCCTATCCCTGTGTGCTTAAATCTCCTCCAGAGGCTCATCATCAGGGTCTTCGAGCTCTTCAATCCAATGCATAATCGAGCGAAGCCTCAATCGAGGAATATAAGGCCATCCTCCCGCCCGCTCCATATCTTGCAGCAGCCGATAAAGCGCCTGGCGATTCGTCGGCAAAGCCCGTCGGAAGGGCCCATCCTCTATTTCACGGTGTAGCTGTTCCAGCAGCCGAAGCAGGCCCAGCAAGGCTTCCACGTCACCATCGTGGGCCTGGGCAAGGTCTCGAACAGACTGGGCCATGGCCTGAATTTCTGGACTTAGGCTGGCAGTATCCTCGGGCATTACTGAATCACATGACGTTTAAAGCGAAACCATCGTAACTCAAGGCCAAATTTTAGAGGGATCTCACCATTCGGTAGAATTCCAACAGAGTGATTCAAACGTGCGGTGATCATAGAGAATTAGATCATTTACATCCCAAATTTGGGTCGGGTGTGAAGCAGCGGCAAGCGGTAATGCTTAGTTCACCAAATGTCTGCTGCGCGATCGCCCATATAACCATGACAGGGTTTGATATCAACAAGCGATCTTTTGAGGTCTAATATGCGGTTTCGAGCTTTTATCGGGGCAGTCTGTGCCCTATGTCTGTTTGCAGTCACAGTTTTTAGTGATGCTGCCCAAGCGGTGCCTAAAGGCTTCAGCTACGACGACATCGTGAATACAGGTCTAGCGAACAGCTGCCCCCAGATCGATCAAACGGTCCGTGGTTCTATTCCTCTAGACAATGGAACCTCCTACGAACTCACCGCGCTTTGCGTCGAGCCCTTGGAGTATTTCATTAAGCAGGAACCAGTTTCCAAGCGCGCCAAAGCATCCTTCGTTGAAGGCAAGAGCTTGACACGCTACACCTCAACCATCGACCAGGTGAGAGGTCCCCTAAACTTCAACAGTGATGGCACCTTGACCTTCATCGAGAAGGAAGGCATGGACTTCCAAGCCAACACGATTCTGATGCCTGCTGGCGAAGAATATCCTTTCTTGTTCAGCATCAAGGGCCTTGAAGCCACCACAGGTGAAGCGACCAGCGCCATCACCACTTCGACGGACTTTGAAGGTGACTACCGCGTCCCTTCCTACCGCACCTCCAACTTCCTGGATCCCAAAGGTCGTGGCCTGACCACTGGTTACGAGAGTGCTGTGGCAATTCCTTCCACCGGCGATGCTGAAAAAATCCGCAAGGAAAACGTCAAGCGCTATGTGAACGGTGTGGGCCATATGTCCATGCTGGTTTCCAAAGTGGACAGCGACACTGGCGAAATCTCCGGAATCTTCGAATGTGTTCAGCCTTCTGATACAGATATGGGCGGAAAAGAGCCTGTAGATGTGAAAATCCGTGGCGTTTTCTACGGTGTAGTTGAAGAAGCTTAAAATCCCAAGCCGACTGGATGCGCCTGCCCCAGGCAGCGCAACTAAAGAGCTTAATTGAGTGAATTAGCTTTGCAAGGAGTTTCCCGCTGGGAAACTCCTTTTTTAATGGGTACTTGTACTTGGTTAGGTCCACGCCTCAAGCTAGGATTAGAGACCGGACGCAAGGGAGTAACAAAATTGACTAAGCAACAAGACGGTATCGCCCCCCACGGCGGCACACTCATCAACCGCCTCGCCAGCGAAGCTCAGAAAAAAGAGTTTCTGGCCCAAGCCGATAGCCTGCCCAAGGTACAGCTCGACAAAAGAGCGATGTCTGACCTGGTCATGATCGCCATTGGCGGCTTCAGCCCCATCGAAGGCTTCATGGGCAAAGCAGACTACGAGCCTGTGGTGACAGACATGCGTCTCGCCAGTGGCTTGCCCTGGTCTGTTCCCGTTACCCTTTCGGTTAGCGAAGAAATCGCCTCTCCGCTCAGTGAAGGTAGCTTGGTTCGCTTGGACGACGAAACCGGTCGCTTCGTCGGCGTCTTGGAGCTGACTGAAAAGTACAGCTACGACAAAAAGAAAGAAGCTAAGAACGTTTACGGCACCGAGGAAGACAAGCACCCCGGCGTCGCCGTGGTCTACCAACAAGGTGACATCAACCTCGCCGGTCCCGTGTGGCTACTAGAGCGCGATGGGCATCCCCTCTTCCCCGCTTACCAAATTGACCCTGCTGAATCCCGCAAGCAATTCCGCGAGCGTGGCTGGCAAACCGTTGTGGGCTTCCAAACTCGCAACCCCATCCACCGCGCCCACGAGTACATCATCAAATGTGCGCTGGAGACCGTGGATGGCCTCTTCTTGCATCCCCTCGTTGGCGCAACCAAGAGCGATGACATCCCTGCGGATGTGCGCATGCGCTGCTACGAGATCATGATGGAGAACTATTTCCCCAAAGAGCGAGTGATTCTCGCTATCAATCCCTCGGCCATGCGCTATGCCGGTCCTCGGGAAGCGATCTTCCATGCGCTGATCCGCAAGAACTATGGCTGCACCCACTTCATCGTCGGTCGTGACCATGCTGGCGTAGGCGACTACTACGGTACCTACGACGCTCAAAAGATCTTTGATCAGTTTGAGCCAGGCGAAATGGGCATCACCCCCATGAAGTTTGAGCATGCGTTCTACTGCACCCGCACCGAAGGTATGGCCACCAGCAAGACCAGCCCTAGCACCGCTGAAGAGCGTATCCACCTCTCCGGCACCAAGGTGCGTGCCTTGCTGCGCGCTGGCGAAATGCCCCCCCCAGAGTTCTCTCGCCCTAAGGTGGCTGCAGAACTCGCTCGCGCCATGCACGACAAATAAAAATAAAGTCCAGTCCAATCGGGGATTGAGCCTTTAGCGAATGTAGGGACATGGCATGCCATGTCCAAGAAGCATCCAGCCGAAGACAAGCCAGCGCTTGCCTTCGGCTTTTTTGATCAACTTCAAAGAATGAAGGCCAGGCCAAAACAAACGAAAGATCGAAAAATTTACAGTTCTGTAGCGCTTGAGCCCAGTCGAATCCAACCTAAATTTGTATGATGGAAGCGGTCCAGACGACCGGCCCTACGAACCATCCCCAGGGGCCTTGAAACGGGGAAGCATCATTAGGATATTCCATGGGATTTAAGCGGCGATCGCTGCTCAAGGCATCGGCAGTGACCCTAGCGGGCTGGGCTTTGGGCGGTCCGACCTGGTCCCAGCAAAGTCAGCGCTCTGGCGAGCTCCTAGCCGCAACTGCGGAAAAGAAATTAGCGATCCTCGTGGGCATCAACCATTACGGTGGCGATGCAGCGGATTGTCCAAAACTGCGAGGCTGTATCAATGATCTGGAGCTACAGCGTCAGCTGCTGATCCACCGCTTTGGCTTTGAGCCCAGCAATATCCTCACCCTGAGCAATCGCCAAGCCACCCGCAGCAAAGTCCAGGGAGCCATTATTGACCATTTCATCGGTCAAATGGGGCCCAACGACACCGCAGTCTTTCACTTCAGTGGCTACGGCAGCACTGTCAACACCAGCGAAGCGAGCAATTCCCAGCGCACTCTGGTTCTCCATGACAGCTGCGACAGCGAGGATGAATTGTCAGATTGGCCTGAAGAAAGTCTACTCAGTCTATTAACAGCCCTACCGAGCGATCGCGTCCTGGCAGTCCTGGACACCAGCTACGCTTTACCCGCGCTCAGCGTCAATTCCACGGCATTGAGGGCGCGATCGCGCCTCAGCCCTCCCCCCGCTCCCTTCGATAGCCTGCATCAAGAGCTAGAAGCCCAGCGAATCTCCGCGCTCCAAGGGAAAGGCAGCAAGGAAAATAGCGCAGTCATCCTCCGGGCCAGCCAGCTCAGGGATGTCGCTGTGGAATTCGAAAGCCAAGCAGGCCCCGTCGGACTCCTCACCTACTGCTTCACCCAGCAACTTTGGCAGTCCAGTACCCATAAAACCCTCGGCAACACCCTCGAAGGGGCCACCGCCCGCTTACAGCAAAGCCTGGGCCTGGACCAACAGCCCCAACTCGCCAATGCCAAGTTCCAGGGCCGCACCTTAACCAAACTGGGGCTAAAAGAGCGATCGCCCTATGGCAGCGCTGGAGCCGTCACCACAGTGAAACGCGATGGTTCCGTGCACCTCTGGCTCGGCGGCTACTCCGCTGAAGCCTTAACCCACTGCGAGTCAGGCGCTGTCGTCCGCTTGGATAGCGAAGGCTTGGCTGGAAATCCGCCGCTGTCGCCTAGCTACTTCCGCATTCAAGATCGCGATGGCATGGTTGCAGAAGCCGTTCCGCTGCGTGCAAAGGACTTACTCCCCCCCTTCATCCAAACTTCCACAGCTCAGTCGATATCAAAGTCTGAAACGGGCAAATCTGGAACTGACAGCTCAGCCTCCGCAGCCACTGCATTGCCCACATCCGCCGCCCTAAGCGAGGCGGCCCAGACCTCAGCCTTAGCCGTCCCTCACCAGCCCATTCAAGAACAAATCCGCATTGTTCCCCGGGAGCTCTCCATTCAAGTGGGCCTAGACGATCGCTTTAATCGCGTCGAACGAGTAGATGCCACTAGCGCCATCACCTCCATTCCCAACGTTTCCGTCGCCTCCTCTAAAAGCCCCACAGACTATGTCTTCGGGCGAGTCACGACCCCAGCGGAGAATGGGGTAGCAAGCTTACCCAATAACTTAGGCAACAGTGGCATCGCCGATGCCTCAGCTACCCCAACAGCCACGGATACGCCCCCAGCAGCCCCAGTCTTGCCCGAGACCAAATATGGACTGCTCCTCCTCAATCAACAGGCACTCCCCGCAACGGTTGGAGCCACAGCCGAAGCGGTCAAAACAGCGATCCAACGTCTCCAACCCTATTTGGAGACCCTGCGCGCCGAGAAAGCACTCCAGCTTCTCGAAAACACGGCCAGCTCCGACTTGGCCCTAGAAGTGCGGTGGGAAACCCTTCGCTCTGTGAAAGGGGGCAAACCTGAAGAGATCGCCCTCCGCATTGCCCAGGGTCACAGTGACGACGCCCAACCCATCCCAGTCGCCCAGCTCACATCGGGAGACCAAGTCCGCTACACGTTTAAGAATCAAAGCGGTCGCCCCATCTATGTCATGGTTCTCGGCGTCAACAGCCTGGGGCAATGGCTCATGCCCTTCAACACCACTCCAGACAGCACTAGTGAAACCAAGCCTGTTCCCAGCTTGAGTCGCAGCAAAGCCACCATTACCAGCGGCAATAATTTCAATGAGCCCATTGCTCCAGGGCAAAGTATCAAGGGGGAATGGCCCGTGGAAAGTCAAAAGGGAGTCACGAGTTTATATGTGGTGGCGATCGCCGCCCCCTTTGACCAATCCTATGCCCTGCTATCGGCCCAAAAGCAGGACCTCGTTGAAGCCCAGCGCCTCCAACGTCTCAGAACTCCCTTTGAACTCTCCCAAGCTTTATTAGAAGACTTGCAGCTTGCCAGCAACAGCATTGCGCCTGTTTTGCCTGCTCAAGATGAGCATTACGCCCTAAACACCAAAGCCTGGGCAACCTTTCGCTACGCCTACTCTGTGGGATAGGTCCGTCACCAGGGATCACAAACCCAACGGCGCGCAATTAAGATCTGCGTTAAGATTAGTGAACATAAGATTTAAATTGGGTATAGCAACACCCAGATACCAACCAAGGGGAGACAACGCCCGTGAAAAAGCGGTGGAGAAATGCAGGACTTTACGCCCTGCTCGTACTGGTTGTGATTGCGCTATTGACCTCATTTATTGATGGGTCTCAGCAAGGTAACCAGAAAGAGAAACTGCGTTATAGCGAGTTCATCAGCCGAGTCAACTCGAATGATGTCACTCGAGTCACCATCGTTCAGGACCAGGCTCAAGCCACGGTCAAAACTGAAGATGGCACCCTCTATGACGTCAATCTGCCTCCTGAAGACAAGCAGATCTATGACCTGCTCAGCGAGAAGAAAGTCGACGTTGCCATTAGCCCCAGCGGTACAGACAACGTTCTCTTCAGAACAGCTGGCAGCTTCATTCTGCCCTTCCTGCTCTTGATTGGTCTGTTCTTCTTGCTACGTCGTGCCCAAGGCGGCCCAGGCAACCAAGCCATGAACTTTGGTAAGTCCAAAGCGCGTGTGCAAATGGAGCCCCAGACTCAAGTCACCTTTGGTGATGTGGCCGGTATTGACCAAGCCAAGCTAGAGCTGACCGAGGTTGTTGATTTCCTCAAGAACGCAGAACGCTTCACCGCTGTGGGTGCCAAGATTCCCAAGGGCGTTCTCCTGGTTGGCCCTCCTGGTACCGGTAAAACCCTCCTCGCTCGTGCCGTCGCGGGAGAAGCAGGCGTTCCCTTCTTCTCCATCTCCGGTTCTGAGTTTGTGGAAATGTTTGTGGGTGTGGGTGCGTCCCGCGTTCGCGATCTGTTCGAACAGGCTAAGACCAACGCCCCTTGCATCGTCTTTATCGACGAGATTGATGCCGTGGGTCGTCAGCGTGGTGCTGGCCTTGGCGGCGGCAACGATGAGCGTGAACAAACCCTCAACCAGTTGTTGACCGAGATGGATGGCTTTGAGGGCAACACCGGCATCATCTTGATTGCTGCAACCAACCGCCCCGACGTACTGGACTCCGCTCTACTTCGCCCCGGTCGCTTTGACCGCCAGGTTGTTGTAGATCGTCCTGACTACAGCGGTCGTCTGGAAATTCTCAACGTCCATGCCCGTGGCAAGACCATCTCTAAGGATGTGGACTTGGACAAAATCGCCCGTCGTACCCCTGGGTTCACCGGTGCTGACCTGTCTAACCTGTTGAACGAAGCGGCTATCTTGGCGGCTCGTCGTAGCTTGACTGAAGTCTCCATGGACGAAGTCAACGATGCAATCGACCGCGTCATGGCCGGTCCAGAGAAGAAGGATCGCGTCATGAGCGAGCGCCGTAAGGAACTCGTGGCTTACCACGAAGCAGGCCACGCTTTGGTTGGTGCTTTAATGCCCGACTACGATGCGGTTCAAAAAATCAGCATCATTCCTCGCGGTCGCGCCGGTGGCCTCACCTGGTTCACCCCCAGCGAAGATCGCTTGGAATCCGGCCTATACTCCCGCTCCTACCTGCGTAACCGCATGGCAGTTGCCCTAGGTGGCCGCATCGCTGAGGAAATCATCTACGGCGAAGACGAAGTCACCACAGGTGCTTCCAGCGACCTCCAGCAGGTCGCCCGCGATGCCCGCATGATGATCACTCGCTTCGGCATGAGTGAGCGCCTCGGCCCCGTGGCCTTGGGTCGCCAGCAGGGGGGCAACATGTTCCTCGGTCGCGACATCTCTTCCGAGCGTGACTTCTCTGAAGAAACCGCTTCTGTAATCGACGAAGAGGTTCGTACCCTGGTTGACCAAGCTTACGATCGCGCCAAAGACGTGCTCGTTAGCAACCGTCACATTCTCGACAAACTAGCTGACATGCTGATCGAGAAGGAAACGGTAGATGCTGAGGAGCTACAACTGCTGCTCAACACCAGCGAATTGAAGATGGCGGCCATCGCCTAAGACCGTTTAGTGAGCAGTCACGAAGCTAATTAAGCTTTCGTTGACTGCCCACAACATTTGAACGTCTTACCCCACCGCTTTCAATACACTAGAGGCGGCTCCAAGGAGCCGCCTCTTTTTTTGTTATACAGATCCCTATGACCGCAGCCTCGACCGAGTCAGGACGCAATGCTCCCTGGCTCAATGACCTCCGCCGCGATCGCCTCATCGCCGTCATTCGTGCCCCCAGCCTGGCCCAAGGAGAGCAAATGGCAGCAGCCGTCGCCCGGGCAGGCTTTCGCCACTTAGAAGTAACCTGCGATAGCGATCGCCCCTTCGAGCTGGTCCAGCGCCTTAAGACAGCCTGGCCCCAATGCTGGATAGGCCTAGGAACCGTTGTAACCCAAGACCAACTCAATCAAGCCATTGCCATTGAGGCGGCATTTGGCTTTAGCCCGATCCTGGACAAGCCCTTACTGGAAGAGGCGATCGCCGCCTCCTTCCCTCTCATAACCGGCAGCCTCACCCCCAACGAAATTTGGCAGGCCTGGGAAGCCGGGGCCCCAGCCGTGAAAGTCTTTCCTGTGACAGCGATGGGAGGAGCCACATATCTAAAAAACTTGCGTGCCCCTCTAGCAGGCATCTCCTTGATTCCCACGGGTGGCATTGCCATAGAAGATGCTGTCCCACTATTACAAGCCGGAGCCATGGCTATTGGTCTAGGAGGAAGTCTTTTCCCTAAGGCAGCAGTCGCCGCAGAAGATTGGCAACGGGTCGAACAGCAAGCAACTGCAGTGGTTAGAGACATTAAAAAACTCCCAAACAAAACAGCTTGAGAGTCAAAATCACGATCTAAAAGCCGGTGATGCGATTTGAACGCACGACCCCCTAATTACGAGTTAGGTGCTCTACCCCTGAGCTACACCGGCAGGGCTCAGATAGTATATCAAAATTTAGCAAACGTACTAATGAATTCCGGCATTTTGTGCGTTTAACCCCAGCGATACTTTTCAAGTCAATGAACTATCACCCTGGCAAGCATTAACTTGCCCCATCCCGAAGCTCAGCTCGGTACAACAGCCCAGGGAATCGCCAACCCACCGTCGAAGAAACCGTTAGGATAAGAAACCAGACCAGTAGAGGCCTGCGTATCTCTGCTTCGACGATTTTGAGGAAATGTGCAGTCGTCAATCAGGACAGCTTGCAAGGCCTCAAACTTCCCGAGCAAGCAGAATCATTGCCTCCTGAAGCTGACATCAGCCGTCCGAGCCTGGGCAAAGTCACAGGACAAATTCACTCTTTCATCTCTTGTTCCATGTCAGCAGACTCTCCCTCCGATAGCTCCAAAGAACGCATCAGTTCAAAACAACCTGCCAATTCGTCTCTCTCCCCCGAAAAGTACGCCCGTCTAAAGGCTGAGACAAAAGCACCCTACCGAGGAGTACGCCGCTTTTTCTATCTCGGATTTGCTGCATCTGGAGCCATGGGAGCCTTCATCTTTTTTACACAGGCTCTAGCAGGGAGAGATGTATCCCAAGCGTTACCCAATCTAGCGGTACAGCTCGGCGTCATCGCCCTAATGGTTTGGCTACTGCGCGTGGACCAAGCCAAAACCAAGGACAAATCGCCGGCAGCTCCGAACAAAATCAATTCCTAAAGCCTCAAGGCTAACGATGCCCTAAGTTCAGGTTGCTGCAGCCATCGCCATTTGATTTGTCCCCGGTCCCCAAAGAACATTAGAAAGCAATAAAGAACCCCTAGGTGCGAATCAGATGCACCCAGGGGTTCTTTATTGAGCCATTCAAGCTAAAGCTATTAGCTCATGCTGTGAGTTAAGCCGTTGCCAAGGTGCGACGCTTGCTCACCATGCGGAAGGTCTCAATGCGATCGCCTTCCTTCCAGTCGTTGAAGTTATCAACACCGATGCCGCATTCGAAGCCAGTATTGACTTCCTTAACGTCATCTTTAACGCGACGCAGGGAATCGAGGTTGCCCTCAAAGACCACATTGTCACCGCGATGGACCTTGATATTGCAGTTGCGCACCGCCTTACCCGTCTGGACATAACAACCGGCAATGGCATTGCGACCTGCTGTAAACACCGCACGAACCTCAACGCTACCGAGGGGTTCAGCAACCATTTCAGGCTCCAGCATGCCTTCCATAGCACCCTGAACTTCCTCAAGCAGGTCATAGATGATGTCGTACTCGCGAATATCAACACCGGCCTCATCAGCAGCACGCTTGACCGTGCTAGAAAGTTCGGTATTGAAACCAATGATGACTGCACCACTTGCCGCAGCCAAGTCAACGTCAGTTTCAGAGATATCACCCGCCGTTGCCATCAGCGTTCGAAGCTGAACTTCACCCTGGGGCAGTTGATCCAAGGAAGAGGTAATCGCCTCAATGGAACCCTGTACATCAGATTTGATTAACAGGTTGAGTTCCTTCAGGTCCCCTTCCTGGGCCTGAGCCGACAGGGAGCTGAGGGTTACGCGGCGAGAAGACATTGCCTGCTGCAAGCGAGCATTGCGCTTCTCGTTAGCACGATCAGAAGCCACAGCACGAGCCTGCTTCTCATCGGTGAAGACTTCAAACTCATCACCAGCGGCAGGCACCGAGCTTAAGCCCAAGATTTCAACCGCAAAGGAAGGCGCAGCTTGGTCCACCGTTGCGCCCTGGTCATCAACCATGGCACGGACACGACCTAGAACATCACCTGCAACCAAAACATCGCCCACTTTCATGGTGCCGTTCTGAACCAGCAGGGTGGCAACTGGGCCACGCGCCTTGTCCAAGTTGGCTTCAATCACAGTACCCATCGCAGGGCGGTCAGGGTTCGCAGAAAGTTCTTCAACTTCCGTCACCAGCAGGATCATATCCAGCAGGTCATCAATGTTGTCTCCCTGAATCGCGCTGACTGGAACCATGGGAGTGTCCCCACCCCACTCTTCAGGAACCAGCTCATGCTCAGTGAGCTCCTGCTTAACGCGGTCAGCCTGGGCACCTTCCTTATCGATCTTGTTAATTGCAACAATGATAGGCACTTCAGCGGCCTTAGCATGGCTAATGGCCTCAATCGTCTGAGGACGAACCCCGTCATCAGCAGCCACCACCAGAATGGCGATATCGGTCACGCGAGTACCCCGAGCACGCATGGCGGTGAACGCCTCGTGACCCGGTGTATCGAGGAAGACGATTTGCTGGTCTTTACCGTTGTGCTCCACATCTACGTGGTAGGCACCGATGTGCTGGGTAATGCCACCGGCCTCACCATCGACAACCTTCGTTTTACGGATGGAGTCGAGCAAGGTTGTCTTGCCGTGGTCTACGTGGCCCATGACCGTGACAACGGGGGGACGACGCTGGAGGTTCTCCAGGTCGACTTCGTTGAGAATTTCAGTGGTCTTAATCGCCGCAGAGGCCCGCTCCTCACGGTCCACTAAGATTTCCAATTCCTCACAAACCAGCTCGATCGCAGGCACTTCCAAGGTTTGGGTAATGGTCACCGCAACGCCCTTGAAGAAGAGGATGCGAATGATGTCTGCCTCTGGCGTCTTGAGCAGAGCAGACAGATCCTGAACACTCATCTCACCTTTAACGGTGACGATTTCAGGCTTCTGAGGTGTCTTCTCCTGACGGCTGAGATAACGCTCGCGACGGCGCTCACCCGCAGTCTTACCAGAACGCTTCTTCTTGCGCTGTGGTGAAGCAGTGGGCTTGCTTGTTGTCGCCTTCTGCATACTCTTGGGCTTAGGCGGACGTGCCAAGGACTGACTCAATGCAGCAGGACCACCATGGCGACCCGTTGCATCTAGCAAATCATCATCATCATCGTCACCAATGATGTGCACACGCTGCTTCAGGCGATTAGCCTTCTTAGCCTTGAGTCTTGCTTCCTCTTCCTCCTCCTGCTGAGAAGGACGCATACCACGGCGACTTGGCCGACTCGGTCGACTGGGCGCATCTAAGCGACGAGGACGTTCCAGGCCTGGGATAGGTGGCCCATCATCCAACGAGGGCCCCCCTCGTCCTGTATCAGCAGCGGACGTATCAGCCGCTGCCACAGGACGAGACGGTGGCTTAACAAGTTTGGGCCGTTGCAGCTCTACGATCGGTGGAGGCGTACCTTCAGCGGAAGGCTTGACAGTCAACCGAGGGCGCTGAACAGGCCGCTCCGTACCACTGCCCTCAGGGCGAGAGCTCTCACCAGCATTTCGCTTGAGCAAGTCCAACCGACGGGGTTGAACCGGCGAAGGCGGCACCGCAGGACGAGGCCTCGCTGGAGGCTCAGGGCGACTGGGCGCAGGCACAGGCTCTTTCTTCGCGACAGGAGCAGGGCTAGCTGCTGGAGCTGGAGCACTACTCGGCTTGGCCGGGCCTTTAGGTCGAGGAGCGGGTGCACGGTTCAGGACTGGCTTAGAAGGTGCCCCGGGTCGGCTTGGAGAGGCAGGACGAGCGGGGCTCGGCTTATTACCCGCCGGAGAAGCCGCAGCAGGACGCGCTGGAGATGGCGACGCAGAAGCAGGCGCAGAAGCCGGAGGCTCAGGAGCAGCCGGAGCCGGACGACGGATCTCAAGGATCTGCTGCTTCTTCTTAATAGGGGGCTTTGCAGGACCTCCCTTAGCAACAGGCCGATTGATCGGTTTCTTGGCAGGTGGCTTAGCGACGGATGGTTTCGCAGAACTCCCACCCGACGAGGGCGACTTAGGAACTTTGCTTCGGATGCGAGCAGCATCCTCTTCACTCACACTGCTGCTATGACTTTTCACGTCAATATCGAGTGATTTGCAAGCCGCCAATACGTCCTTGTTCTCTACACCTAATTCCTTCGAAAGCTCGTATACCCTTACCTTGCTCATTAACACCTTCCTATGGGATCCGTTGTTCTTGGGGTTAAAGTTCCATTGCTGTCTACCGCCCTTTAAACGACAAAAATAGACTGGAACAGTAGCTTACAGCGCATTGCATGACTAATCCACTCCTTCGCGCTGGGGAAAGGAGATTCGCCTAAATATCGACAATCAGTTGATCTCGTCGATTTGGCTTCGAGACCTAATCAGGCAAAGGAATGAAGCATGGATGCGTCACCACTCCTAAAGCCTGTTAGGCTCTAACAAAAATTGCCGGGGGAATTTAAACCCTCAGGGCTACCGCAACACCACTCTCTTTGGGCTGTTGCTCTACCCTCTCCCTAATTACAAGCTGAAAACCTTACCTCCAGGCATTCTCAGTCTTTCCCAAACTTGGGAATTCATTACGTTTAATGCGTTGCGACTGCAGCCTTTCAGCAAAGCCAACCAATCTGCATTATTACTTATCCTAGTGAACTATAGCCGGTCTGGCTAGTTTTGCAATGGGTATGGCAAGCCAAAAGTCTGCTAGACAGACTGCATTCGTTTGTCATCTACCCTCTCTAACTTCCAATGAGAATGAACCCTGATCAGCAAAGCACGCCAGGTCATATTTCAAATTTCATGGTGGGGATCATCACCGTTCATTGAGATCAAAGCCCCTGCCTATGGCAATCCATAGGCAGGGGCTTTGAAGTTCTATCGCAACGCACGACTTTTATGAAGGGTCAGGAACAACCCACCCTCAGGCTGTTACTCCGCTTCAGTGAGTTCAACCTCTGGCTCTGCATCATCATCGGATGCATCTTCATCGGTCTCGGCTGCGATCGCCTCCTCTTCCTCTTCCTCTTCCTCTACATCATCAGCAAGCACAACTTCTTCTTCAGCCGGAACAACTTCAGCTGCTTCTTCTTCAGCAACGACCTCATCAGTAACCGCTTCTGCCACTGATTCCTCTCCATCCACGGCCGTCTCTTCTAAAGCCTCTTCCGCGACGTTTTCTTCCAATGGATCTGGATCTTCATCTGGCTCATCAAACTCCGTTGGCATCGGAATGACATATTCATCAAAGTCATACTTGGCGATATCTTTGATATCGATCTTCCACCCCGTTAAGCGAGCTGCGAGACGAACGTTTTGGCCCTCCTTACCAATCGCAAGGCTGAGCTGATCTTCAGGCACCAGCACATGGGCTTGGCGAGCTTCGGGATCAACCAGACGCACCATCTCGACTCTAGCGGGGCTCAAAGCATTGGCGATATAAGTCGCAGGGTCAGGGGACCAACGAATCACGTCGATCTTCTCACCATGAAGTTCATTCACCACCGCTTGAATACGCGAGCCCCGCGCACCAATACAGGCACCCACAGGATCGACATCCCGCTCTAGGGTATCCACTGCAATCTTGGTGCGGGGTCCAACGTAACGACCGGGGGGATTGGCTTCACGGGCGACGGCAACGATGCGAACGATCTCATCCTGAATTTCAGGGACCTCGTTCTCAAACATGTAAACCACCAAGCCTGCATTGGTACGGGATACGATGATTTGAGGACCGCGACGGGGGGTTTCCGCAACTTCCTTCAAGAAGACGCGGAAGGTGGCATTGGCGCGATAGTTGTCATTGGGGAGCTGATCTCGGCGGGGCAGCTCAGCCTCTACCGGGGGACGGCCCACACCGCTACTCACCTCCATGATTACGGACTGGCGCTCGAAGCGCAGCACCTTGGCGTTGAGGACTGGATCTTCAACATCCTTGAACTCCTCCTGGATCATCATGCGCTGGTAGTCACGCAATTTCTGGGAAAGCACCTGCTTGGTTTGAATCGCAGCCATGCGACCAAAGTCTTCCTTATCCGGCGTCACATCCAAAACAACGGTGTCGCCCAACTGAGCTTCGGGGGCAACTTCTTGTACCTCCGTCAGGGAAATTTGGTGATCTGCGATTTCCACCTCTTCCACAATGTTTTTGCTCGCTAGCACTCGGAAGCCTTCTTCTTCCAAGTCCAGCTCGACGCCTACATTGAGAAAGTAGTCTTCATCAAAAGCATCGCCCATGGCCTGGGTGCGGCGATAGCGCTCATAACCTTTAACCAAAGCTTCTTCCAATGCCTCTTCCACCACCTCAGGTGGCAGCTTCTTCTGCTCACTGATGGCATCGATCATGGCATTTAGATTCGGCAGGGGAAGTAGGGTCATGGTTTAGGCTCCGAGTGCAGGGGATATAGAAAAGTTGGGGCTGGCCAAGAGGCCTGGATGAAACGGCTCCATTTCAGAGGTGAGGCGGCAAAGGCTTATGGCCTAGGCTCCCTCGCTGAGGCGAACCTCTTGGATCAGAGCGCGGGGAATTTTAACGGGGCGTCCTTTGAGGTTGAGGAGTAGGTTCTCATCTTCTCGACGCATTAAGGAGCCTTCCCAGCGGGTTTGGCCTTTGTGAGGTTCTGTGGTTTTCACCACAACGGGAAACCCCTTAAAGGAGACGAAGTCCCGGTCCTGGGTTAGTACGTCCGAAACACCTGGACTAGAAACTTCTAGAACATAGGCTTCGGGGATCAAAGCCTCCGTTTCGATCGCCTCTTCCAAAGAGCGACTCATTTCGGTGCAATGTTCCAAGCTGGTATCACCAGTCTTACTGCTGACGTCTAGGCGCAACACGGAGGGGCTTTGATTTGTTTGGAAAACGGCATTGACCACTTCCAAATCCATAGCCGCCGCGATGGGCTGGGCCAGCGCCATAACCTGGGGAATGACGGGATGAGACATGAATTTGCAATAAAAAAAGCGGGCCAGGAGCCCACTTCCTATGTCAGATACAGGATGTGCAACAAGTTTCTGCCCCTAAGTTGGGCTGGAACCTCGCTGGAGCCAATCATAGCGCAAAGCTTTCCGCTGCTTAGAGAGAATGTTAAGCACGGAGCAAAATGTTACCGTCTGAGACAGAAACATGAGCGAGGCTCTGTCCCATACCCCGCTAGGGTTTGCCCTGGGGATGGTTGATTTGCTGGGCTTCTTCCAGGAGGGCGTCAAAATCAAATTCAGCCACACGCTGTACGTAATTGACCTTGAATTCTTCTAAAAAGTCACATAGCAGCGTCTGAATTTCTACGAGAGTTTCCTTATCCTTGAGGGCTGTAACAAGGGCCGCAGTGAACTCATCCACCAGTTGCTCTAACAAAACAGCAGTCTCGGGGTCCTCTGTCGCGATGGTGCTGTAGGTGCCCTGGGAAGCGGTGGTGATGGCTTGGGACACACCGGAGGCCAGTTGCTCGGTAATGCGGTTGGGGAGGATGTTGAAGCCAGGCAGGTTTTGCATCATCTGGTAGGCGGGCAGACGCTGGAGCGTGCCCTGAAGACCATGGTTGAGCAGGGCTTCAAAATTGGGCTGGACCTTGGGCAAGACTTGATAAACGATGATTTGGGCCAGGCGGCGAGCCAGGACTTCAATCTCATTGGTGTCATTCAAGTCCACATAGGGATTTTCGCTGGCGGCGAGGGCGGACTGGAGCCAGCGGCCCTGGCGAATGCCTTGCTGGAGCTGGGTTACGGTTTGTAGGGCAATCACCTCGGTCAGCTCACCAGCAAAGAGGCCGACGAAGCCCCGACCAAACTGCCGTCGCAACGGTCCAAAGTCTGCAATGCGAGCCGTTTGCAGTCGTACGGTGAGGGGAATCAGCCGCAGCCAGCGCCAAAAGGGCACAAACAGTAGCAGGTCGTACCAGCGCCACAGCAAGGCATCTCGCCAGGAGAGACTGCGGTAGCGCAGCTTGATGAAGTAGACATGGACCAGTAGCTCTAGGAGAAAGAAGAGCTGGAAGGGGAGGTCGATGCGCCAGAAGCGATCGATAAATTCGCCGTTTTCGCCGATGCCACGGTAGTAGTTGGTCTCAATCAGGGGGCGAATGTCCTTGTTGAAGAAGGCTAGTTCTTCGCGCCACTGACTCGCAGTGAAGTTGGTGGGGGACCAGAATTGATTAAAGGCAATGCGACCTGATTCGACGCCCTGACGATCGCGCACCCGGTTCTTGATTTTCTCAAGGGTGCCGGACTTATTGGCGATCGCAAACGGATTCTCATCCACCATGTCCTCACTCAAATCCTGCAACAGGCTCAGTTGCTGCTTCACCTTGGGCGAGTTGGGATTGGCTTCTAGATCAACCTCCAGCAGGTCCACATTGCGAAGATATTCTTCGGTATCGCGGTGGGGCTCAATACCTTTGATGGGATCGTAGCGATCGGTGATGTTGGGCAGGGGCAGTTGCACTTCCAGCCCCGCCACCTGAACATTGCCGTGAAGCCAAAAGTTGCGCCAAGGAACATAGCTGAGGTCGAATAGCACCAAGGCAACGTTGAGCGCGACCACCGCAGCCAGCAGCCGCTCTGTCCAAAGGGTAATAGGATTAATCGCTTTGCGAGGAGCCATGGACCGTCAAGGCGGAAAGGTCTCCAGCAGTATAGGGCAGGGATTTGGCTCTGAACTGTAGCTTTTAGAGGGTTTAAGGTTTGCTTGCCGCAGTCTGAGCAAGAGACGAGTGGACTATTGGCTCAGCAAAGGTTTACTAGCGAAATATTCAAGACCAACGGAACCGAGTAGCTCATCCCAAGCCAGCACCGACTCTTGATATTGCTCAAAATCTTGTGGCTGCTGCTTTACTTGCTGCAAGGCGACCAAGCTATCCGGCCAGAGACCATTCTTGGCATAAATCTCAGCCTGTTGAAGCTCGTCAACATTTGTGAGCTGCTCCAGCAACTGTTGGTCAGGCTCAACCACCCTTAGCTCACTCACAAAGCGAAGGTGCATTTTAGATTCACCATCGGGCAAGCAATCTAGCGTGACAGACCATGTGTAGCGCTCGCCCGCTTGCAAATGAGGGGCATTGGGCAAGTCGGCAAGCGATAAAATCTTAACGCCGCTTTCGGGAGAAATAGGGGCTATGGAGAGGTCATAAATCGTTTCATGCGCCTGCTGGAGCTGAAACTGCAATCGAACGTCCCCACTCATGCGAGGCATGTAGAAGAAGAAATCAGGCTGTGATTGCATCGTCAGGGATTGATTGCCCTGGGGCACCAGTGCAAACAGCGTTTCTTCATCGGTGTTGATGCATTCGTGAGGACATCGAGCACCGGCACCTCGCCGCCGATCTGGCGAGCCATCCGCACTCCTGGCACTGGGAAAACTCGTTTCCGCAAAAGTAGCAGTTGAACTCAGCAGCGCCAAGGAGATTGCACCAGCAACCACCAGCCCGCGCTTAATCAAGCCTGTCATCATAATCAGCTAAATCTACAGTTGTCTTTTATTGCAGAGGTTTAGCAGGGGAACTAAATAGCCTCAAGACATCACCCAAGCTCAATCCCTCAAAAACACAGCCAGGCTCTGACACATCAGAACCTGGCTTTAACCAGAACGCTACTTACAATCGCAGTCACAGTCTCCCAACATTGGGATCTGAGTGAAGAACTCTAAATCAACGGACTTAAGCAATGCAGACCAGGCGGCTAAGCCCTCATCGCGCATCGCAGGGTCACATTGCAGATCCACAAGAGCAGAAAGGCTATCAATCCAGATACCGTTCTCGGCATACAGTTCTGCCTGATTCAAACTGGAAGCAACCTTGAGTTGACTAGACAGCTCAGGGGAAGCCTGTTTTCTACTGATGGTGCTTTTGAACTCAAATCTCATAGACTCGATATCATCGATATCGCAGTTCAACTCCACAGACCACTGGTAGCTCTTGCCAACTTGCAGATCCACAGCCCCGATACCATCTGGCAATGACAGTTGAGCAATCCCTTCTTTCCCATCCGCCTGAAACTCGCTCCTGTACAGAAGCTCACCGTTGTCTTCCAGCTTAAAGATCACCGTGCCTGCAGTAGTCGCAGGCACATACCAGAAGAAGTCTGGGCGAGCCTGGGTTGTCAAACTCAAATTGGAATCTGGGGCGATCGCAAATGGGCTCTTCGCTGTATCAACCCGGCATTCTTCAGTACCACGACTGCCAGCCCCACGACGGCGATCCGGGCTACCATCCTTCTTTTGTGCAGCAGGAAAGCTGAGTGCCAATGCGGGGCTGCAGCTAAGCATGACGAGGGCCACAGCACCCAAAGCTTTAGACAAGAAACGAATATTGCGAGCCATGAGAAACCTTTCCTAACAATGAACCTGAGTTATGCAACGGAGATGGCACCAAACTTGACTCCGAGACGGTCACGAACACTACTGAGACTGATCCCACCCGTAGTATTCCCCTTGATGGGAGAGCTTTCATGCGATCGCCACAGCAATCAGCATATTTGTGACAACAAGCAATAACAGCAGCGTTCCAGACAAAACCCTCAGCCTGCGGTGAATACGCAAAACGGAAGTTCCTGAACAAGCAGTGACACTGGACTGAAGTCTTGGATTCAAACGGGGCTGCTCACCAGATGTAGCGAAGGGAGCAAAGCCAGAAGGAATCAAGGCTTCAGGTTTTATTGAGGTTAGGGGAAAGAAAAAACCCCAGCTAATCGCTGGGGGTCAACTCAGGGTGCATCTATAACCATTATGTACAAAATATTACCCATGACAACCCCTGTATCGGTTCTTTTTGGAAAACTTATGCGAATTCTCGGATGGCGATCGCTAGAGGCCTTACGGATAGGTAATTAGGGAAGCTCCACTTATTTTTATTCCGCGAAACTTTTTTTGTAGCTTCTATGAAGGAAGATCAAGCTTGCGTACAAGGGCCAGAGAAAAGGTATCTGAGGACACAAAAACCAGCAATAACCAATAGGCAGATGAGCATTTAGCATACAAAGCCCCTCAGGATTTCCACAGAAGCGGGGCGGAGAGTAGCCTGGGAAACAGGTTGACGTCTGTTGTGGCCGACGGGCCGAACGTCCATTAATCCTCCGGTTCAACCTCGGGTAGCGACTGCTGGGGCTGAGGATCCGGCAATGCAGGCTGACCTAAATCAAAGACATAGGCCACAGCGCCCTGGGAAGTCGCTTCAAATGTGGCATTGAACTCAATGGCACGTTCATCCAGATAGGCCTTGGCCTCATCGCCCTCAAGCCCTGTTTCCATGGCGAAGCGCAGCACCGTAACCTTGCCCTCGTTCTCTTGCAGCAACCGAAAGAAGGTTTGCTTCAGCCGGTTGGATTGCCCCAGAGCCTTGCCTTTACGGCTCCAAACTAATAGGCCAGCTCCCATGGCCACGGGCGGCATGCCAAAAATCATCAAGGCCGGCAGACCAGCCTCACGGGTGTCGCGATCAGAATCGCGCATCATCGCCACCCCCACCATCGAAATCGGTATTCCCCAGAGCAGCAACAATACTGCACCGATTCTTGCAATGGTCCGCATCGGTTCTTTCCCTTTGCTTTATCAGCGATCGCCTGTGATGGTGGCGATTTTAACCTAAGCCTTCCTGGATAATGCAACTGTAATGCTCGCAGACCTGGCCCCACTCCTGGCGATGGTGAAGCTAGCTAGCGATGGAATCCTCCTTAGTAGTCCATGCCCCAGCCCCAAATTCCCCGCTTCAAGCAATCAGCCCTGCTCGCCCAGGCCCTCACCCACCGTTCCTATGCCAATGAGCATCCCGAGGCGGGTGAGCATAACGAGCGGTTGGAATTTTTGGGCGATGCGGTGCTGAACTTCCTCAGCGGTGAGTTTCTCTACCAGCGTTATCCAGACAAACCTGAGGGGGAGTTGACGGCATTGCGATCGCTCCTGGTCGATGAGACCCAACTGGCCAAATTTGCCACCCAACTGGGACTGGGCCAGCAGCTCCGCCTGGGCGAAGGGGCCAAGCTCCAGGGCGGTCGCGCCAACCCTAATCTGACGAGCTGCGCCTTTGAGGCGGTGGTGGGAGCCTACTTTCTCGACCAAGGTTCTCAGGTTGATGCCATTCGCCCCTGGGTCGTCGCTCAGTTCGAGACCGTCGTGGATGGACTGGCAGTCGCCACCAAGCAACTCAATCCCAAGAGTTTGCTTCAGGAGCAGGCGCTGCTGCAATTTCAAGAACTGCCCAAGTACCGAATTACCAGTGAATCGGGACCGGACCATGACAAATGCTTCAAGGCGGAGGTATGGGTCAAGGAGCAGCGGCTGGGCAAGGGGCAGGGGAAGCGGAAACAAGATGCGGAGAAGGCGGCAGCGCGGGCGGCCTTGGCGGCGTTAGATGCGCTTCCATAGGATGCTGAACCTGCGATCGCTCTACTGGCAGGGCCAGCTAATGTCCCTCTATTCCGCAGTCAGGACAATTAGCTATGACGCCCGCAGCGCTGCCACGCTTGCTTTGACATGCTCAGCCACTTGGTCAATCTCAGCCTCAGTCGTAAAGCGACCCAGGCCAAAGCGAATCGAAGCATAGGCCAACGCATCATCACGACCCAGGGCAGTCAGCACATGGGAAGGCTCAATCTTGGCGGAAGTACAGGCTGAGCCCAAGGAAACCGCCACAACGGGTTGTAAAGCCAACAAAAGTGCTTGCCCATCAACATCTTCGAAGCTGAGGTTCAAGTTCCCCGACAAACGCTGACTCGAATGGCCATTGAGCTGAATGCCTTCCAGGGTGAGGAGAGCGTTGTAGAGGCGATCGCGCAGTCCTCGCAATCGCTCAGCCTCCACCGCCATCTGCTCCATACCCAGCGACACCGCCTTAGCAAAGCCAACAATCTGTGGTGTATACAACGTTCCAGACCGCAGCCCTCGCTCATGACCTCCGCCATGGAGCTGAGGGGCCAGCTGCACCCTTGGAGCCTTACGCCGCACGTACAATGCCCCAATGCCTTTGGGACCATAGACCTTGTGGGCCGTGAGAGACATCAGGCTGATGTTCATTGTTTGAACATCTAGGGGGATTTTGGCGATCGCCTGGGCCGCATCGGTATGGAACAGAACCTGATGCTCCCGACAGATCGCACCAATCTCCGCCAAGGGCTGCAACACCCCAATCTCGTTATTCGCCGCCATCACTGAGACTAGGACCGTATCATCGCGAAAAGCGGCCTTTAGCTTGCCCAGGTCCAGCAGTCCATCCGCCTCCACCGGCAGCAGCGTAATCTCAAACCCCAGCGTCTTCAGGTAGCGCAGTGGGTCCAGCACCGCATTGTGCTCCGTCACCACCGAAATCATATGGCGGCCTTTAGCCAAGTTAGCCTCCGCAGCCCCCTTAATCGCCAGATTATTCGCCTCCGTCGCCCCGCTGGTAAAGACAATCTCCTCAGGACGGGCATTGATCGCAGCGGCCAATTGCTCCCGCGCCAGCTTCACCGCCGCCTCCGCCTCCCAGCCATAGCTGTGGCTATTGCTAGCCGGATTGCCAAAGGACTCGGTGAAAAAGGGCAGCATCGCCTCTAGCACCGCAGGGTCCAGCGGAGTGGTGGAATGGCAATCCAAGTAGATGGGGCGATGCATAGGCGCAGGCTGAAGAGGGGGTAGGCCTCAAGGGTAACGAAGATTCGCCATGGCAATTGCCAGAACTGGGGATTAGCGGCGGGGATGCGATCGCCCCCTCCTGAGCCCCTTCTGAACTCCATTAATACCAACCTGAGTTCGACAAATTTAAGTCTGGCTTGGCTCTGCCACCGTGAGCTAAAGTTCACGGCTCAAAGCTCAAGTCCGTTAAAACGGACTGAACAGCCCACCAGCAAGAGCGAAAGCCCACTGAAGTGGGCTTTCGCTCTTGCTGGGAATTCATTCCCAGACTGCTTCGCAAGTGCTTGTTCGAGCTGTCGAACTCAGGTTAATACCCACATCTACTCCCTCAACAGCCCCAATCGAGTCCCATCAAAGTCAGCTCAACAAGCACTCGATAATATCACAGGGTTCAGTCGACAAAACTTTCTTAAAGTTTCGCGTAAATGCAGTTACCTACTCAGGGTTAGTTTCTCCCCTAGAGAAAAGGGAGTCAGCAAGCTCAAGGAGGCTATAGTCACTGGCCCCAAAGGCCATTGAGCGATTCCACCGATAGAGAAGCAGCGAATCAAACTCTATGAAAGCTGCTCCTACGGAGAAGGTTTTCAGATCAAGTTTTGAGCACCAAATTCAGAGTAGATTACATGCTCTCTGAGCTCAACCTTGACCTGATCTAGCCAGCCTCAACTTGCCAGCAACGGCGATATTAATCGCCTCCAAAAACCGAACTCAGGGTTACTTTCTTAATGAAAACGGCTTCACTCAGCGAGCCTCTTTCCCAAGAGGTCACAGTCACAAAGGAATTTCTCACCAATCCAGGTCGATTTGGCATTGACCCCAATGCCGCCAGCCCACCGGGCAAGTCCAATCCCCTCAACAGCCTCAGACGCAACTTTTCCAATGCCCTCGGCGCGTCTCGCACAAAACCTGCCGACCTCGAAAAGTCCTTCCGTCGCATTAACTTACTCCTCGGCACTAACCGCGCAGAACGCCTCCAAGGCGAAGGCCGTAGCGATGTCATCCTCGGCTTCGGTGGCAACGATCTCATTCGGGGCTTCGGTGGCAATGACTACCTCTTTGGCGGCAACGGAAAGGATACGGTCTTTGGCGGCAAGGGCAATGACTACCTCTTTGGCGGCAACGGAGCTGATGTGCTCTTCGGCGAGGAGGGCAACGACAGACTCTATGGCGGCAACGGCAAAGATAAAGTCTTCGGCGGAGAGGGCCGAGACATTCTTTATCACAGTGCAGGGGATGACTTCCTCAATGGCGGCGACGGCATCGACACCGCAAATTATCGCGATGCAAACCAAGCCATCACCTTTGCCAGCAAAGCCAGCCTGAAAGAGGAAGAGCTTCCGGCAAGTCCCTATGGACCCAACACAGAGCTACGCCCCAAGCTGGATTTTCAGGTCAAGCTGAACGGCTCTACCGATGAACTCGTGAACATGGAGACCGTCGTCGGACCGTCGGGGAAGGCGAACACCCTGGACTTCTCTAGCTTTGCGGAAGGTCGCTTTAGCAATCGCTTTACGCCCCGCTCCATTCAGGTGATTAGTAGCGTCAATAGCCTCAGCGTCAACTTGCAGACCCAGCTTGTCAAAAGTCGAGGCTCCCGAGGCAGTATCAATAACTTCACTGTCAAGAACTTCGTCAACGTGATTGGTTCAATCAACCGAGATACCTTGATTGGCAATCAGCAGGACAACTTACTGGATGCAGGCCGAGGTGGCTTTGGTCAGGGGGATGTGCTTGATGGCAAGGGCGGTAAAGACACGCTCATTGCAGGCA
The DNA here is from genome assembly GCA_938002085.1 of uncultured Pseudanabaenaceae cyanobacterium. Lineage (GTDB taxonomy): Bacteria > Cyanobacteriota > Cyanobacteriia > PCC-9006 > JAAUQQ01 > JAAUQQ01. The sequence continues at coordinate 47,841 of CALLAT010000164.1, forward strand.
ATCTTGGAACGACGACGATGACTGGCGGTAGCCATGCCGATACCTTCCGTCTGCGCTCCGAGCCTCCCGCAATCCCATTCCCTCGTTTCCCCTTCGCTCGCTTCCAAGCCAATACCATCACGGACTTCAAGAGCGGCCAAGATCGCATCGAGATTCAGCGTGACGGTCTGCTCTCCGAGGATATTTCTCTGGGACAGCTGGACAGCAGCCAGTTTGGCAACGCGGTGAGCTTCGACAGCAGTACCAACGTCCTCAGCGTGACCCAGGGCAGTCGCACCCAGGCGATCGCCAATCTCCAAGACGGAGCCACGGTGACTGCTAGAGACATTTACATCGTCTAAGCTGCCCCCACAACTGTCTCTAAACCCAACCCACTGGGCCGCTTATCCATTAATGGCTAGCGGCCTTTCTTATGACCGAGGCTGGGTCTCAGCCAGTTGCTCCAGCAAATACTGCACCACCTCCACCATGACCTGGGGTTCATCGGTCCAGACAAAGTGACTGCTGGCAGGAGCTTCTAAAACCCGGCAATTGCTGGAGAGCTGAGCTAGGCGATCGTGGATGCGATCGCGCAACCGATCAATCTCCCGCAACGGAATCACAAAGGTCCACCAGGAGCGATGGAAAAACGTCTTGGACTTGATACTCACCATGGGTAAGTCACCCAGGGGGGGCTGGGAATCTCCCTCAGCCTGCTCACCAGCAGCGGCCTGCAACTGCCTGCCGCTCTGGTCAATGCGCCAAATCTCCCGCGCCATGGTGAACCAATGTTTGGGCCTCGCCATACTGCGCTTAATGGGTGCCAACTGCGCCTTGCTGAACTGCCGCAGCTCCGGCTTAAACAGCTCGAACGCGCCCAGCAGTTGTAACAGCCGAACCAGGCCCAAAGCGCTGCCCACTGTCGCCACCATAAACCCCGCCCAAAACAGCAACTTCAAGAGCTGAATCGTCCAGGGCATCTGCAACATTTCCGCCTCATGCAACCCATCCGTCAGCACCAGTCCCGCCACCTTCTCTGGATGGCGATGGGCATAGAGCCGCATATGGTAACTCCCCAGGGAATCCCCCACCAGCAAATAGGGCGGTGCAATTCCGGCAGCCGTTAGGGCGGCATCAATATCGGCGATCGCCTCCTCCGCCGTTGCCGCCTTCGGGCTAATACCACTCCAGCCATAGCCCGCCCGGTCATAGAAAATAGTCTGGCTCAACTGGGCCAACTCATCCACCAGCAAATAGCCTTCCACCCCGCCCAAGCTGTGGGCCACCACAATGGCGGGCACCTCAGCCGTCGGCCGCTCTCCCCGCACCACCAGATGAAACCGACGCCCACTCAAATCGGCCCACTGCCCCGGCTGGGCTCGCCGACTCTCCCAGCCACAACTTACGAGTTGATAGATTGTCGTCGCCGTCAAAGCGATCGCTCGCCAACTGATAACCATTGGGCATTCAGAACCGTGAACAGGGCAAAATGACTATAGATCAATCTAATTGGGGGGCGCTTGCTCGGTCAGCCTTCCTGGGTGAAGCTTCACCGAATGCTCTCCGGGGTTTAATCTGCAATGGAGAGACCAGGGTATAAAAGCATCCTCCCTCCCGCTTCCCCATACAATCGGGAAACATAATTTTTATTCGTTGGTACTAAATATAAAAATGGCGAGTTCTTCCAAGTCCCAAATTCTAGTCGTGGGCGGCGCAGGCTACATCGGCTCCCATACTGTGAAGCAGCTTATGGCAGCAGGCCATGATGTGGTCGTACTCGACAACCTCGTCTATGGCCACAAGGACATTCTTGATTCAGCGCTGAAGGTGGAGTTCATTGAAGGAGACATTGGCGATCGCCCCCTCCTTGACAAAATCTTTGCCACCCATGACATCGGCGCAGTCATGCACTTCGCCGCCTATGCCTACGTCGGCGAATCCGTCACAGCACCTGCCAAGTATTACCAAAACAACGTCGTTGCCACCCTCAGCCTGCTCGATGCCATGGTGGCCGCCGAGGTGAAGAACTTCGTCTTCTCCTCCACCTGCGCCTCCTACGGCGTCCCCCAAACCATCCCCATTCCCGAGGAACACCCTCAAAATCCCATCAATCCCTACGGTGCCACCAAGCTCATGGTGGAGCGCATCCTCCAGGACTACGGCCCCGCCTATGGCCTCAATTCCATTATTTTCCGCTACTTCAACGCCGCCGGAGCCGACCCCGAAGGCATGTTGGGCGAAGACCACAACCCAGAGACCCACCTCATTCCCCTCACCCTCCAAACGGCCCTGGGCATCCGCGACAACATCGCGATCTTTGGCACGGACTACCCCACCGAAGACGGCACCTGCGTTCGCGACTACATCCACGTCTGTGACCTAGCCGATGCCCATATCCTTGGCGTAGAGCACTTGCTCAACGGTGGCGAGAGCGACATCTTCAACCTGGGCAACGGTCTGGGCTTCTCAGTCAAACAAGTGATCGAGTCAGCCCGTCGCGTGACTGGCAAAGAGATCATCGCCATTGAACAAGATCGCCGTGCAGGCGACCCCCCAGCATTGATTGGCAGCGCTGATAAAGCCCGCAGCAAGCTGGGCTGGAATCCTCAGTACGCAGATATTGATCAGATCATGACCCATGCCTGGCAGTGGCATCAAAAGCGCCACGGCTAAGGAAGTCCCCCAACCCCGGCGACAACCAACCCAGACCCAAACCTCCTAACAGCCTTCTAAGAGGAAACTTAGAACGTTAACCTAATGTGCATAGCCATATGAGGTTAACGTTCTCGTCTCTAGCACAGGGTTAAGCCCTACCTCTGTAGCTCAACATCAGCAGAAGCTCGATATAAGAAAGATTTGGTGGACAAGAGGTTGAAGCAACCACACCACAAGTATCACAATGCAGTGGCTATGGATGACTAGATCGCAAATTACATGCCCCAAACACCCACTGAGAAAACAGACAAAGCACAAGTTAAAAGTCGATTCTCAGAAAGCCTCCGAAAGCAATATAAAGACTCACAGTACTTACGACTTAATCTACGGGGAAGCGAACTTCCAAGACATGTCCAGCATCCGCCAGATATCGAGCCAGAGAATAGATAAGAATAACAATTCCCAGCATTTCAAGAGACTCTTCACACAGACGAAGTAGACCTGTCATATTTCTACCATATAGAAAAAATCCTCCAGCAGACGTGCCATAAGATTCCAGCATTTCCAGACCCAAAGCACCACCAAAGTAAACGACACCAGATAGAACAAATAACGATGAGTACCTAGCTGGAAGTCTGCGGAAAAAAGGAATATAAACCAAGGCTAAAACGAACATAAGCGGAATATAAGGGATATACCACGTGTAACGAAATACGCCTTCACCTGTCCCAAAAGCTTGTTCAAGGAATACTCCTACGACGCCATCATGAATCATTGCAGCTTCGTCAAAGCTCATAAGAAACAAGCCAATTGCCAACCCCATCCAACCACGCCTTCTTGATCTAGAGATCAAACTATCTTGGCGTGCTATCAACAAGCACAGAAGGCTTGCAAAGAGTAGACTAAGGGCAGAAATATATGTAGGGAAATTAGCCTCTGCCCCCATATCAAAGAAACGAAAGAAACCTGCCAGAGGAGTTGAGGCAATATCGAAAGCAGCTGAAGCAAGATGAACAACAACATGACTCAAAACGACAACGGCAACAATCTTTAACAGAGATCGCAGGAGAGAGTTTGGAGACAAGTTTACCTGTGCCAATGAATCATAGGCATCAACTCTAGCTTGATTTTTCAACATAAATTAGTCCTCTTTTAGTTTGATTTATCCAAGCCTCAAAGGCATTATTCAAATACAGGAATTAACAGAACACTAGAACTAAAAGCATTAGTTCCACATGGTGCCGCGAAATGAAGAAAACAAGTAGATTAAGCCTTAGCATCCACTTAATTTTCTTCAAATTCAGAGCAAAAACCTGCATCAAAAGAATTGACGAGAATCTAGAAAACTCATAATGAGAGTCATCTATTTCATGAAGCCTAAGGAAATAGAACGAAGCCGCTCAGTACGGCTGAAACCATAGAATAAGCATTCTCACGGTAAGGAAACTGGACATTACCGGAGGATTAATCAACAGAACCAAGCACGCAGATTTGCCACAGATACCACAATATTTAGGAAATATAATTTGGAACAGTTTGACCTGGCTCAGCTCCATTATAGATTAATAAGTCTATATTTATCAAGTATTTTCTACTGTTTCAGCCTATTTTTTGATAGCTCAGATAGAAGAGATTAATGCGTTGCAATGCGAAGCAGAAGGGTAAAAGACAACGATAGAGTCATAAACTGAGCGTCATCGATTGTCTTCTATATTCGCGCAGCCCAAGCCCCCGCGAATACTTTATTGAGACCTTGTAAAACTCATCAGCTCCAGTAAAAGAAGCAGCAGCAATTCTATTGACCTAGACCGGCCCACAATTGTCACACCGAGCTAAACAAATTCTCTTCTCCCTGAAACAGCAGCAACAAGTCCAACGCCTGTTATTTTACCGGCCAAACTGAATATCGTTAGTGATGCAAGCGTATGAGCCAACTTTGGCGACAGAGACCTAGTAGGACAAGAGAAAAGAGTCTTCTCAAACATCTAAATGAAGAGGAGAGATTCAATTTTCTGGGTCAATAAGCGGCATCACAGCATAGTAATAAGCCGTAAACATAATGCTGGCAAAAATTTGCCCTCCCCAAGAATCATGCCAAAAGTGAAAGGAGTCCTCTCCCCAATACACTGCTGCATTCGCTAACAACATAATCCTAGGAATATTGAGAATCATGGAAATAGCGACGCCTATCAACAACAAGCATAGAGTTTTCTTATAAGTCAGTTTAAAAAATAACCCAATTAACAAACTGCATCCAAAAAGAGTGAAGGCCATCGAAAAGCCTGTACAGCCCGGTCCAACTTCTACAGAGCCTTCAGGTAAGTTCAAATATTGAGCCTGGGCAACAGCTTGCTGCCCCATTGCCTTAAGTCCAATCTCTCCTAACCATGCCATCAGCCGCTCTAACGCCATATGGGGAGTGAACAAGCGAAAAATTCGAATCGCAATAAACCCCAAATTAGGATATATCGCCACTAGCAACATCAACACCGGACTCCAATAACGTTTGAAGAATCCAAGCCCCCAATGGCTCAACGCCAAACCTAGGAGAATCCCAGCAAACACTACCGCTTGAAGCGAGATTGAGCTTCGGATCAATGGAAAAACAGCCACTCCACAGATAACTAAGCCATGACCCAATAGCTGATCTGCATCCTCAGCCACTTGGGGCTTGAGCGCAGCCCGCTGCTGCCACAACGCATATCCTCCCAGACCTAATAGCCCAAAATTCAAGACAGAGTCAGACTGCCCATCAATCACACCACGGACAATTTGAGTAAGCCAAGTGACACTGTAAAACAGGCCAATAATGCAACTTAGGGTAATGAGAAAGCGATGAAAGCTGCTAAAGCTCATCCGCAGAGCAGAAGCTATATTTGTCTGGATTATATTAATGTCCATGGGCTTAAATCAAGCAATAAAGAGAAACAGACAGAAGCCGCTCAAGCCAAACCAATAGTCTCAAGCGATTCAGAAAGAGCAATCCAAATCACTCGCCACCCAGTGCAGACCATCAGCACCAAAAACTAACGCAAGCGAGGGGGATTCGTGCCAAAACGCCCCAAACCAATCAACGCCAATCCAACAATGGCTAAGTTCCCGATACTAGAAACACCACGCTTCAGAACTCCAGTCCTGGTATTGCCCTCAAGCGTCGTCTTTTGCAAAGAAATACGTTGGCGCAACTGCTGGAGCTGTTCTGGAGTGACCTGAGCACTCAATTCACTATTGGCATCAATCTGAGCGAGCTGCGTTTCCGCCTGCTCCGCTTGAGCCGTAATTCGGTTAAGGGCCTGCTTTTGCAAAATGCTGCTATCTCGCATGACCAAAACACAAGACAGAAGGAAAGCCACGCCCACAGCCATACAAAGCAGCGACAAACGCTTTCGCCACACCCGAATATCTAACAAACCTGCCAAGAGGAGACCCGCCGCAAAGAGCAAAATAATGCTGCGGTCTGCGAGCTGCTGAACAAAGCCTGAACGCCACTCTAATGTGCCGGGGTTAGCAGGATAGCTCAATACAAAGAGATCCACGAAAAACCCAGCCAAACAAGCTAAGCCGACCAACAAGAATATAGGCTTAGCATTATAAGCAACCGCCTTAGAAGGGGACTCGACAGTTCTCATAGAAATAATTTACAGGTTTACATACTTATCTTCCAAAACTTACAGCTAATCGCATTAATGCTCCGGACAAAACAAATTAAATAGCTCTCAGGCTATAAATATCGGAAGCTCGTTATATCGGTAGCCAAATGGGTGAATAGATCCAGCCTATTCTTGTTTGAGTAGATTAAAGTAAAGGCTAATTTTCAGAGCCTTTAAATTTCGTACAAATGGCTGAGTCAAAGGCTCAAATGAGATTGAACTTTAGGCTCGACTCAGCTAGACCCAGAATGCTCGAAGAGTTCTAAAGTTAGAACGCCATCACAACGCCTCACACTGATAAAACAGTATCTAGTTTTATCGAGTCACTGCCGGCTCAGTTTGACTCTCCATTTGCGATCGCCAAGATTCTGCATACAGGCCATCCAGCGCCAACAACTCCCCATGGCTACCCGACTCCACAATCTCGCCAGCTCTCATAACGTGAATCACATCAGCCCGCATCGCCAGGGTAAAGCGATGGGTAATCACCAGCGCTGTCTTACGCTGAGCCATGGCGCGGAAGCGATCTAACCAATCCCGCTCTGCCCAAGGATCCATGGCGCTAGTCGGCTCATCCAAAATAATAAATGGCGCTTCTCGATAAAAGGCCCGAGCCAGGGCCAAGCGCTGCCATTGCCCCCCACTTAAATCAACTCCCTTGGGAAACCATCTTCCCAACTGGGTTCGATAACCATCGGCCAGGGTCACCAACTTGTCGTGGATGCCAGAAGCCTGGGCACAATTCTCAATCGCCTCTAGATTTTGAGGACGCTGCAAATCACTCAATTCAATATTCTGAATTGCATCTAACTGATACGTAATTGGGAATTGAAATAGGACCGTAATCAATGCCCTAAAGTCATTTACACGAAACCGCCGAATATCAACACCATCGAACTCAATTGAGCCTGATTCTGGGTCATAAAATCGACAAAGTAGTTTGATTAACGTACTCTTACCAGCACCATTATCTCCAACAATCGCCACCACTTTATTCGCAGGAAGAAAGAGGCTGAAATCTTTGAGGATGTAATCGCTACAGCCTGGATAACGGAAGCTTAGCTCTTTTAACTGAACCCCCTGCTCCAATCGGTCTTTCGTAGGTTGAGGTTCAACGGGATCTGTAATCGTTGGCGTAATTCCCAGAAAATCAAACAGGTTACTAATAAATAGGCTATTGCGATAAATACTATTGAGGTTATTCAGCAGAGTTCTGACAATCGCTTGGCCTCGGACAAACGCCTGCTGAAACATCGCTAGCTCCCCCAAGGACAAACTGCCTGACAACAGGTCCTTGCCCAGGAGCGCAAATAGACCACAGAGCAGCAAGCCCGAGACAAAGCTAGCGCCTAAACGGCTCAGGCTCTGCTGACGAATCAGGGCTAGCTGCTCTAAGCGCAGCTTTTTGCGGAGCTGCTGGTAGGCATTGCGAAAGTGAGGGCCAAAGTTAAATAGGCGCAATTCGCCCGCGATCATATTGTTGGTCAGCAGCAGCTCATAATACTGAGTCTTGCGACGATCCAGCGTGGTTCGCTGGGACCAGTTGTATTGCAATGAACTCAGCTTAAGGGCTACGAGAAAGGCGGGGAGCGTGCTGATGATGAGCGCCAGGGGAATGACTAGACCATAGGAAACGAGTAAGAACGCGATCGCAAATAAACTCAAGCTCCCCTGCACTAAGCCACCCGCACTTTCCAGCAAAGCCAAAGAACGGCCACTAGCCCCTTCCCGAGCACGGGTCAACTTATCGTTGTACTCAGAAGATTCGTAGCAACCGTAGTCAATCTCAATCGACTTTTGATGAATCAGATTACTCACGTAGTCTTGCAACAGCTCGGACTGAGCCGTGCGCACCCAAGTCGCGGCCGCTTGCAAAAGCGTCGTCAGAATCGTGAGGCCAGCGAACAGTCCACCAGGCAGCATCAAAGGTTGTAACGACTCTTGAGACCAGCCCTGTTGGGACGCCTGCACCAACGCATCAATTAAAAACCGCGTTAAATAAACCAGCCCAACTGGAATAAAACCTTGCAGCAAAAGCAACAAGGCCCAAATCGCGGTCAATGACTTCGAAGACTGCCAGATCAGCTTGCTCGTTTGGAGCAGAATTTGATAGAGCTGTTTTGGCTTTTGGCTGATCGCTGACAATGGACACCCCCAGAGGAAATCGTCTTAGGCTCTACTTATGCTGCTGCCGCCATCTCAAAGCTGGCTTCTAAGCAAGCTAAGGACTTTTCAAAAGTGGAAAAATCTTTAGGACGGTTGAAGCGATAGATGGGGATAGTTTGAGTCAGTCGAGTGCATAATTCAAAATGCTGCTGACGAAACTCTGGCTCAATAACACTTCTGGCTGCACGGGAATAGGCCAATAATGCCAGGAAAGCCTGCTTAGGAGAAAGCTCCTCAACTGAAACGGTATCGCTCCAGTTCAAAATATAGAGCTGCTTGAGTGGCAGAGGAGAAAAGCCAAACTGCTGCGAAATAGAATGATCTAATTTAGTGGTGCGCTCATGTAACACAGACATGGAAGAAACAGAGTAGCCCAAGGTCTGAGCAGCATCTGGTAGAAGCTTCACATGGGGAAAGCTAGGAATAGCCTCAGGTCTTTCAGCCTGAAATTTAATCGGCAAGACATCATCAGCTAGGAGCTTGTAGCTGCGATCGCCCAAAGCAGAAACCAAAGTAGATTTTCCCCAGCCCGAATGCCCCATAAAGCCAACGGCTGTTCCATCACCCCGGTCAAGACAACCAGCGTGCAAAACTAATAGTCCCCGCTGGCGCAACAACACGGACATAGCCGACCCCAGAAGACAAGGTCCTAGTACCAAATTAGAAACGTCGTCTTCCGGCTCATAAAAGATTTTTGAACCATCTTGAATGAGAAATCGAGCAATTCCTGGCATTTTTCCCTGAGTTACAATCGAAGTTGTAGCTAGACTCAGAGAGCTAGGAATTCCTCGCAGAATTTCAACATCAGCATCAGAACAATCCATTAGTTGAGTCGCCCCAGCT
>CALLAT010000165.1 GCA_938002085.1 uncultured Pseudanabaenaceae cyanobacterium
AAAGCCCAATTCGAGGGCACCGGAAAAGGCAGTCCAATTCATGGGAGCGATCGCATCTCAGCGCCGTACAACTCCTCCAAACCTACCCCAAACTGACCGCAGCATTGGCTCACCTTAGGGCTTCTGAACAATCGGGCTTTCCGGAATTAGCTCAGGCTTCTCCCCGGCTTCATCATCAACAGCGGGACAAGGCACCTCCTGGGCGATAGGCGGCTTACCCAGCGTCAGCAAATGACAGGCAGGCTCTTGCTCTTCCCCGTCCAATCTCAAGAGCGCTTGGCGATCGCTCTGCCAGGTCAAGCCCACATTCCCATCAAAGAGATTGGCTCCATCGTTGTACAACATCGTCCCCAAGACTGGCTTGCGCCGTCCCTTAACCGCCTGATAAACGTGAATGCCATGGGGTCCATAAATCCAAGGAGGACTACTCTCCACCACCAGACGATAGGCGGCATCCGGTGAGGTTTCTTCAAGAACGACGGTGCGATCGCTCATCGCTGTATGAAATGTCCAAAATCCCTTAAGCGAAGGCCACAGCGCTATCAAGCCAACGCCCCCTAGCAAGGCTAATCCGCCCAAAGACCACCCAGGAAAGCGGGAATCCTTCGTTAGATTAAGGTTAGGCTGAGGCTCTGCTGTCATGGACTTGACTCAATGGCTACCTCTAGCAACACAAGCCCCACCGAGCATTTCGGAGTCTCCACCTACAGCTCCATCCAGGCCATCAGCAGCCTGCCCCAGGCGGACTGCAAAGCCATGGCCCAGCTGTTCCACCACACCGTCCAGCAGGTCAACAGCCGCGACTACAGCCCGGCGCAAATCGCAGTTTGGTCAGCCCAGCCCCAAACCGCAGAAGCCTGGCACAGCCGCCTCGCCACCAAACAGAGCCTCTACATCGCTCGCGCCACCCCCAAGCCAGCTTCCATCATTGGCTTCGCTGAGCTAGATCCACCGGACGCAGACCACAAAGCCCACATCGACTGCTTCTACGTCCACCACCAATGGCAGGGGCAAGGTGTGGGAACCGCCCTGATCTCTGCCCTAGAGACCGACGCCAAAGCCCTGAACATTTCGTTACTCTATGTAGAGGCCAGCATTACCGCCCAGCCCTTCTTTAGCCACCACGGCTTTCGGGTTGTACGGGAACAGATCAAAGATCTACGGGGCTGCCAGTTCAAACAGTTCTACATGGAGAAGCCCCTTTAGGCTTTCCCACATTCTCTAGGAGCGTCATGGCAAATTCGGATTACTTGGTTTTGGTTGCAGGGGCAACGGGTGGCGTTGGCCAGCTTGCCACCGGCATGCTCATCGACCAGGGCTTCCGCGTTCGCGTCATGACCCGCAGCGCCGACAAGGCCAAGCAAATGTTTGGCGACAAAGTGGAAATCACCATCGCCGACATCCGCAAGCCCCACAGCCTCGCCGCTGCCACCGATGGCGTCACCCACATCATCTGCGCCACCGGCACCACCGCTTTCCCCTCCAAGCGCTGGCAATTTGACTTCGGCAACGAGCCGGAATGGATGGCTTGGCCCCAGGTATTGGTGGATCAGGACTATCGCGATCGCAAAGCCCAGAACAGTCCAGAAATTGTCGATGCAACCGGCGTCAAAAACCTCGTCGAAGCGGCTCCCGACGATCTGCAACGCTTTGTCTTCATCTCCTCCTGCGGCATCAACCGCAAAGACGCTTTCCCCTTCAACGTCCTCAACGCCTTCGGCGTCCTCAATGCCAAAGCCAAAGGCGAAAAGGCCATCACCACCTCCGGTCGGCCCTACAGCATCATCCGCCCCGCCCGCCTCACCGATGGCCCCTACACCTCCTACGACCTCAACACCCTGCTCAAAGCAACTACCGAAGGCAAACAAGGCGTCAAGCTGGGCACAGGCGACACAATCAATGGCGAAAGTAGCCGCATTGATGTGGCAGGAGCAGCAGTAGCTTGCCTCACTGCCGATGCAGCAAGGGATAAGGTGTTTGAGATTGTCAATGAAGGCGATCGCCCCGCCAGCATTTCTTGGGAAACGCTGTTTGCAGAGCTGTAACGATTGACTGACTTCTCACGCAGCTCCTCTACCATGGCCCCATGGACAATATCCTCGACCCCGCCTGGCAAATTGACGAAAAGCCCTTCCATGCCGAAAGCCTCATCCTGGAGGACTGGATTCCCCTGGGAATGCTGCGCCAATGCTTGATTGTTCTGACGGACTATTGCCAGGAGCGCTACGACTGCTGCAATCTCTATACCTTCGAGGACTGGCATGAGAAAGATGGCCAGCTGACTCGGCGTCGACGCAGTTCCTACGCTGACTTAAGGCAGCATTTAGTCAGCGATCGCGCCCTAGCAGCCAGTAGCCCTGATCCTGATCTCTACTGTGCCTACTACAGCGAAACCACAGACTTTCTCTTGCGCTACTGCATTTCACCGATCTCCCCAACAAAATCAGTCACCTGGGGAGACTTTTCCTTCAGTGGAGACAGTGACGATATTCGGGGGGCGATCGCCCAGCTCAAGCCCATTACCGGACTACCTCTGAACTTGATTGGCTCCTCAGCCTATTTCGACGCCATTTCAGGTCGCTAGCCAGCCGCGATTTCTTGCAGCTTTGCCAAAGTCTTCTTCAACAATCTTTCAGTTGGGTCTATGGAATGGTGATGCTCTAAAGCCAGGTTATGCGCTTCAACACAGCGGTTATAGCGTGCCAGGAATTCGCTAGGCAACATTTCATCCAAGAACCAAAACAATGCTTCCGGACTGCCCAGCTTGGCGTAATCAATAAAGCTATCAGCGGGAAAGTCATCGTAGATGCGATTACCTTCACCGTAATAGATCGGCAAACAGCCACCTTGGATCGCCTGCCAGATTTTCTCACTGCAATAGTGAGGCCAGTTCGTATTTTCAAAGCAGAGGTTGAAGTGGTAGTTACGCAGGATGTCAGTCTTGAGATTGCGCCAATTTTTATTGCCTCGGGAGTTGCCCCTGATAGCGATATTTTTGGGCCAGCCGCGACCGTGGATATCAATGCGGTCTTGGTGGTGAGCAGCGATCGCGATCTCACTGCGCAGGTTACAAAGGTCTAGGTCGCGTCCCTCATAAGGCAATTGCCAGGAGCGGCCTGCCTGGTAAGTCATCAGGCTAATCATTCGTCGTCCTTGGGGCCTGGTCTCAAAATCCTGGAAGCTACGCAGTGGCATCAGCAACTGTGACGTTGGATCAGAGAAATTGGGGAAGAAGAAAGTGTTGTCCTCGAAGGGATTGCTATAGAGATTGAAGACATGGATGGGAGGCAACAGGGGATAGCGGCGTTGCGCTTCAAAGCAAGTATCGAAGCGGGGTTCAAGTGTCCAAATTAAGTAGCGCTTGCGATCGCCATATCTGAGCAAGCTTTTGAGTAGACCTTTGAATGTCCCCCCAATGAGAATGTCAGCATCAGCTTCATTGCAAAACTCAATGCCCTGACGCTGGAGCATATCGCGAGCAGCGAGATCATTGAAGGGCGCTCCAGCCATAAGGCTGGCGATTTCACTGGGGCGGTTGAAAGGGGTATAGCGCAGGGCGGAGCCGACGGGGCAAACTTTGATCATTAGGACGCGGCAAAGGGTGGGGCCGGTCGATGCAGTTTGCTGACTCTCTGGGGTGGCTGATGGCTAGTGCTGGATTTAGAGTGCCCAAGGGGTTGAGCTGAAGCGCAGGGTAGCGGTGACTAGAGTGGCGATGACGGCTGGTTAGAGTTTTGAGGCTGGAGGCTTTTGGCTAAGGGCATAGAGGGTTTTGCATCTGGGGGCGCTGCCCCCCGCCAGTGTCCTTCTGGCCCGCCGATTGGGAACAGGTGTTCCCAATCGGGTTAACCCTCCTAAGCTTGGGTTGGAGTTTGACGGTGAATGGTTGGGCGACCTTTTGGATTGATGCAATGCGTCGAAGAGCCAGGTTTACTCACTTATTGGGCTACCGCTTACGCGGATCAAGCATTGGATTTAGGTTGCTGGAGAAGCAGAATGTCGCTCCAACTTGTCCTGAAATGAAGCTTCTACTCATCCACGCTTCACCCCACAACAACGCCCATTCACTTAAAACGCCCCAAGTCCTTACCCACAAACACTGAAGCAACCCAGCTCCCTGGCGCAGGAGGATAACCTCTAAGGAGGAGGCGCTTCGTCCTCCTTGAGCGGCCAGAAAACAAGTGGTGAGGGCTGGCCCCAAGGCTGTCCGGATTTGCCGCTTTGCCTCTTATTGCCAGGCATCAAACTATACCAATCTTATTCCTCCCATTCCCCCTCCTCGTCATCTTCCTCCTCAACAATCAAGTTCGGAGCCTTCGCCTCCAAAATCCTTCGCATCAACCCAATCCCCTGCCCCGCCTGCAACACCGCCACCCGCAACAACTCCGGCTCCTCCAAATCCCCCTCCAACGCCCCCGCAATCGTACCCAACCCATCGTAAATCTGCTGCATCAACGCCTCATCATCCGCCAACGCCTGCTTCAGCTCATCCGCCTGAGACGCCTCCGTTACCTGCGCTAACTTCAACTTTTGCAACCGCTGCTGCTCCATCAACCGATTCTGCAAATCATCCCGCTCCTGCAACAACGCCTCATACAAGGTTGCGTCAACAACATGCGTACCATCCTCAGCACCACCTCCCACAGCACCATCTCCAACAGCACCAGCATTGGCACCCACAGGAGCAGGGCTAATCTTGCCAATATTGGCCGTATCCCGAACCTTGCCATCCTTACCCTTACGCTTCGTACTATCAACAATCTGCTTCTCCTCTATCATGTCCCGCCGAATGCCACCCACAAACGGCGCAGACACCCCACAATGACGAGCAATTTCGCGATCGCTCATCAAGGCCCACTCCTCATCCAGCAACAGATTCCGCACCCGATTGCGCTTATCCTTCCGCGTCAGCTGCTTGCCATGGAACTTATTCGCCTCAGTATTGCTATAAAACAGCGCCTCCCGCTGGTCCCCAGGCCGCACCTCACAAAGCAACTCCGTCAAATTGCACTGCCGCGCCGCCGTAATCCGGTGGTGACCATCACCGGGGTAATAACAATCCCCATCAAAAAACAACACCGGCAAAGGCCGCCGCGCAAAATCCCACAGCCCCCCCGCCATATCCTCCGCATAACGCTTCACCGTAACGGGGTCATTCCCACCCAACCGCGACTGAGTGCCCTGATCTAGCAAAACCTCCGCAAGATTCACAGTTTGCGCATCGGGCATAGCAGGAGAGACAGATGGCACAGAGGTCATAACCCAAAAACGGACAGCAACTCCCTCTATTATTCCGCGATCATTCGCCTTGCACAGACATAGACCCAAAACGTAAGCCAAAGAGAACCGTCCAAAAAAGACACAGCAAATTCTCAGATAGCTTTCAGAGGGGTTTCAGGCGCAACAGGAATAGTAGAACCCATCGACCTCCTCCCAACCAGTCAAGTCATGGCAACCCAATCCTCTCGCTCTACAGCCACATCTCTTAAAACGCTCTCCCCTAACCAACAGGGTCCCATGAGCACAGACCTCATGCGCATTTACCTCCAAGAGATTGGCCGCGTGCCCCTGCTGACTGCAGAAGAGGAGATTTACTACGGCAAGCAGGTTCAGGACTTGATGGTGCTGGAAGCGAACAAGGCAGAATTGACCGAGACCCTGGACCGCGACCCCAGCCTCATCGAAGAAGCCGAGGCCCTCGACTGCACAGTGGAACGGCTTCAGCAGCGCTATCACAAAGGCAAGCGCGCCAAGCGTCGTATGGTGGAAGCCAACCTGCGCCTCGTGGTCTCCATCGCCAAGAAATACCAAAAGCGAAACCTCGAATTCCTTGACCTAATCCAAGAAGGCTCCATCGGTCTAGAGCGCGCCGTCGAGAAATTTGACCCCACCAAGGGCTATCGCTTCTCCACCTACTCCTACTGGTGGATTCGTCAGTCCATGACCCGTGCGATCGCCCAACAATCCCGCACCATCCGCCTCCCCATCCACATCAACGAAACCCTCAACAAAATCAAACGCACCCAGCGGGAGCTATCCCAAAGCCTGGGTCGCCAAGCCACCACCAAAGAAATCGCCAAGGTCATGGATATGCCCCCCAGCGAAATCCGCGACTATCTACAGATGGCCAAGCAACCCGTTTCCCTCGACATGCGCGTCGGCGATGACCAAAACACCGAGCTGGGCGAGCTGTTGGAAGACGATCGCAATCGCCCCGAAGACTTTGCCCAGGGTGAAGCCATGAAGCAAGACCTGCACCGCATGCTTGCCTCCCTCACCCCTCAACACCGCCAAGTCCTCACCCTCCGCTTTGGCCTAGAAGATGGCGCCAGCCTCTCCCTCGTCAAAGTCGGCCAGCGCATGAACCTCAGCCGCGAATCCATCCGCAAGCTAGAACGCCAAGCCCTATCCCAGCTCCGCCGCCAGAAAGAGGACATGCGCGACTACATCGCGGGCTAACCTCCCCACTCCTCACCCCTCTCCGTAAGGGCAGGTTGAGCCCCAATCATCACTCCCTCATCCATTCACCAACGAGACCTGCTCCACATCCATAGAACCAGTCCAAAACAAACGCCTCAGGATCAGAGATCCTGAGGCGTTTACATCTTTCTAACTCTTACCTATGCCGCAGCTTCCTTCTGCTGCTTCAAATACTCAAAAACGCTCTTGTCACCAATGTCCGGTGGAATCGCCTGAATCGCCTTGCGCAGGGCAAACACCCCAAACAGCACCGCCCACATCACCAGAAGCGCACGTTCAGTCCCCGCAGTCATTAGTCCACTCATGTGGCCCAACAGCAATAACGGCACCAACGGCGTTAACCCCTTGGTTTCGAGCCGATTAAAGCAAAAGGCTTCCTTAAAGAAGATGCCGGTCAGAGCTGCAAAGGTGAAACCTACGCCAAAAATCAGCAGCGGCTGCTCGTAGATCCGCAAGGCCAGAGGTTGATCACTGATCAGAGCGATCGCCGCCGAAGCCACCCCGCCAATCAACCAAAAACCCTGCAACACTCGGTGCAGTACTTTGACATAAATATGGATGTAAAACAGGCTCACACCCAGCCCAGCCCAAAACAGCGCATACAGCGGCGTCAGCAGCGACAGCGTTAGGGGAGCATCGGCCTGCCAGATGACCAAGCCAGTTGCGATCGCAAAACTAACCGCCGCCGTCACCAGCCCCGCCCGGTAAATCACCACTTCGCGGCGATCGCTCGCATCAACAGTAAAGGAACCAAACTGCCCCTGATAGCTCGGGGTAATGTCAGCGTCAGCGGTGGAAGTCATAGCCAAAACCAAGCGTCAATTTAATACAGACTATCAATTCCTAAACTAAAGGGGCGAAGGCATCGCTGTGCCCTCGCCCCTCAAGACTTAACTAATGAATAGCTAGGTATCGGAGTAATGCTTACTCCTCGTCCTCAGCCTCATCAGCAGTGGGGTAAACAAAGCCTTTAGCACGGCCAGTCAGGACAGACTTACCTTGGGATAGTGCCTTCTCAGCAGCTACGCGAGCCTTAGCTTTCCAGTGAGCGTGACGAGATCTACGCTTCTGCTTGGATGTTTTCTTCTTTGGAACTGCCATGATCGATTGCCTTAACGCCGAATAGTTTGCTTCCAATGGACGAGGAAAATCCCCATCACATTCGCGCCCTGGCTCTGCTGAAGACAACTTCAAAGCGCGATTATCAATAGTACGCAGATCAGCCCATCAGATCAAGGGTGATCACAAAAAATCGACGAATCCTCCCAATGTCAACGGTCTAATTTTTAGTTCGCGCCAAACATTACGCTTCATTGCGAGGCGTAAAGATCACCCAGGGCCCCATGCTATCCCTAGTGAGGTGGTAATTAAGAAATCCTTATATCCTATGGCAGCTCAAAACCTTTCTGCTTCCCCCCGTAGCCAGAGCGCACCAGAGGACTTCTCCAACTACGTCGCCCATCTCCAGCTTCACATGAGCCTCCAAGCTCGCAACCTGGTTCCCCACATCAACCAGCCCCAAGACAACAGAACGGCCATGCTGAGAGAGACTCAGGCCCTGTGTGAGAAACAGATTTCTCGCCAGTCTTAGACATAAAGTCAAACCCCAAAAGCTCGGATCTAGCGCGTAGGCCCGAGCTTTTTCGTTGATCATGACGGCAACAGAGGCGCGATCTCGATCATCCAGCCTAGACCCACCTCACTGTTACAGGCTCTAGAATGTAACGGAACATTTCAGTACCAACGCAGCAGCCTAAACCGGCAAGCATTGGTCTCTGGGTCCGGGGAACGGGAGAACGATTTTGATTTGGAAAGCGCTTACGCCGCTTTGCCGTAGGAACCTGCTGACGCTATTCGTCGCAGGTATTTTATTTTGGGCAAGCCTAACGATGTTTTTGCCCACGCTGCCCCTTTATGTCCGCCATGTGGGCGGCAGCCCAGCCGCTGTGGGACGGGTGATTGGTGGCTTCACGATTGGCTTACTTCTGTTTAGGCCTTACTTAGCAGGCATGGCCGATCGCAAGGGCCGCAAGCCGGTCTTGCTCCTGGGTATAGCAGCAGTGGCGATCGCCCCCCTGGGCTACCTGCTCACCGAGAACCTGGGCCTACTATTTGGCGTACGCATCTTCCACGGCATTAGCGTGGCAGGGGTCACCCTGGCCTATTCCGCTCTAGTCGCTGACCTTGCCCCCATCAAGGTGCGCTCCGAAGTGCTCAGCTATATGAGTCTGACCACGCCCACGGGGATGAGTTTAGGCCCCGCTTTGGGCAGCACGCTGCTAGACCAGGCAGGCTATGGGCCGCTGTTTCTGACCGCAACGACCTTAGGACTCCTCAGCTTCGTCCTCGCGCTCCAGGTCAAGGAAGCCGCCCGGCCCCAAACCGTCCAAGCTGACCTGGCCAGCCCCACGTCATCTCCCCATCAAGCTGAGCCTCCAGGAAGCAACGGCACCAACCCAGCAGCGAAAGGCGGATTCTGGCATTACCTCAAATCCCCTGCCATTCGCATCCCCACCCTGATGATGCTGCTCATTGGCCTAGCCTTCGGCACGCTAATGACCTTCACAGCGCTGTATCTCAAAGAAGAAAACGCCACGATCACCCTGCTACTGCCCTGGCTACAATTGCCCCTTAACGGCAATAGCTTCGGTCTGGGCTTTGGACCCCGTGAGCTGGTTATGAATGGGGGTTTATTTTTTAGCGCGGCGGCAATGACTGGGTTTGTGCTGCGCTTCGCGGCGGGGCTAATGTCCAAGCGCATGGGTATGGGCTTGCTGATGAGCCTCGGCATGGGCACCTACGGCATTGCCATGGTCATGCTCAGCTTGGCGCGATCGCCCGAGACCTTCTTAGCTGCTGCCATTATCGAAGGCGCTGGCTTTGGCTTGCTGATTCCGATGCTGTCCGTACTGCTAGCAAACCGCTCTGAACCAGCCCAGCGGGGACGAATCTTTGGCATTTGTTTGCTGGGGCTGGACCTGGGAGGGGCGATCGCCGCACCGCTCTTTGGCCAAATTGCCAACAGCCTGGGCTACCGACCCATCTTCGCCATTGGTGCTGCCATGGTCTTCCTTGCCCTGGCTCTGTTTCTAACCCGCGCCAATGCTGGCCTCAGCGAATCCCTCCGCTTTGCCCTGGGTCAAGGACCTGACGGCTACGCTCTACCCGAAGCCCAGTCATCCGGCATGGGGCCGATCGCACAACCCCGCCCAGCCCCTTCCACATAATCCACCCCCTGGTCGAGGTGAGACTAACTCGGCTTGTTTGGTTTCTGTCCATGCAGGGGGCGAGGAAACCTCGCCCCCTGCGCAACCCATTCAATGGATCCAGAGCATACATAAACAAAGACCCCGCAGATTGATTAATCTGCGGGGTCTTTACTTGCCTTACGATAGGCTGCGAGAACGGGCTTGGAGGGATTCGAACCCCCGACCCTCTGATCCGTAGTCAGATGCTCTAATCCACTGAGCTACAAGCCCTCGCGCTCTCGGGCTTTATTAATATCACATTGCTTTGGAAATTATGCAAGACCCTTCATCCGCAATTTATTCCGCTGCCCAAGCCAAATCATCCCCAGCCCTGACTCATCTGGATTCCAAGGGTGAAGCTCAAATGGTAGATGTCTCAGCCAAGGCTGTGACCCTGCGGGAAGCCGTAGCCCAAGGCGAGGTGAAAATGACCACTGAGACCCTGGCCGCGATCGCCGCTGGCAACAGCCCCAAAGGTGATGTCCTGGGCACCGCCCGCCTCGCAGGCATCATGGCCGCCAAACAAACTGCCCAGCTCATCCCTCTCTGCCATCCCCTACCGATCTCGAAAGTGACCGTAGACCTAGAGGCCGACGAAGCCATCCCGGGCTATCGCATCACCGCCACAGTCCGCATCAAGGGCGAAACAGGCGTAGAGATGGAAGCCCTCACGGCCGTCAGCATCGCAGCTCTCACCCTCTACGACATGGCCAAAGCCCTAGAAAAATCCATGGTAATCGGCCCCATCCAGCTCCTCAGCAAAACCGGTGGCAAATCTGGGGACTACTGCAGCAAGCCCTCCCAGGATTGACAGAGACTGCGCCATTGCCAGCAAGACAAGTCGCTCGGGCAGCCTGAGCCCTAGGCAGAAACAGGGAACCACAGCGCTAGGCCCAAGTGTTTTTATCTGGAAACACCTGCATCTCTAGAGATTCAGATCACAAATGTCAGGATTACCCTACGGTGAAGTACTGAACTTTATCTGAGGTTCAAAGGGGCCACATGTTTCTGGGAAAAATAAGCCTGTACTCAGATTTATGGCATTGCAACTGGTCATGGATAGCGCATCCCCAAACCTGCTCAGTCGCGCCCACCAAGGGCAGCCGCTGGCCATCGCCACATTGATTCATCAGAGCCTCGACAGTGATGAAATCGACGTCACGGCTTGGAAAAGACAGGGCCTACTCCATGTTGACCTGATGAGCTTTGAGCGACTGATCAAAGCCGACATGCTCCCCACAATCCGTCAGACCTTGGCAGATACTGCACCGGCAGGTATTCGCGGCATTAAGGTAAGCAGCTATATTTACGGCGAAGAAAGTCCTTGCTGGATGGAGCGCATGGGCGCCACTGCTGACCTCGCTCAAGTAGACACCATTGGTAGCACCAGCAGCTTGGCTCGCCCGCTGCCCCAGCGCATCGAGGAGAACCTTAAAGAGTGGGTTGTGGGTCGTTACCGTCGCCGCTTGGCCACAGGTGCCATCGCGTCCCTAGCCCTTGTGGCAACGGCACTCAGCTTTTCTCTGAGCACTAATTCTCCAACCCCCTCCTTTGTTGAGCAACCGGGAGAGAACCGGCCCGTCAAGACTCGCAGCCAAAGCTCAAAGGTAAAGAAAGCCAACACAGCGGAATCTGTTGACCCGGCAACATCCTCAGAAGCTCCTCGCCAGCCCTAGAGGAACTCTGTTTACGAATGCCTAGGCAGAGTGTTTCAAGGGCCTAGGAACTGCGGATGATTTCTAGGCCAGGTGTCCGATACACCGCAAAGACCAAAAGCTTTGCAGCGTGAAACGCCACGATCAGAGTGATTCCCAAGACGACCCATTTAACGACTTGCTTCTGCATACCCCTGCCTTCCAAATCCTGAGCGCGCCCAGGCTAGCAAGGGGCTGGAGCAATGACGAGGGGAAGAGCCGAAGTCAAAAACGCGGCGATCGCCCCTTCAAGCTCAAGCCTCTGGCGGCGTTTTCCCAGCCGAAATCACAAAGAAGCCCCGCCAGAACAGATCCAGGCAGGGCTTCTTCAACTGAACGCGATCGCCTCATTAATTAACGCGCAGGGGTCTTAGCAGAGGCATATTGCCCCAAAACATCCTGGCTAAGACGAACCACCGTCTCGTCTCCTTCAATCATCAGCAGATAGTGGCCCTGCTTAAGATGATGACGATAAATGCTTAAACGACCCATCTCGCTCACCATGCCAATTAAGGCACCTAGACCAGCCCCCAAAGCACCACCTGCCAAGGCAAACCCAGGAATAATCAACGCCAGCATCCAATGACTCAAGTCAAAGGGCATTCCATACTTGCCATGGAACAATCCCACCATGGCAAAGCCCACAGCAGAACAAAAAATGCAGGACAGGAACGCACAAGCCTTAGCTCGCTGGCGGGCCATACGCTTAGGTTCTACAAGGCCAACCCACTCTGGCTTGCTGTAGCCTTCACCCACTAGGGCTAAATTCTCAGGGGAAATGCCGTGATAGTGGAGCAATCGATAGGCCATAAAGGCCGTCGAAGGCGAGGGGAAAACGGCGATCGCAAGGTGGGCGTTGCCGAACCGA
The DNA here is from genome assembly GCA_938002085.1 of uncultured Pseudanabaenaceae cyanobacterium. Lineage (GTDB taxonomy): Bacteria > Cyanobacteriota > Cyanobacteriia > PCC-9006 > JAAUQQ01 > JAAUQQ01. The sequence goes on from CALLAT010000165.1 coordinate 12,291, forward strand.
GACGTCTTACGCCGCAGATGGGAAATTGTCACTGAAGATGTCCTTAGCCCAGCCTTCACGTCAGCCCACTCCACTTAAAGTTCGATAAACAGCAACGATGCGAGCACTTCCCAAACCTGCGGCTTAAAAAGGCAACTCCCATCGCGGCGATGGCAAACAACTCAAGGGACCCCTAATCAATTAGGCCTCGAAAGGCGGAATTTCCATGCGGTAATCCACATCGGGCTCGGTAAGCCCTGCAATTCCACTAACGGACCCTGGGGTCAACTGTTCTTACTCTAGGTGCATCCTCGGAAGGTCGTCGAGAAGGGTCAAACCCTATGCAGGCGACATCCGAAGTTGGGGGTTTCAATATTCTAGCCCCGCATTCCCGCGTAATTGCTTAGGGGCAACAGTTTCTGGGAAAGTCTTCACAATCTCCATCCGGGATATTTCCCAAGAGATCCCTCAGCCTCCAAGACCGAGAGCAATGAACCAGACTGCATTTCTACGCATTGCCATAGGCTCAACTTCTTAACAGAATCAATCCCTCCAGCTCTGTCATTTCGTAGGAGAATTAAGGAGGATTCATGGTCTGTTTAACAACCATGAAAAATTAATCGCCCCCTCACTCGCTGTTTTCAGCCTAAAGTCGTATGCCCCCCCGTTGGCCCCGTAAACCCGATCGCGTCAATGACTTGGCCTTTCGCCGCCTAGAAGATCGCCTCAACTTTGCCGTCCATGTGGCTGCATTCTCGGCATTCAACTCCGGGCTCTGGTTTTTTCAAAACCTCAAACCACGCTGGGACAATCTCCCCATACTTACGGGCATTTGGGCTGTAGCGCTACTGAGCCATGCCCTATATGTCTTTGTCATTGCTAAGTACGAAGAACCCTCGGCCTAAAGCCAACACTGGGGGAAGGCCGCCGCTTACGCATCCAAGACGTAAGCGCGCCCCTCAAAACAGTATTGATAGGCTGCGAAAAACTGCCTGACTTGTTGTCGCCCCCCCTTCATCGGAGAAATCCCATGGCTATCAGCACAGAATTTATCGAGAACCTCGCTGCCGACATTGGCAACAAGGTCTATATCGACATCGCGAAATGGCACCTTTATCTCAACGATGCCCATCTCCACAGTCCACTGGCCGAAAAGCTAGCGGTTTTATTAGAAGACAATGACCTGAGCGCCAGCAGCGTAAAGGCCGTCATGGCCAGTTTTCAGGTTCCGGTGGGCGGCGGGCAAACACAACTTCCCCTTTCAGAGCTTGTCCCCAGTGGGTGTTTCCAAGACTTAATGGATGTTCTAGAAGAACATCAACAGGACCTGTAATGCTTTGATGGGTGGGCTCAATCGTCTTGTTCAAATCCCTCGTTCAGCCCCATTTAAGCTGAGCGGGGGATTGTTTTCGAAGCGAGCTGGAGAAGCTTCAAATTATTTTGTGGACAGAGCTTATGTCAGCGAGTCCCAACCGCCTCACGACTTTGCAGCTGAGACAGGACGAGATCACAACCGAAGATCCTCGGGGCTGTAGACTTTAAATTATATGCGGCAGTATTTAGGCTGCAATTGTTTGATGTTCCCAGCCTAATTCCAGCCGATCCTATGGCAACTGCTCCTCCTCGCAAAAATCCCTTCGACGAGCTACAAACTCGTTACTTGTTGTTGTGGGCGGTGGTGTGTTTTGTCGGCATCACCCTAGCCATTGTTTTTCTGTTTCAGTCCATTGGATTACTGCAACCCAGTGGCGCATTCTTTTCTCCAGTTCTGATGCTGCTGTTCTACGGCTGCTTTGGGACTTGGCTGATGCGCTACTTGCAAGAGCATCAGGTTGCATTTCCGCAACTTTGGGGGCGATCGCCCCAAATCTGGCGCTGGGGCATGTTGCTCATGTTGGCTGGGCTGCTACTGCTCTTCACCCTGGGAACCTTCCTCACCTATGTAGGGCTGATGTCTTGGATTGCGCCGCCCATTGGCGACGGCATCGTCAATTCCACCCAGGAAGGCATATTGCCCGACAAGGCCTGGTTCGCCCAATTCATCAAAATCTTCGTCGTCGTTATCGCCGCACCTATCGTCGAAGAAATCGCCTTCCGTGGCATTCTGCTCCAGCGCTGGGAGCGCAAATGGGGCGTCAACATGGCCCTAATTGCTTCCTCAATTGCCTTTGGTTGTCTCCATTTCAACCCCCTAGGCATGACCATGTTTGGTCTGGTCATGGGTCTGCTCTACATCCGTACCCGCACCCTCGCCGTACCCGTGGCCTGCCACGTCCTCAACAATGTCTTTGCCCTGTTGCTAGAGATGTTCAGCAGCACAGGAGCGACCAGCGAAGAAGCCAGCCAAATGCTAGGCGGCAGCTTCTGGCTAGGCCTGTTGATGATGGCCATTTCCACTCCCATGCTATGGATGTTTATCCAACGCTCCTGGCCCCGGCACAATACCGTCATGCCCTACATCCACAATGGTCTGCAGAATAGTTCTGGCAGCGTGGCAAAGCGACGGATGAGGGTTCGGTCTTAGCGGTGGCTCGAAAAGAAACAAGCAGACCTCATCCCCTAGCCCCTGCTCCTAAAGGAGCAAGGGAACAGGAGGCAAGAGATGAAGAGATCTAGATCTGGGTCCCCCGAATAAGCCTCAAGAATTCACCCTGAGTAAAAAAATGCCCCCCAGACGTCCGGGTTTACAGCGGGGCTGACGATCGCCCTCTAATATGGAACGTTACGGAACGTCACATTTTGTCCCATGCCTAAGCAGCCCGCTGCCGACTCCAACTCCACTCCCTCCAAAGCGGCTAAAACCGCAAAAGATAGCGGCACCGAAAAAGCAGGCAAAACCAAGGCTAGAGCTAAAAAAGCATCTACCAGCAAAAGCAAAGACAGCGCCAAAAAGACAGCTACCAAAGCTAAGGCAACAAAGGCAAAAACAGACAAAGCCAGCGATGCTGCTGGCAGCAAAACCAAAAAAACGGCTCGGCAATCCAACGCAGCCCCCAGAAATCCAGAAAACCTCAGCGTTGTTAGTAAGGCCATTGAACGGGAGATGATCCGCGTGCGGGGCGCGCGGCAACACAACCTCCAGGACGTGGACCTAGATATCCCTCGGGACAAGATGGTCGTCTTCACTGGCGTCTCTGGGTCCGGCAAATCCTCTCTGGCCTTCGACACGATTTTTGCGGAGGGTCAGCGTAGATACGTTGAATCCCTCAGCGCCTATGCCCGGCAGTTTTTGGGCCAGGTGGACAAGCCTGATGTAGATGCGATCGAGGGCCTGAGCCCAGCTATTTCCATTGACCAGAAATCCACCTCCCACAACCCCCGCTCCACGGTGGGGACGGTGACGGAGATTTATGACTACATGCGTCTGCTCTATGGTCGGGCTGGGGAGCCGCACTGCCCTACCTGCGATCGCGCCATTGCACCCCAGGCGATCGATCAAATGGTGGACCGTCTCCTGGAGCTACCGGAAAAATGTCGCTTCCAGCTCCTCGCTCCGGTGGTGCGCGGCAAGAAAGGCACTCACAAAAAGCTGCTCTCTAGCCTGGCCTCGGAAGGCTTTGCCCGTGTGCGCATTGATAAAGAAGTGCGGGAGCTGGCGGATTCCATTGAGCTGGATAAGAACCTCTATCACGACATTGAGATCGTGGTGGATCGCTTGATCATGAAGCCGGGTCTGCAAGAGCGGATCGTGGATTCGCTGACCACCTGTTTGAAGCATTCCGATGGCGTGGCAATCGCCCAAATCGTCAAGCGCAAAAAGAACCGCAAGCCCCAGGTCGATCCCAACGAGCCGGGCCAAAACCCTGAAGGCAATCCTGAGGCAGATGCCGAAGGCAAAGTTGTGGATATGGACGAAGCCCGCGCCGCCCGTGAGGGCATTGCTGCGGAACAAGCAGCGGTCTACGACGCAACGGATGAACGCGCCTTCGAGCGAGATCTCCCCGACGAAATCATCTTCTCCGAGAACTTCGCCTGCCCCGAGCATGGCGCAGTCATGGAAGAGCTTTCCCCCCGCCTGTTCTCTTTTAACTCCCCCTACGGTGCCTGTGCAAACTGCCACGGCATCGGTACCCTGCGGCGCTTCTCGGCCCAGCTGGTGATTCCCGACACGACGCTGCCCATCTATGCTGCCGTAGCCCCCTGGTCTGAGAAGGACAACACCTATTACCTGTCCCTCCTATGCAGCGTCGGCAAGGCTTACGGCTTTGAAATTGGAAACACCTGGGACAGCCTTAACGAAGATCAGCAACATATTTTGCTCCACGGCAGTGAGGAGCCCATCTGGATTGAAACGGACTCCCGCTACAGCAACAAGAAGGGCTACAAGCGCCCCTACGAGGGCATTTTGCCCATGCTGGATCGCCAGTATAAGGACACCAGCTCCGAGACCTACAAGCAGAAGCTAGAGAAGTATCTAATCGACCAGAACTGCCACGTCTGCAAGGGCCATCGCCTCAAGCAAGAAGCCCTGGCCGTGCGCATTGGCTCTTTCCGGATCACGGACTTTAGCCACAGCTCCATTCGCGATTGCCTGGTCAAAGTGCAGCACCTAACCGGGGAAGTGGAAGCCCCCGAAGGCGTGCGCCCCATGACGGAGCGCCAGGCCCAGATTGGTGAGCTGGTGCTGAAGGAAATTCGGGCGCGTTTGCAATTTCTGCTGGACGTAGGCCTGGACTATTTGACCCTCTCCCGTAAGGCCATGACCCTCTCCGGTGGTGAGGCCCAGCGGATTCGTTTGGCCACACAGATTGGTGCAGGTCTCACAGGGGTGCTCTATGTCTTGGACGAGCCCAGCATCGGCTTGCCCAGCGGGACAATGACCGCTTGCTGGGCACCCTGACTAAGCTGCGCGACTTGGGCAATACGCTGATCGTGGTGGAGCATGACGAAGACACCATCCGTGCTGCGGACCACATTGTGGACATCGGCCCTGGTGCGGGCGTCCATGGCGGCGACATCGTCGTCAACGGTCAGCTCGATGATCTGTTGAACTCTGAGACCTCCCTCACCGGCCTCTACCTTTCTGGTCGTCGCCGCATCGAAACACCGACGGAGCGTCGCCAGGGCAATGGTCGCAGCCTCAAAATGATCGGGGCCAAGCAAAACAACCTCAACAATCTAGACGTTGAAATTCCTTTGGGAATTTTGGCCTGCGTCACCGGGGTGTCTGGCTCGGGTAAGTCAACGCTGATCAACGAACTGCTCCACCCAGCCCTGGACCATGGCCTGGGTCGTAAGATTCCGTTTCCCAAGGGGCTGGAAGATCTCAAGGGCCTCAAGTCCGTCGATAAGGTCATCGTCATCGACCAATCCCCCATTGGCCGGACGCCGCGCTCTAACCCAGCAACCTACACCGGCACTTTCGATATTGTCCGCGACACTTTCACTCACACCGTGGAAGCAAAGGCGCGGGGTTATAAGCCCGGTCAGTTCTCTTTCAACGTCAAGGGCGGACGCTGCGAAGCCTGTAGCGGTCAGGGCGTGAACGTAATTGAGATGAATTTCCTGCCCGATGTCTATGTGCAGTGCGATGTGTGCAAGGGTGCGCGCTACAACCGCGAGACGCTGCAAGTGAAGTACAAGGGCAAGTCCATTGCCGATGTGCTGGGTATGACGGTGGAGGAAGCCTGCGAATTTTTCGAGAATATTCCCAATGCTTCGACGAAGTTGCAGACATTGGTGGATGTGGGGCTGGGCTATGTGCGGTTGGGTCAGCCTGCGCCGACGCTATCGGGCGGTGAGGCTCAGCGGGTGAAGTTGGCGACGGAACTCTCGCGACGGGCGACGGGCAAGACGCTGTATTTGATTGATGAGCCGACGACGGGTCTGTCGTTCTATGACGTACACAAGTTGCTGGATGTGGTGCAGCGGCTGGTGGATAAGGGCAATTCAATTCTCGTGATTGAGCATAATTTGGATGTGATTCGTTGCTCCGATTGGATTGTGGATTTGGGGCCAGATGGGGGCGATCGCGGCGGCGAGATTGTGGCGATGGGTACACCGGAGGAGGTGGCTCAGGTAGAAGGGTCTCATACGGGGCATTATCTAAGGCAGGTGCTGGAGCAACATGCGAAGTAGAATACTGCATGAGTTCACACGTTAACTCTGTGAAGACTCGACCACTCATTACATCTTTAAACCGAGCTGGCAAAGTCCAAGAAGCGTGTATTTTACTGGAGAAGCAAGTTCTATGTCAGCCGGGTGGCGCGGTGCAACGGTGAATATGATGTTCGATTCTATCCTGATTCACTGGGGAGCTTTGATGAAATTAACCATAATAAAGCAAGATCTCAAAGCAATATCGAGTTAATTTCTACCAAGAATTCTTACAGTCTTATCCAGACTGGCAAAGCAGGCACTGGCCGAGAGAGCAAGGCTGATGCATTCTAGGACGAGACAGGATAGAGTCACGGCGCTCTCGGTGTCACATGGCTGAATATTAAATGCGGAATACTACTTTCAATCGATATCTTCGGACTTTGGCACTGGCCTCTTAAGTAGGTAGGAAGTGAACGCCCCTTGAGCTCAGCATTTCCTCAAGACTCAACGACCGCTCAATGAATCCAAGTACAGTTACGGGGGTGAGCTTAGAAGACCAATGAGGACGACCCCAATTGTGAATAAGCCGTTGCTGTGCAACGGCCTGCTCTAATCCATCCACGGTTTTGGCATACAAATTCTGTCGTCGCCGAAAGGCACTACATCGACGCCTAATCGCAGCATTCTGCGCCTCGCAATGATTGGCATGAACCTCAAACTCAGAACTGATGGCTGTCCAAGGATGCTCCTGTTTGAGCCATTCTCGTCGAGGTCGACCCTGAGAGCCTTTGACCTTGATGGCCACCTCCAATCCTTCTCGCCACACCTTACGCCAGTGATAGATGGCGGGTAACTCCCCAGCCTTAAGCCAGACCGAAGCCAACTCCCATAACACCTTGCCATAGCGACGTTCCCCATCAGTAAACCAGCGAATCCAGTCACAGTCTTTTGCTCAGTCCCACGTTTGGGTCACACTGCGCTCAAACAGCTCCGAGTCTCGTTTTCCACTCACGGCGCTCACCCAATATCAACTGGCTCGTTCGAGGAAAATAGCTGTTCAGCCCTCACTCTCATGGGCTGGTCGGTTTTTGCCAACTTTGGTATACAACTCATCTCCCTCTAGAGTCACTTCGGTTTCACGGGATGGAGTGGGTGACCAGCCCTCTTGATGGTTGGCCAGACGAGCTTCCCAGCGGGCAACGCTGCTGTGGGAGCGACCGCTGACTCGACCGGCAGCTCTGAGTCCTAATCCTTCGCTACGCGACCTCAGCACCATCGCAACTTTCTCCGTTGAAACCTTGATGCGATGCATCGGGGTACCGGCCCGCTCGTTAAAACGCTTGTGGCAATCTTGGCAGCGGTAGTACTGCACCACCTGACCACCGGAGAGTTGACGTTTCCCATTCTTCCAAAGAGAGTCACTTTTACATCGGGGACAATGCATTGGCTGGAGCCTCAGAGCTAGACTCTCCACTTAGCTTTCCCTTACTCCCCACTACCTAGCCCAGTGCCCGGACTTTGAATCAACCCTGGGAGTTAGACCCATCGAAGTGGAGTATAGATTTCCCAGCCCCTAATCTTTCAACTATTACCTGGCGTCATCACAACGAGGGCAACGAATGGCTAACTGTTGTTAAAAATCCAATACTCCAGAGCTAACATCATCACTTGCCGAGAGTTGAGAGATAGAGCGCATCTACCAAATATCAGAAAATTCTATACAAGTTCTCGTCCCATTCAACATTAGCCTATCTAAACTTGACCCATGCCTACGACCACGCAGATGCCATTTTAGAGAATGAAACTCGAGTTAATCATTCATACATCCCAATACGCGCGGGAAGCTCAACATCTTTGTAAAGATTACTACATCTTCCCCTTTGCTGTAAGGTAAACTACTAATAAGTAGAGGGGTACACCTAATAGTCTGCCTACCCAAAAACTATGGAAATAGATCCTGTATCGTTAGACCTGCTTGAGAAGTCAAGAGCGTTTCGACAAGAGTTTCTTCAGTTTGAGGATACACATGAGCTTATTCGCCATTCCGTCAAGGTTGTCGCTCAGACATGTGACGTTCAATCTTGCTCTATCTTTTTGTTTAATAAGTTAGGTCTACTTAAGAGGGTTGCGATTTATTCCATTGATCCTGCTGGCAACTCAATACCTGCTAGTTCATGGATTGAAGAAGCTTATTCAGTAAATAAAGATATCGAAGATTCCGAAGAGCTCTTAGTCTTTACTGCTCAGGTCGTGAAGCCTAAGAATGAAAACTCATACTACGGAAGTTTTCAAATGATCAGGGAAGAAGATGAAGAATCTCTCAATCGTGATTCCTCTCAAAAGATAGCTCTTTACAGAAGTATGCTAGGGAGCTTTAGGTCGGCTATTTGTATCCCGTTAGATGGACAAAATCGCACATATGGCGTTTTAGAGGTAGTTAATAAAATTTCTTCTTCCCCTCGCAAAGTAGGTCAGTTTTTACAAGATGATATTGACAAATTATCCAACCTATCTAACTCTATCTCAACAGGTTTTTCTCTAGCTAGATACAAAATGCGTCAGAAGACGTTGAGAGACTTGAATCAACAGCTAATGAGCGCAAGTGATCGTTATCTATATCCTGATCTTAAATATAAGATATTTCAAAAAAAATACTTAGAATCTGATGAAGAAATCCTATTCAGAGATGTCTTTTTATCGGATAGATTTCGTTCTTTCTTAGAAAAGTGCTTAGTTTCTGGAGTAGTAGAAGCTCCAACGTCTTATGATGCAGCTGTTCTAAGGTTAGCAATTGGCAACTCACTGGTTGTGATTGCTCAGTCGGGTATTCCGAGGATCAAGTGGAATACAAGGGATAATACAGATCGAGATATTCGAAAACAGGGTGTTGACACAGGGTTTGCAGGACAAGTTTTCAACACCAAGAAAAGACTTACTTTTATAATTAGTGAAGAGAAGAGAAGTGAATTTAAAAACAAGCGATGGATTGACGAAAATTATTTCAAAGCATTTGGATGCTTCCCTTTAATGCTACAGGAGAAGGTAGTTGGCACTCTATCTCTCTTTTCTAGCTATGAGTATAAGTATCATCCTAGCAGCATAAATTTTGTAGAGACAGTTGCGTCAACGATAGCATCCTTCATTGCTAGAGTTGAGTTAGAGCTTATAGAGTTAAAATTCCAATGTGCTTTTGAATATGCGCCTCTACTTTCGCCCGATCAGAATCTAGAGAAAGCTGGCAGTGTAACTCAGAAAGTAAGTGGAGCAAGTTTAATCCGAATCAAAGAGGAGATAGGAACAGACAGAAGAAAGAAAAGAACACAAAAACTCATACTCAAGTCCTCCGCGACAAAGCAAGATACAAAGAAATTTTTAGTTGAGCTAGAGCGTATACAAAAAGATTCCAGCAAGGTAATTATCGAAACATTGCCTACTCATGGAGAAGACAGAGTAGTGTTCGTCATTCCTAATGATGAGCAAGCAAACGTCAGAAAAGCTGCTATTATCTCAAATTCAATTCTGGAAAGAGCAATGAGGAGAGGGTGGCATGCAGGGTGATTTTCAGCCTGAAGAAATAGAAGAGGTTATTTTTGGTAATGGTTCTAAATCTAGTGAGAGTATAGTTCGAACACCAATCATCCCTATTGAACTCCTAGAAGAAAAACTTCAGTCGTCTTCTCCACAAGAATTTTTAACTTTTTTTTCTCAATTACAGGAAGCTAATCTTAATTATGCAGAGCAGAGTGAGAGTAATAGACATAGAGAAGTAGAAGCAGCAGAACAGAATAGACACAAAGAGGAAATAGGACGACAAAAAACTTACCGGTTAGTAATGTTGTTTATTGCAGCCATAGTTGCATCCTGCTTTCTCTATTCCGGCTTATCTAAAGACAAAGTAGTGTCTGAGAAAGTAATTTCAACCCTCACTGCTCTCATGGCTGGTGCAGGAGGAGCTACAGTTTTACAAAGAAAACAAGAGCGCTAAATCACAAAATCAACTAGATCTTAATACCTAAATTATCTGTATTTAGTAAACTATTTTTTTCGTTTCTTTCTATAGGCAAGTAAGAATCAGAGTCCTCCAGTACACTGTGAGTTGGTCGTTCAGATGGGATATTTCTAAGAAAGTCTGCGTCTTTCTGACTTATCCAAACTCTCCTTATTTTCCGAGCGGATGTGCTGTGAAATAATTGAATTTCGTCTCTAGCATGCAAAATTCTTAAGTTATCGATGATTGCAATGTCACCTCTTTTGAGACAGAATTCTTGGTGGAAGCGAGGATTAAGAACATATTGGTTATGGAAATGCAAAATCGCCTTTTCAGACCATTTTGGATAATACATAAATCGACCTGCATTATATCTCACATGCAACTTTCCTTTTCCATTTTTTTTAAATATGCTAACATCAACAGCCTTTTGATCATCTCTGAAGAATGAAACACATCCAGGTGTACTTAATATGCTAAATACATTCAAATCGTGAACCTTTAGTTCCTTTAGTACAGCCGACAAGTCTACAATTGTATTCATAACTGGAGCTTCACTGCCTCCATCTTGCAAGCACTGAATGACAATAAGAGCAGGAGGAAGAACTCTCTTAAGACCGAATCCACTCGATGTCATTGTGTTTAAAAATGAACCATCTGTATGAGGAGATATAGCTTCTCTCTTATGTCCGATGTATTCATTTGCATTTTTCTTCCATCGATTAGATTTTGAGTCTCCCTCACCTACAACACCTCGTTCATCTGCTTTAGGATGAAATTGAATATCCCCAAGTTTCGTTGCCATAGGTAAGAAGTCTTCTGTTCCTACCCCTCGAACCAGGCAATATCCATTGTCAACAATGTTGTTGACAATTGCCCTCTCAAATTCTTCTGCCTCTGTCCCTTTTATTTCTGAAAATCCTCGTAGCTCTACAAGTGATTTCATTTTGCTGACCTTAGACCACTCAACTATCTAGCTTCTGCCAATAGCAACTCACTGACTCATCCAGACACACCTAAGATCTACTCGCACACCATACAGCGCATCTGATTGCCTTATATTGCGCAAGTGCATTACTTTTCAACGAGTGGAGATGCCATTCTGGATATTTTACAAAAATAGATAATAGACCTATTGTCAAATTAGAATAAGCAAGAGCTGAAAGCCTTTCGAGAAGTTATAGGCTTTGTGCATTAAGCCCTTACTAGAAAAGGCTTGGGATACGTAAAGACTTAATTTACAACGACCCTAGTATTTAGTATATCCCTGAAAATTTCAGTACAAAATTACCACTCTTTCGCTAGGACCAGAGCATTCGCATCGCTGACACATAAGCTTACTTAAAGCACAGCGAAGGTGGAAGCGACATGAGATGGTGACAGAATGCCAGAGTCGCTCTTCGTGTAACGCATTAAGAGACTCAATGCTAGAAACACATAATTTTCTGTTGACTCTATGCAAAATGGTGATACGACTGATCAGCCATCTTTCACTGTGTAGGCAAGCAAAAACGTGCTCTATCTTTTTATGAGATAGAGCCGTACTCCCTACTTTATAAGAATCATAAACTTCTTTGACTACTTTAGCAGCGGAACAAAACATGTGCTGCAGCCTTAAACACAATACAGCCAGCAAGCAAACCAAACACAATCCCTAAGACAGTAAGAATTTTTCAATGCCTTGCATGATCGCCCGCACCGCCGCATCATGCCATCGATCCAAAGTCACAGCACTCATCACCAAATCAATAAAAGATGCCGCCGTCAAAATCACCGCAGTCGCGAGACGCATCATCAGCATGAAAAGCTGCCCCCCAATTCACTAAACTCCCCCATCCACACCAGCCGCGAAGGAATGCCACTACTGCAGCATTCCTTCACAGCTCCTCATCCGCAGCAGCATGATTAACCAGCTCGATCATCTTCAGAACGAGTGCGCCACACCTGAGTCGCCGCAAGGCCATCACTGCAAGACTGTAAACTCAACGCCCTCATCAAGTTAGTTTCACTACGGCCAGTCCTCGTCTCATCCGCAGCCGTCACACACAGGCTTGAATCAGCAACAGGCGAAATTTTCCCCGCTGCAGAAAGCACCAGCCGTTGCGTCTCACTGCCATCACAGGCAGCCAGCCCCACAGTGGCATCCAGCTCCACCGCAGAGACAGTTGCGCAAACATCAAACTCAGGCATGAACAATTGTTCATCGGCTAGCTTACTCGCATCAAAGATTTGATCGATCGCCAACTCCCCCTCGTGGCTATAGCAAGTGTGAGCCTGAAGACCATTGGCAGGGTTTGCATCTGCCTTCTGACCACGGGCAATATCCAGGCAATAGCCACTCTTAATGCCATCTAATTCATCCACGAGGGTAATTTCCACTGGGCCTGTCTGGGAAGCTACTGCTTGAGCTTGAGGCGAGACTGCATCCACCCTGGGGGCTCCTGCCACATCAGCCTGAGGCGTGACGGCTGATTCTGACGATGAGACATCCGCTTGGGGCGCCGAACAAGCCCCCAACAGAACGAAAACCAGAGCACTTTGTCCGCACCGGGCCATCTTGCTACGACAGTTCAGATTCATCCAGCTTTTCATAACTTGCTCCTGGAGACTTTTCCTGAAACGACCATCTGCCTGTCGATGCTACTGGAGAGTCGAGGCGCTAAATATAGAAATATTCTGGAGAGTATACAAAGCCTACAACTCAGCCATAGCAAGGATTAAGAGCATTACAGCCGGTCTCATCTCAGCGTTAACCAAACGCACCGTTTAGGGGGGTAAAAACTGCTCAAGGCCTTCCTTGAGGATCGCCCGTACTGCCGCATCATTCCACCGATCCAGCGTTCCTGAACTCGTCACCGAATCAATAACGTCAAAATCGCCGCCGTCGCAATTGGCACGCCTTCAAACACCGCCAGCCGACGTCGCTTCCCCCCGGTTCGGTACATCACCATCTACAAAGCGGCCATGCAACGCTCGCTTCATCTCATTCGTCAATTTTTTATTTTGTCTCACTTGGTACGTCAGCAAAATCCCGAGCTACTCTGAAAGAGATATAAGACTGTCCGGCAAATCATCCCGACTAGACAGAAGCATGTTTAGAAGTTCCATCTATCCAGTCATCATTTATATCAGGTTAATTCCCCATAAATATCAAAAGTGAACGTTATTTCAAATAACATCAAATGGATCATGCTTGTGTCTGGAGTGCTCACTTGCACCATGATTTATGCAGCAATAGCCCCCGAAGCTGCTTTACTCAATACGTTTGGCGAATCGATTAGTGGGCCAATTGCTGAAATTGTTGTCAGAAACTGGGGAGCACTCATCACCTTGATCGGAGGGCTGCTCATATATGGCGCATTTCAACCTCTCTATCGCACTCTCATTCTTATCATTACAACTATTAGTAAATCCATTTTTATTGGACTAGTACTCACTATCGGGCATG
>CALLAT010000166.1 GCA_938002085.1 uncultured Pseudanabaenaceae cyanobacterium
TAACCCCCTCGCTTCGCGCTTCTTGACACCACTCTTTGGAAGCGCGATCCTTTAGTTAATTTCAAACCTCGCTTCGCGCTTTCTCTGCAACCCTGCCGAAGTTTCGGTTACTCGGTGACCGAGGTGACAATCATTTTGCAATCAAGGGCGATGAGCAGCCCGAACACTCCGAGGGCTTGGAATGGATTGAGCTCAGTCGCGATGGTCAGCCGAAATATGACTTCCCTTGGATTAGCCGAGATGGCAAGTGGGTCAGTGCTCAGCTCTATGAGGCACAGCTCAACGCCACCTCTCAAAGTGACATGGAAGTCAGTCAGCTGATTGATTTGCCTTACTTCGGGGTCAATGGCATTGAGCCCGCTTACTTCGTTGAAGAAATGCGGGTGATTATCGTCTCTGAGGTTGAGGCCGAGGAGGCCATGGGCCACAACCTGATCAGCGTGGCAGTGGGGGGCATGGATGTCTTTAACGATGAGAATGCCATCGACAATACCGTTCAAGGCTCACAGATGACCGGGCCTAGCCTGCGTCGCAGCTTTGACCGGGGCCAGGTGGTGACGATTGCAGACCATCCCGTCTTTGGCCTGCGGGCTCGCTCGGCGGCGGGGTCTGATGCCTTCAGCTCCATTGCAGGTGCCATGGCCTATCGCTTGGTGCGTGAGCTGCCAGAGGAGCCAGCGGAGCCCGAAGCCCCCGCAGAGAGCTAAGACCAGACTCAAGCATGAGTGACAACTGAATAGGTAAGCGAAAGGGAGCCCCCGCTCTGGGGACTCCCTTTCGCTTAAGCATCTACCGATAAACACGACCTGGCGGGGTCACATTTGGAGTAGAGACCGTGAAGTTATGTATTGCAGCACTTTGGCATAGTTTGCGGCCTAGGCCCTTCATCTTAAAGTTTGATTCGCTTTTGTATCGCTGGGCGCGGCTGCTTTGTCAGTGGTTAGAGGAGATGAGCCCAGCAGTCAGCCAGCGGGCGGGGTTTGTCTATGACCTCGCTTGGATGAATGACCTCGACGATTACGACATTACGGAGGAGCTGTGATGGTTGCTGAAATTGTGGCCATCGTCTCCCTCGGTGGTTCGACCTTGGGCAGTGTTTGGAAGCTTTATCACCACTTGGATAAGCGCTTAGACCAGCTACAGACTGACCGGGAGGTCTTGAGGTCTGAGGTTCGATTGCAGGAGTTTCGAATTAGTCGCCTTGAACAGGCGGTTTTAGGGGAGGTGATGAAGTGAAACCGATTCTTGTTTTTCACACGGAGTTAGAGAACGATGCCAGCCCCTATGGACGGCTGGAGCTGTGGAACTGTATCGACTGGCCCCAGATGCGGGCGGTTGAGCGGTATATGGCGCTGTCGGGTTTACCGGGGTGGCAGCAGTGGCAGGACCAACACAGTCGGGGGCGGGGGCCGATTCCTCGCATGGACCAGGCAGCGATTGACTGCTATCAGGTGGTGACGACGCCCCATTGGGTGACGGCTCAGGAGCAGCCCGGCATTGATGGCAATTTCTATGAGATTCTGCCCAGCTTTGTGGAGAATGGGCGCGGGCTGTTTGGCGTTCATTTTGATGCCAATGTTCAAGGGACGGCGGGCTGTATTGGCATTAAGAACCCTGAGCCCTGGGATGATTTTCAGCGGCGGATGGAGGTCTATGCCGGGTTAGGCGTTGAGCGGATTCCGTTGATGGTGGGCTATTCATGATGAGGGTGCCTAGGATTCAGCTGGATATCGAAGCAACGCCAGTGGCGATCGCCCTGATCGCTGTCGCCGGAATTATCTTCATTGCCTACTCACCGATGGAGCCCGAGAATAAGCGACTGGCTATCATGGCCTTGGGTCAGCTTGCCGGTGGTGCGGCAGGTGTTGCCATTCCGAGGGGGAGCCGATTGCCAAGCATGGGCTCCCGCAAAACGTTGGGGAATGCCCCTGCGAGTCACCCCCCAGAGTGGTAGTACAGCTGATTGGACTACGTTTCGCAAAGTAGGGGATTAAAACCTACAAACAAAGCCCCCAAATATCGGTAGTACATCTACGATATTTGGGGGCTTTGGCGTTGACCTTCTGCATCTAGCGCAATGCGTCAACCTTGCTGCTGCTTAAGCAGCAAGGTTGTTTAGAGTGTCTGCATCCATCCACAGTGAGCCAACCTTTATTTCTTGACTGTGAAGCACAGGGGCTTTGATAGCGAAGCTAAATCATGCTCAGAGTCTAAATAACTCATATGATTAATAAATCACGACTCTATATACATGGAGAAAGAATTAAACATGGAAGGTGGACTATATGAGTTAAAGACTGCGACAGACTTACTAAAAAAAGCAAAGATGGAGTTTCAAGAGCTACATAACTCTCCAAACGAATTTGTTCTCTTCAACCTACTATGCACCTTAAATCACTTACGTGACTGGATATTGCCTGCTGGACACAAGTCTTACAAAGAGAAGGAAGAAACAGGCTGCATGCTAACTAAAGAAGAGGAGTTTCACAAGTCTCTACATACCAACAAAAATTATGTAATAGTGAATTCTCTCTGCAATGCATCTAAACATTTCAAGAAGAAAGAAAGAACACCTGAAACGCATATTAAATGTGGATTTTTTGCAGGCAAGAACGAGGCAGGGCATTCACTTAACTATCGACACTATTATGTGGAGATAGAAAAGGAAGGAAACAAGAAATTTAAAGATCTTCAAGAAGTTGTAGAGGAATTACTCACGGATTATTCGAATTTCTTAGATAATTGATCCATCTTCTGAAAAGCCTTACTAAGGCTACTTTCTATCCTCTCAGGATCTGATCGAATTTATCATACCGATATTTCATCAAGCAGAGCAGGATTAAATGCCAAGCATCAAGGCTTTCGAAAATCTTCTGCTCACAGTGAAGTTGATTTTTTATCAGACAGGAAGTTGCGCTAAGGCCACCTATAAGCAAGTCTTTTCTACGACCTATGTTTACATACAGGAATCGACAGGATTCAGCATCTAAATTCACTTCTATAAATTTCACATAGGTCACAATAGACAGGAAGATAAACGAACTATGAAGATTCTAAATTTCCTCAAAAGTTATAATCAAGCGATTGATTTAGATGAGGAAAGATTTAATACTTATTTCCCAAGAGGTAAGCGTCGAGGAGACTTTTTACTATTCAACAAGCAGGTTGTATGCGAGGTTAAAACAATTCAAGATATAGAGGTAAAAGGGAAAGTTGAAAAAGCATTCAAGAACGGAGAACAGCAAGGGGAGTCAAATAGATTTTCCTTAAAGAGACCCTCATTCAAAAGGGTAGGTCGCATTCTAAATGACGCAAATGAACAGGCAAGAGACACAAAGGAAGCTTTGTCTTTACCAGATGCCCTAGGCTTACTAATAATTGAGAATACTATTCCCAGAGACATCACTATCTTGGCTCTTATAGGCGAGATAGAAAAAAAAGCAAAGCTTACAAACAATCTGGCGCACATTGATTGCATTCTTTTAATAGATTTAGAGAACATATTCTGTGATGAAGACAAAAATCCACACACGATTTATCAATCAGTAATCAAAGAGTCTGAGGCTGAACCGAAAGTGATTTTTTTTATAGACCAGCTAATGGAAGATATGACCAAGCAAGCGGGAATCCCATTATTTAAGGGTTATCATCTAACAGGAGGTCACCAAGAGTGGATTGTTAGTGTTGATGGGAAATACGTTTCACACAATGCTAAAGCAGAATTTGAAGTGGATTCGCAGCCACAAACAGGCCACCAAACTTTTGCGACATTTCTCAACTTCTTGGCTCGAGTACTGTTGGTAGCAGCCCTGTTATCTACTGTTCTTGACTGGCTGATTAAATAATTCCAGGATTCCTTCAATAATGAGGGGTAACTGTTTGCTCATTATGAGCGGCTCAACGTTCTGCTTACAGGAAGAGGCCCAGTAATCATTAGTTACTGGGCCTCTTCCTGTAAGCAGAACGGAAATTAGTTTACCGGCTTGACGATCGCGCAGTGAACTCGCTCAACACCAGGGCCTGCGGGCATCGCTTCAAAAGAACGAACACTCTCAACTTTCCACTTTACCGGCTCACCATCGTCAGGACAGGTGCAAATCGTTTTCCCTTCCTCTGGATGGCTACCGTCCAAAGTCCATCCAGATTTCACCACATTGCCCTGAGCATCACAGCATAGATAGAAATCATCGCCGAACTCGCTAGGGTCAACATCACTGTATGAATGCCGCATACCCATCCCCAGCGGCTTGATCAAGCTCCAGACAAAGCAGCTTGCACCATCGTTAAGCTTGTGGGACTCGATGAGCTCAAAGCCATCAGGAACGCTCTGGCTAATATCTCCATCCACTCGGAGCAGGTAGCTTTCATCCTCTCCTGGGGCCAGATAATCGCTATTGGCTACAAGATACATCACATTAGGTCCGGCGAACCCAGGTATGAAATTCGTTTGCATAGACAGATTCGTCGGCGTCAGGGCCTTCGAAGTGACAGCGGGCACGGAGGACTGATCCATGGTTGTTAAGCTGCTCAATTTCAACCAGCTTGACACGGCGACCAGCAGCTTTAAAACGAGCTGCCATACGGATGCAGCCTTTCGCACTAGTTGCGCCATGGTGTTCACGGGCGCATTCTTCACAGCAATCATGTTTGTCATTGCTCATGATCCTTCTCAGTAATTCAATCGTACTATTCGAGCGATTTTCTGAAGGGCGATCGCTAAGGCTGGCTACTCCAGCTCAGCCCCACTGCAATAGCGCCTTGATAGTTGACAAGCATGTAGCCGCCACCGTTGGGCAGGGAATACCAGTCAGCGCGACGATCGCGAGCATCCGGCATCCCCAGCAGGTCAACAATTGCCCCGTAGCTTTGACCGTTGCTGAAATCCAAGTGAATCGCTGAAACCACCTGAGAAGGTGAAAGGCCCCGAGCATCGCCGTAAGACTGCGGAACAGCCAAGGCAACGGTTGAGACCAGAGAAAAGGCCAACCCAGCGGCAATGCCGAGGGTTGACTGACGAAATAGGTACATAATTGGAATGCTCCAAAATCAATGGTTTTGGTAGAAGTCAGGTGGGAGTAGCTGATACCTCTCCCTCCTGGCGCTAGAACGGTTAATTGAGCAATCTAAATCGGGGCCTCCTTCCCCCTGTTATTCGCCCTCTGCTGTCTCACCAGCAGGGGGCGTTTTCAATGCGTCCTCAAAGTCTGACCAGCGAAGGCCTTTTTCTTGAAGAGCTTTATCAGTCGCAAGTATTTCTGATGGCTTCAAGGAAGGTTCATGTGCCCCTCTCTCTCTGCGACTTACGACGGTATCGCTACAACCAATCAAAGTTCCAAACTCTGACTGCGTAAGGCCTAGCGCTTTTCGGATAGCTAGCAAAAGCTTTCCTCCTTGCGATTTGTTCTTACTCCCCATAGGATAAGCACAACTAAGCAACTTGTCTAGACAAGTTGCTTATACCTGAAACAACAGCGGCCTAAAACTTGGCAGTGCAAGGCCGCTGTCATTCTCTCAAGTCGTGACTCTGGCGGATCGCCTAGATACGGCAAAGGCCCCGCCCCCCTTGGTGCATCTGGGGGAACGGGGCCGAAATACGGACCTTTGCTCTAGAAGGAATTTAACTCATGAATCAGCCAATACGCATTGGTAGAACGGTTCTTTACCTCAGCATTTTTAGCTACACCTCAACGCTTCAGCGTAGACAAATGCACCCATTAACAATCTGCAATTAGTCCTTTTTAGTGAGGCTACAAGCCTTGTTTATCAGTGGCTTCAGCCTAGGCAAGGCTGACAAGAGGGATTGACCCCCTCTGACGAAAATTAGACAGAGTGGGCAACTTATCTCACAAGCCCGATTGCGATTACACCTTCACCGCAATCGCCCCCTAAGTATTTCTGGAAAGTGAATAATGACGTTCTCCATTCTTGACCATGTGGAGCTGGATAGTTCTGGGCGTGCCCAGTGCCCTAGCTGCCTGCGAGATGGCAAAAACAAACGGAATCTATCTGTAGTAGCAGAAGGCCCAAAGGCTGGTGCTTACAAGTGCCATCGCGGCTGCACCACCGCAGCCATCAGAGAAGCATTGGGCAATCCCAAAGCCCTGCAAGTGCCAGAGGCGCTCGCCAAAGCGGTGAAGCCAGCCAAAGGCGTTGCAGTCTCCCAGGCCAGGGTGGATGCAATGCACCAGAAGCTGATGAAGAGCAATGGCCCTGCTAAGCAATGGCTGAAGCTGCGAGGCATTGGTGACGACGTGATCACCCACTACAAACTGGGCATCTCAACCGCCAACGTGGGCAAAAAGCGCGTGCCTGCCATCTCTATTCCCATCCCTGCCGGTGGCAACAAGTTCTACATCAAAAAGCGCGTATGCCCTTGGAATGAGGAGGTTACAGCCCTTCCCGACTATATGCCCTGGAAGCAATGGGGCATCCCCGCAACGCTGTATTTCACCAACCGCCCCGACGATGCCACCGAGAGCTGGCTAGCTGAGGGTGAATGGGATGCTCTCTTGCTGGGCTGGATGTGCAAAGTTGCCGATATGCAAGTTGCAGTGGCTACGGCAACTTGTGGAGCCTCGACAGTGGTCAGCGCTGGAGAGCTGCAACGGTTGCCAGGCTCAAAAGTCCTGACCTGGTTTGACCGGAACGACACACCAACCCAATCCGGCAAAGTTCCAGGCCGCGATGGCGCGATCGCCTACTGCAAGGCCTTGGGAGAGCGTGGCTATATCGCTGATGTTCCAATGCCCAAAGCAGAGCAGCGCCCAGGGTGGGATATCACCGACGCAATCCTAAACGGCTTCACAGAGCACGATTTTGAAAAGGCAGCAGATGCAGCGCAGCGCCTGGCCGATGTGGCCCAAGAGGTGAAAGTCGAAGTGATGCCAGCGGAAGGCCCCCAGGGGGGTGATGCAGTGCAAAACCGTCTCAGGGCAAACCTGCAATGGAATGATGATTTTCTAGCCAATGCCCCAGACCATACTGAGTGGCTTATTCCCGACATCCTCACCGCGAATGAACTGTTCCTACTGTTCACTCCCCCCAGAGTGGGCAAAACGCTGTTTAGCATGTGCATCGCTCGGGCCGTTGCGCTCGGGGAGAAGTTCTTAGGCCGACCGACGCTGAAAGGCACTGTGATTTATTGCCGTTTGGAAGACAACCCAGCCAAAACCAAGGAACGCGAGATGGCCCAGGGCTGGGAGGAAGGAATGAAAGTGGCGTGGCTGGATAACTTTCGCTTCAGCATGATTGGAGACCTTGAGGAGCTGGTTGAGGAGCTAGACCCACGCCTCGTTGTCATCGACACCTTAGACCGGGCCAACGATAGCGGCATTAGTGACAGCAGCAGCGAGATCGGCCGCGTTATCTCACCACTGCAAGACATGGCCATGAAGTATGACACCTGCGTTGTATTGGTTCACCACAGCAAGAAACTGAACATCGACAACGCCGACGACGTAGACATTTTCGAAAGCTCCCGAGGCTCAACCGCGATTCGGGCAACTTGTCGTGGGGGAATGACGATCGCGCCCGGTGAGAACAGCCACCGACTCTTCATAGAGAACGGTTGGGGCAAGTTTGATTTAAATATCCGACTCATGCCGCACAACCTGCGGTGGGAGCTAATCGGTAACTGGCAACCCCAGATTAATGGAGACCAACGGGCCGCAGTACTCGACTATCTCCAGCACAACAGCCCCGCAAAGTTGGAAGAGATGCACGAGTGTCTAGGGATACCTAAGAAGTCTCTATACGTAGTTTTGGACCGGCTGCAAGTCAGCGAAGTGCAAGGCGAAAAGGTGGTGAAAGAAGGCAAGCGGCGCAATTATCAGTACCGTTTAGCGGACTTAGGCGCTATTCAACAGTTGAATAACTTGTTGAATAGCGCAAATCCAGATAGTGAGGATAATTCACCGCGTTCTATAGAGAAAAAAGATATTTTTTCTATTAATACGGCTTCTGAAAGTGGGAATCTGGGAAGTAGTACGCATGAGACAACCAACTTTGAACCCCAAAGTGGTAGTAATTCCCAGTTTGAAAGTCCTAATTCAACAGCCTCTAATTCAGTCACAGCAGAGGGTTCAGCGCCAGATTACCAGTTTCAGTTTGAATCTGAACTTGCTGTAGCTGTTGAAAAGGGGAGCGAAACAGCCTCTAAGTCAGGAACAGAGGGAAATCAGCCTATTCAACAGCCTATTCAACAAAGCGAATCTGTTGAATATAAAGTGGGAAGCCCCAAACTGGTAGAAAGTGGGAATGTAACACGCGAAAGTGGTAAATCTGCCCCAAAAGTTAGTAACGCTGACGCGAAATTGGTAAAGCCTGGATGCTCAGCCCGCTACATCGGCGGAAGCACTGCTAAGCAGCGAATCTGCGGCAATAAAGCCCTAAGTGTAGTGAGTATCAAAAATAACATTGCTCAGACTCAGGCCGAGGGCTGGGCATTTGCTAAACCCTTTCGAGTGACCGACCTTGAACGGATTGATTAAGCCAGACCAGTAAGATCAGCATCTCGCCTCAGCATCTCAACTCAGTAGCATCTGATATTCATGTCAACCAATACGAGCCGCCAAGCGCTGCTCAAAGCTTGGAATGCATACAAGGACTACCGACGCTCTCACGTTGCAGCATCTACTTTTTACAAAGACTACGAACAAATCAGCGATCGCCTAGCACTCATGCCCATGTGGATTGCCAGCGGGCAGGACTGGCTTCACTGGATGGAAACCCAAAAGCAGAAAGATGGGGAGAAGCGGCGATGGAGCCCTGAGACAGTCCGGCGAACACTTCAGCAAATGAAAGCAGCGACCCGCTGGGCTGCTAAAGCTGGACTCCTCAAGGGCGACCCATTCCAACACATCGACAACATCAAGAAACGAAACCGCAGGGGTAACCAGTACCGTGCATTCTCTGTCAGCGGCAGAGCGGCGATCCTCGCAGCAGCAGAGGAACTGACGCCAAGATCGCGCCGATGGGTCCAAGGCCTTTTTTACACAGGCTGCCGTCCATCAGAGCTGCGAGCCCTCAAGCGCCACCACTGGGCCAAAGATGGAAGCCAGCTGCAAATTGTCACAGCCTTTCCCGTCCGCAGTGCAGCACCCCAAGGAACTAAAACCGGTAACAGCACTCCTGATTACCCGTGCAACTCACAGTTGCAAAGACTACTATCAGAAGCCACCGCAGGAGCAAGTCCTGAAGACTGGATCTTCAGAGGTGAACATGGAGGGCCATTCGACTACCAGAACTTTCAAGCAGACATCTTCAAGCCAATGGTGGAGAGGCTGGCAGAGGCTGGAAAGGTTGCATTCGTGCTTAGCCAATATCACGCCCGCCATACCTGGATTACCGAAGCGCTAAAGGTATTGAGTGTTCAAGACGTCGCCTACCTCGCCAGAACTTCTCCAGATGTGATTTACAAGCACTATGCTCAGGTCTCGAATGACCTCAAAATCCCAGAAATATAGTAAGCAAAAACTATAGAGCGTACATACTATCGAGCTTGAAACCCTTGTGGAGAGCGGGTTTGAAAGATGGGTGGGAGGCCCGAAGTCCACGCCTGTCATAAGCATCCCGTGTTGCTGCTACCTTCCGGTCCTGACAAGATTTGGGCGTTACGACTGCATGGGTCCGAGCCAGCCTCTAATATAGCATCGAAATCCAAGCTGTAAAGCGCAAAATTTGAACCTCTTCCAAGGCCCGGTTTTGAAATTCTCTGCAATTCCCCAGCGAATCCCACGCATTTTTGCTTTCAATGTGTAGAATCTATCGAGCTGAGACTAAGCACTATTTATATAGAGGTCAGAGCAAGCGATTCCTACGGAAGCTTGCACAGCAATTGCAGGCCCGGTACTCAACAGTCACTAGACCGCTATTAATCCGCACCATGGAGTGTAAAAGGGGAGCTTGAGGATGAAACGGTTAAGCATCGGTACGATCTCCGCAGCAAGCGCAATGCTGCTCAGCCTCATGGTGGGCGGGAGCGTTGGCGACCAGGCCGTCGCCCAGACCACCTCCAACGATCGCACCAACGTCTACCCCATCGAGCCACCCCCACCAGGATTGGCCCCCCTGCCCAGCGATCGCGAACTCGCCGAAGACCTCTCCATCGAAGAGGACTACCGCGTCTCCGTCCTCAGCCCCGACTTTGAAGGCGGCCTCTGGGTTGGCTCCTGGCAAGGCGTCGCCCGCATTGACCCCAACACTGGCCGCATCCTTGCCCGCGTCGGCCTGCCCGACACCACCATCGAGTCCATGGTGGAAGACAAAGTGGGGCGCATCTGGATTGGCACCTTCGACGGCCTCAAGCGCATTGACCCCCGCAGCTCCGAAATTACCGCTGAGAACTTCACCCTCCCCTCCAACCGAGTGCAATCGCTGCTGATTGATACCCGTGGGTATCTTTGGGCTGGGGGCGATCGCGGCCTCGTGCTCATCAGCCCCGACGAGGGCCTGACCATGACCACCCTCAAAAAGCTTCCCGGCGTCAGCGCCAACGCCATGACCCTGGACAAGAACGGTGACCTCTGGGTCGGCACCCTCGACGGCCTAGTTAAAATTGAAACCGCCAGCGCCTTCGTCAAACAGCGCATCGGCGACCTACCCGGCGAAACCGTCAACGCCCTCGCCACCGACCGCTTTGGCACCATCTGGGCCGGAACCCCCGAAGGCCTGATGGTCATCGACCCTGGC
This sequence comes from uncultured Pseudanabaenaceae cyanobacterium, assembly GCA_938002085.1. Classification (GTDB taxonomy): domain Bacteria; phylum Cyanobacteriota; class Cyanobacteriia; order PCC-9006; family JAAUQQ01; genus JAAUQQ01. The sequence continues at coordinate 10,690 of CALLAT010000166.1, forward strand.
AAAAACCTCGTCACCCGCAGCGTCACCCCCATGCGCGGCCGCAACGTCACCGCCCTCAAATTCGACGACGACGGCGGCCTCTGGGTCGGCACCGAGCGCGGCCTCTACCGCATCAACCCCTACAACGGCGCAGTCATCGACGAAATCTACAGCCTGCCCTCCAGCCGCATCCTCAGCATTTCGCCTGACACTGGCAACAAGCTCTGGGTCGGCACCTCGGAAGGTCTGGCTTGGGTGAGCACCACCTCCACCAACCGCACCAGCCGCGCTCGCTCCCACGAAACTTTCAGCCGGGTGTACGAATAGACAGAATCACAAGAAGCCAAAATTGATTGATGCCTGAATCTAATCTGGCAGAAATCGCATCGTAGGGGCATGGGTTTCCCTGCCCGGCTGTG
>CALLAT010000167.1 GCA_938002085.1 uncultured Pseudanabaenaceae cyanobacterium
GGGGACTTCCACTTGGACACTGTGCTCTAGCCAATCGGTCATGGGATGCGGTGGTGGATGAGGGGGATGGTCGGTTGAGCCAAAGTCCTAGGTTGATCTAGAACTGCATCGGGATGAGATAAAGCTAAATGAGAGATGGGGCCACCCCGTTGCTCAGGGCAGCCCCATGGAAAAGCTTGGCGGTAATGCCAATGAGTTCCTAGCTATCGCCCATGATTTGGGGCACGCGGATGAAGTCACCATCACGCTCGGGGGCGCAGTCGAGGATTTCTTCACGGTTGGGGGCGGGCTTCAGTTCGTCCTTACGGGCCACGTTGCTCACGTCAATGGCACGGGTGGTAGGCTCTACCCCTTCGGTGTCTAGCTCGCTGAGCTGTTCGAAATAGTCCAGGATGCTGTTGAGTTGACCAGTAAGCTCGGTCTCTTCAGTCTCGGTTAAGGCGAGACGGGAGAGGTTAGCAACATGGTGAACTTGCTCGCGATCAATCATGGGAAGTAAAGCTAGAGAGGGGGAGGATTTAAGCTCCTCTCCCCATTCTAAGAGAATAAGCCCGAGAAGAATAAAACCTAAAAGAAGGCGTCGATTTTGGCACGGCCTGTGGTTTTGAGCCAGTTCTGGGCTTCGATGTAGTTATTGGGAGCGATACGCAGGGCTCTGAGCCAATAGTCTGCGGCGATGTCGAAGAGCGCTTCGGCTTCCTCGCCTTTGCCATCTTCCTTGGCGCGCTCCCCTTGATAGTGGTGGATGACGGCCAGGTTGTTGAGGGCCTGGGGCATGCGGGGATTGAGATCTACGGCTTCGTTGTAGACCTGGATTGCCTTGGAATGCTCACCGTTACTGGCGTGGATGAGGCCAATGTTGTAAAGGACGTAGCTGCGATCGTAGGGATCCTCTTCCAGCTTGAGGGCTTCTTCGTAGTTGTCCAGGGCTTCGGCGTATTCGCCATCAGCCTGGGCAGACATGCCGTCGCGGTAGTAAGCAAAAGCTTCTTTTGACCGCTTATTGGTGGGCATGGCCTTGAGGATGAGATCTGCCATGACCGTAAAGGACTTGTCGATAAAGTTGTCGTTACGTTGGGATCTTGGCATAGCTCGCCGGGTGGCTAAAAGTGGTTTTTTTAGGGGTTAAAGAGCCCTGAGGGCACTCGTTCTGAGTCTTTGCAGTCTTTAATGTTTCTTAGTCTATCGCTTGGGGTTGTGAGAGATGGCGCATCGTCAAAAAAAGAGATATATGAAGCGATTTGGGGGGCTGGTGCTGCTCTGGAGCGGGTTGAGTGCTTGTCAGGCTGGGGAGTTGGACGATCAGACCTCGGCTCAAGTGGAAGAGAGAATCGAGGTTGGGGAAAACGGGGCAGAGGTGTCGGTTGCTGTTGAGGCTGGGGCTAGGACCCAGCGATTGCGGGTGGATGGCGATCGCCTATGGACCCATCTCGAATCCCTGATTGGTCAGCGCTACTGGGCAGAGGAGCGAGCGGTCACGCGCCAAACCATTGCAGATGCCTTGTGGGCTTCTGGCTGGGAGGTGGAGGAGCAGGCCTTTGACCAAGGCATTAATTTAGTGGCGACTTATCCCTTGGAGCCAGGGGGAGAGCAGGAGCCTGAGCAAATTTTGGTGGGAGCCCATTACGATACGGTGCAAGGTTCGCCAGGGGCTGATGACAATGCCACGGGAGTGGCGGTGCTGTTGGAGCTAGCGGCGCTGTATGGAGAGCAGGTTGGGGCTGTCGCTCGGGCAGAGCAGCAGCCTCGGGTGGGTCAGCGAGAGTTGGTCCTGGTTTTTTTTGACCAGGAGGAACAGGGGCTGTTAGGGAGTCTGGCGTTTGCGGCGGAGCCCGGCAATTTGGAGTCGATTCACAGTGCTGTGGTGCTGGATATGCTGGGGGCCAGTTGTAGCGAGCCGGGCTGTCAGCAATATCCAGAGTTCCTGGAGCAAATTGTGAAGGGGCAGCGTTTGAGTGATGTCGGCGATTTTATTGCGGTGGTGGGGGAAGCTGAACGCCCCGGATTGCTGGGCGCATTTGGGGCCGGTGCGGCGGGCAAAAGTGCAGATGCGCAGCAGCCCAGAGATTTGCCGGATGTACTGCGAGTGCCGGTGCCGTTTAAGGGCTTGCTAACGCCGGATGTGCTGCGCAGTGACCATGCACCGTTTTGGCTTAATGGCGTGGGCGCAGTGCTGGTGACGGATACGGCAAATCTGCGCAACCCTCACTATCACCAGCCGTCCGATGATTTGGACCAAGTGGATCGATGGTTTTTTGAAGGGGCGGCCCAGCAGGTCGTGGATGGCGTTGGGCGGTTATTGGAGGGGAATTAGCTCCAGTCCTCGCGATCGCCATCTTCTCCCGCGTAGGCGCGTCCCGATGCATGAATCTCTCGCGTCTTCTCAAAGAGACTGTCTTCGTTGTGGTTCCAACGCTCCATGGCCTTAACAAGGTCGCGTTTGATATCGGGAGCCCCAGGAAAACCGTTATAGCGAATGGTGAGGCGAGCTAACTCGACGAGATTGAGATCTGTGGCTTCGCCATTGATTATGCCGTCCAGGGTGGCGCGATCTTTGCTCCACTGGGGATGGGTTTGGTTGCCTTGCTCTGCCATGGGGTGGAAATCCGTAAGATATAGAGATGAATTGCGGCGATCTCATCTGGGCTATGGCTTTATTTTAAGGGGAGTGGAGGATGTCGCCTTTCCCGATTCCAAGGCCGTCGTGTTATCCAAACTTTGCAGCCGTTCTCATTTCTTCTGGCAAGGGTGTTTCCATGGCTCCGTTTTCAACTGTTTCGCCAGCCTCTGCCGAGACCAATTCCCCATCGACCGAGGTCCAAGCTGAGAGTCGGCCTGAGGGGCATGGCTCTGAGACGCTTTCCTTGGCTGTGGAGGGGATGAAATGTGCGGGCTGTTCCTCGGCTGTGGAACGCAAGCTGTTGCAGCAGCCTGGCGTGGAGGCGGCCATGGTCAACCTGGTGACGAAGGTGGCCACGGTGACGTTGGATCCAGCCCAGGTGAATGGTGATGCCCTAGCCGAACAGCTCACTGAAATGGGCTTCCCGAGTCAGCGGCGAAATCGTTCTCAGGTTCGCAGTCGTGATGCTGAGCCTTCCCCGCTAAGCCAGCGCTGGGGACAACTTGCCCTAGCTGGGCTACTGATTCTGTTTTCGAGTCTGGGTCATCTTGACCAATTGCTGGGGCCGCGTTTGGGCTTCCATGTGACGCTACTCGATAACATTTGGCTCCATTGGGGCTTTGCCACGGCGACGTTGGTTTTATGTCGCTCGATTTTGTTCAATGGCTGGCGGGGCCTGCGCCAGGGCTTCCCCAATATGAATACCCTGGTGGGGCTGGGGGCGGTGACTGCCTACAGTGCCAGCCTTGTTGCTTTGCTATGGCCCCATTTGGGCTGGGAGTGCTTTTTTGATGAGCCGGTGATGATGCTGGGCTTCATTCTTTTAGGACGGACGTTGGAGCAGCAGGCAAGGCATCGGGCGAGCCAATCATTGCGGGCTTTGCTGGCGCTGCAACCGGCGATCGCCCAGGTGTTGGTTCCCTTCGGTGCCGACTCAGCGACGACAGAGAAAGGAGCAAACGCTTCGACTTTGCTTCAACAGCCCGTGGTCGAAGTCGCGGCGGAACAGCTTCAGGTGGGTGAGCAATTGCGAGTGCTGCCCAGTGAGCGCATTCCTGTAGATGGTCGCGTTCTGGCGGGTCAAAGTAGCGTGGATGAATCCATGCTCACGGGGGAATTTGAGCCCGTGGCGAAAACGCTGGAAGATGGGGTGACGGCGGGGAGTCTCAACCTTTCGAGTCCGCTTGTGATTGAAGTGACGCGGACGGGGGCTGAGACGACCCTGGCCCGCATTGTCGAGCTGGTGGAAAATGCCCAGGCTCGCAAGGCTCCGATCCAGCAGTTGGCAGATCGAGTGGCGGGTTGGTTTTCCTACGGCGTCATGGCCCTGGCTTTGGGGACGTTTCTCTTTTGGTGGGCGATTGGCTGCCAGATTTGGCCCCAGGTTTTGGCCTATCAAGATAGCTGGATGATGGGAATGCACCACGCCATGGCCCACGGAGGGATGGCGGGTGAAGCTATGGCAACGTCTCCGTTGCTATTGAGCTTGAAACTGGCGATCGCCGTTCTGGTCATTGCTTGCCCTTGTTCCCTGGGCTTGGCAACTCCCACAGCAATGCTGGTTGGCTCCAGCTTAGGTGCGGAGTGGGGGTTATTGATTCGCGGTGGCGATGTTTTGGAGCAGCTCGAGCAAGTCGACACGGTGGTGCTAGATAAGACGGGCACGCTGACGACGGGGCAACCCCAGGTGAGTCAGCTGTGGTTAGAAGAGGGGGCCCAGTTTGGGCTAGAAGAGCTGAGTTGCGATCGCTTGCTACAGCTGGCCGCCAGTCTGGAAGCAGGTACACGTCATCCCCTGGGCCTAGCCATCCAGCGCCAGGCAAAAGATTTAAACCTAGAACGACTGCCAGTGGAAGAGAGCCAAACTGAAGCAGGCCTGGGGGTTCGAGGTGAGATTGAGGGGCAATTGCTGCGTTTAGGAAAGGGGGATTGGCTTCAAACTGAGGCTATTGCTTGCTCTAAAGCTTTACAGCATCAAGCAGAAAACTATGGCACTGCCGGTAAAACGGTGGTCTACCTAGCCATAGAAAAACAAGCTGTTGGACTGATCGCGGTAGAAGACACGCTGCGAGCTGATGCTGCTGCCACCATCGCAACTCTTCAAGGCCAGGAACGACAGGTGCAACTGCTCACCGGAGACCGCATGGCGACAGCCCAGGCGATCGCCGCTGAACTTGGCCTAACCCCTGAAAACATCACCGCTGACGTGCTGCCAGGGGACAAAGCCGCCGTCATCGAGCAGCTACAAAAATCAGGTCGTTGCGTGGCCATGGTGGGGGATGGTATTAACGATGCCCCGGCCCTGGCCCAGGCGAACGTTGGTATTGCTCTGCGCTCCGGCACAGAGGTGGCCATAGAGACGGCCCAGGTCGTATTGATGGGCGATCGCCTCGGTGATGTTGTAGAAGCCTTCCGCCTCAGTCAGTTCACCCTGAGTAAGATTCGGCAAAACCTGTTCTGGGCCTTTGGTTATAACGTGATTGCTCTACCCGTTGCTGCGGGCCTCCTCCTGCCCAGTATGGGATTTGCCCTGAGCCCAGCCTTGGCAGGCGCTTTGATGGCTTTCAGCTCTGTCAGCGTTGTCACTAATTCACTTCTACTGCGACGTTTGCCCCGGCCAACCCAAGCTGACTGAGAATCTGACTGAGAGATTGCTTGAGAATTCAGCCCGGCTTGCAATTCATAATCATCGTAGAAAGATTGAAGAGTTGGCTTATTGCGAAGTCTCAATGCTAGCCAGACCAGGCGCTACAGCTAAATACCTTTCTCAAACAACCTCTGACGGCTTGCCCAAACTTGCTACACTGGTAGGGGTTTGGGGCAAGCTTAAGGCAGTCAATGTTCTTCCGTTGTCACCGCATTTATATTGCAACTTGATTGGTGTCGTTCTGTTTTTAGAATCGGTGCTAATTTGGAAGCTTAGACTCTCTCAAATGTCGGTTAAATAGCCGAATCAAATTTTACTGCTCAGCGCTAAGCTACCCAGAGACCATGCTTAAATCAGACCAAGGTTTGGGTCCTGCGATGCCTGTAGAACCGCACTATGGACATCTTTTGATTATCGAAGATGACAAGGGGCGTCGAGAGTTTATCCTTGACCGCTCTATGTATAGTATCGGGCGCGATCCTCAATGCGATGTGCGTCTTATCTCTCAGTTTGTTTCCCGTCGCCATGCCACGGTTGTACAGCTGCCTGATGGGGATGGGGGTTGCCATTACCGCATTATTGACGGCAACCTCAAGGGAAAGCCTAGCTCCAACGGTATTCTGGTCAATGGGCAGAAAGCCCAGGCCCATGATCTCAAGAATGAAGATGAGATTGTCTTTGGCCCCAGGGTTCGGGCGATTTATTACTACTTGCAGCGGGATGCGATCGCCACGGTGCCCCCTGATGAGTTTGATATTACGCTGATTAGCCCCAACATGGTGGACGACGATACTAGCGGACAGTCAGGAGCGTTCTAAGGCATGAATGAGCTGAGTTAGTAAAAGGGCGATTCAGCTTCTAGCTGCATCGCCCTTTTACTGTTGGAGACTGTTGCTCGCTGAGCAATTAGGCCGCTACGATGCTCCAGTGGCTGCTGGCCTCAAAGGCCTCATGAACAGAATCTCGCACGCGGCTGCAATGGTTGTCACTATGGACGGGAAGCTCTTCATTTTTGATGACCACTTCCACACGGATTTGATCTCGGGTGGCACCGGTTTTATCGATCAGGCCTTCCACAGTTACCAACTGTGCATAGGGAATCCCGCTGGGCCGCTCCCTGGCCATGACGTAGTCTGCGGTGTCATGGATGATTTCTAACTGGCAAGATTGCAAGACATCAAGCAAGGATTGATGCAGGTTCTCATCGGGAACTGCGGTGGCCAAAAGTGGGTAGCGCGCCATACAAAACCTGGTCTACTGCTTGACTCTACATAGGATACTAATAGTTCATCCACAATGGCATCTTCGGCAGAAAATAGAACAGGACGGTTGATCGTTTTTGAAGGTATTGATGGTTGTGGTAAAACAACGCAGCTCCGCCGTTTAGGGCAATGGTTGAGCGAGCCGACTTGGCCTTTAAAAACATTGCCGTCACCGCCAAAAATTGTGGTGACCAAGGAGCCTGGAGCGACCCAACTGGGCGCTGCGCTGCGTCAGTTGTTATTGACTCCTAATGAAGCTGAAGCGATGGACCCCACAGCGGAGCTATTGCTCTATGCGGCGGATCGGGCCCAACATGTGGCTTGTCAGTTGAGACCTGAGTTGGAAGCGGGAGCCTGGATTTTGTGCGATCGCTATGAAGATTCCACTTGGGCTTATCAAGGAATGGGGCGTGGCCTAGAGCTAGACCTGATTGCTCAGCTCAACCGCATTGCCACAGCTGGGCTCCAAGCTGACCTGACATTGTGGTTGGACCTGGACCCGGAACAAACCCGTCAACGATTGCGCGATCGCGGTGCTGCGGATCGCATGGAGCAGGCCGATGCTGCTTTCCATCAGCGGGTGCGCCAGGGCTTTACGCAATTGGCTGAACGCCACAGTGATCGCACCATTCGCATTGATGCCAATGGGAATGAAGACACCGTTGCCCAGCGGGTTCAGCAAGCTGTATTGGGCTGGGAGCGCCAAAACTAGAGGGATTCGCATTGCTCAGTTTGCAGTCATCAATAGCTCCCAAGCTCCTGAACTTAAACTCAGCGAGATCGCGTCATCTGTTCTTCACCTCCTATGGAAATTGCGCCAGCCTTTGGCCCTCTGATTGGCCATGACAAACCCAAAATGATGCTGACCCAAGCGGTCATGCAGCAGAAAATTGCCCCAGCCTATCTTTTTGCAGGGCCGGAAGGCGTGGGCCGTAGCTTAGCCGCACGTTGCTTTGCCCAATTGATTTTTGCTGAGGGGTCCAATGATCCGGCAGTCCATGATGCTATTGCCCATCGCATTCTCCAGGGCAACCATCCAGATTTGCTGTGGGTTGAGCCCACTTTTCTACACCAGGGAAAAACCTTTACCCCCCAGCAGGCTGAAGAAGCTGGGCTCAAGCGTAAAACAGCTCCCCAAATTCGTCTCTCCCAAGTTCGCGATATTGCTCGCTTTGTCAGCCGGCCGCCCCTAGAGGCGTCCCGCAGCATTGTGGTCATTGAACAGGCCGAGACCATGGCGGAAGCCGCCGCTAATGGGCTGTTAAAAACCTTGGAGGAACCGGGGCAGGCCACTTTGATACTGCTCGCACCGAGTTTCGATTCCCTCCTGTCCACCTTGGTCTCCCGCAGCCACGGCTTATTATTTGCTGCTTTAGGAGAAGCACAATTGCGTCAGATTCTAGGACAGTTCGATCAAGGCGAGCTCTTAGAATCGCCTGCGATGTTGGCGTTGGCTGAGGGGAGCCCTGGGAGAGCGATCGCCCAATGGGAGCGACTGCAAACTATGCCAGCTGAAATGATGGCTGCCTTGGACCAGATTCCGCTGTGGTTAGGTAGCAGTGGTTCTCCTAAAGCAGCATTAACACTGGCTGCCATGGTGACCAAAGAGTTAGATATGCCAGGACAGGTCTGGCTGATGAATTATTTGCAGTATCAGCTATGGCAAGCTTGCCTGGGCTCCAGTGAAGGCTGGACTATCCCTAAACCTGCATCTGCTGCGGTGGCGCAACATTTGAAATCCTTGGAGGAATCTCGACGCATGTTGCTTCGTTATGTGCAGCCCCTTTTAGTTTGGGAGGTGTTGTTGCTGGGCTTTGTTGGCCGTAATAACGGCCGCACTGATAACCCTCCCATGGCTCAGCTACGAGCCCAACCGTTTTAGGTGAGGACGCTCTACTCCTGTTCTGCTCTTAGACTCGCGTTGCTTCAGTAGCTGTCTTGGAAGCTTCTAATCTTGCAAGCTTCCTAAAGCAAATGCACCTCGCATTTGCGAGGTGCATTTAAATCAGAGCTTTGCTAAGGCAAACAGACAACTTGAATTGGAACCCAAGTTACTGACAATTAAGCTTCCTCTGAAGCAACCGGAATCCTGGATTCAGCAGGGAGCTCTAGACAATATCCTGCTCCATAAACGGTTTTGATGAAACGAGGATGGCGGGGATCAGGCTCAAGCTTGGTTCTCAAGTGACGCACATGGACTCGAATCGTCTCAATATCGTCGTTGGGATCATAGCCCCAAACCTCTTTGAGAATCTCTTGGGGAGACACCGTTTGCCCGTGGCGCTGCAAGAGGCAGTGAATCAGGTCGAATTCCAAGTGAGTTAATTTTACAATTTGGTCAAACCAAATAACCTCGAAACGCTCTGGAATTAAAGTCAGTGGACCATAGTTGAGAATTTCACTGTGCTTAGCAGCCTGAGGAATGCGATCTGTCCGGCGCAAGAGCGCACGTACCCTGGCCAGCATTTCTTCTAGCTCAAAGGGCTTTGTTAGATAATCATCTGCACCGGCATTAAAGCCTTCAACCTTGTCCTGGGTTTGGGTTAAGGCTGTGAGCATTAGGATAGGCACATCGGACGTGCGGTCATCCCGACGGAGGCGCTGACACACCGTAAAACCATCAACGCGAGGCAGCATTAGGTCCAACATGATCAAGTCGGGAACCATCTGCATAGCTAAAGCTTGGCCCTTAAGACCATCCTCAGCTTTGCTCACCTCATAGCCCGCCATCTCCAAGTTGATGGAGAGCAGTTCTGAAATGTTGGGGTCGTCGTCGATGACCAGAATATTAGGTTTCATGGGATTTCTGCCGCAGTAAGGTGGTTTCTCGGACTAGAGAAGTCCCTAGACGACCTGCCGTCTCTGAATGAGAGCCAGGTATCAATGCCATGCGCTTCAACAGCAAGGGGAAATCTGGAACTGCAAGGGCGCAATGGTGAGCCATTTAACTCTCAGATGCAATGCGCCTTCGAAGCGGCTTGCTCAGATGGAATGCTGAGAATTGATACATTCTGCATGGCGGTGGGCCCAGCGAAGTGGCACTTCTAAATCTGTGGCTCCTCTATGAACCTCCAGAAGTTGACAAGACGCACCACAAGGCGGCATTACCACTCGATTCGCTTCAAGATCTAGCTACAAGCTGCATCCACTAAAGAGTATTTAGCTTTAGACTCGTATCTCAATGTAATGGATTATTTCGTTTGGTCTACAAAACTGTAGTAATTAAGAAGATATCGTAACAATCTGTTTAATGCCTTAATGGTCTCGCAGGCATGGAATTGCGTTAAAACCCGTGTTTTTTAAGCCGTTTTCGAAAATGTGAAATAAACATTAATTTATGGGAATTTGACGTTAAATCGTCACTTTAAGCCTACTTGCGGTTACGCCTGACTGCGCGACCCATATTTTTTGCACTGGAATTCTGCCTGAGGAAAGGTTGCATGGATGGGTCGAACAATCTGACAGATTGCTATTGTCCTTCTCGACTACTGAGATCTGGCTTAGCGATGACGCTTTATGCGACTTTTTTCACTAGTCGACGCTGGCCAGAGACAGTCGTGGAGTCTGAGCCGCCTTACTCCTCCTATATCTTTCTAGGTCAAGGTGAAGTGCCGCTGTTTGCCTGGTTCGCGATTCCACCGGACGCCAAGGCAACATTGATCGCAACCTATGGCATTACTGGTTGCTTAGAGGACCAAGCTTCTCTGCGGGTATGGGCTCGTAAAGCTTATGCCCAGGGTTATGCCGTGGTTTTGTTTGATTGGCGAGCCCATGGCCAAAGTGCGGTGTTATCGCCGACACTGCTTTCTGACGGGATCCACGAAGGACCAGACTTTGTCTACATCGCAGCCCAGGCGATCGCCCTGGGCTGTCCACCCCAGCTTTGTTTTTCTGGCTATTCCCTGGGAGGTCAATTGGCGTTGTGGGGATTGAAAGCAGCTGAAGATCCTGAATTAAGGAAATCGGCTGGCCTAGATGCTGAGGTTCCAGTGACGGGGGTTTTGGTCTGTCCCAATTTAGATGCTTGGCGATCGCTCAATTATCTGATGGAGCATCCTTCGGGACGGTATTTGGAAAAAGCGATCGCCCGAGCACTTAAGCGTTTGGCTGAGACATTATTGGATGCCCATCCAGAGCACTTGGCTCCAGCGGCAATTGAGCGCATCGATTCGATTTTGGCCTTTGATCGAGAGCTGGTGATTGAGCCACTGGGATTTGACTGCGTTGAAGATTACTACGCTGCCACAAGCCCTCTCAACTTCATGGCGGAGCTTCGTTCTCCCCATCTCGTTTTGTATGCGGCGGATGATCCCCTGTTTCACCCTGCTCTTGTAGATGAGCTGCGACAGTTAGAAGCGATATCGCCTCAAATGACACTGGTGCTGACTCGCTACGGGGGGCATGTGGGATATTTGAGCGATCGCGCAACCCAACGGCAATCTGGTGATCTTGACGCCTGGTGGGCCTGGAATCGAGCCTTGCATTGGCTAGAGCATCAATACCCTGCCTAAGTTGAAATTTGATTAATCGACGAAAGACGAACCGGGTTGTTTTCAACTCGGTGCGTTTAACAAAAACTCCCCAGGCAGGATTCGAACCTGCGACCAATCGATTAACAGTCGACCGCTCTACCACTGAGCTACTGAGGATCAGCGCCTATTTAATATAGGAGGACTTCATGACTTTGGCAAGCTTTTTTCTCAAAAAAGTTTTGGCATATCTTGGGGGCATCTTTTTTACCCTCCTTGGTCCAGAAGTTCTTGGCGTAATCGAGCGAGTCGAGCCTGAACGCTATCATCTAGACCGCTCGATAGGAAACGCTTTGGCGTTTTCTTGGGCTGGCGCAACTGCTTTGTCTTTTGGGCCATGTTGAGTGCCAGATTGACTAGCTTCAGCGAAGACATCCATTCGGCACCATAGCCCACAGCAGTGAGCCACTGGGCGCGATCTGAGGTGGCAACGACTAAGGACTGATCAAAGCGGCGAATATCGTTGCGAAAGAATTGGGCGCAGGCCCATTCAATATAGCTATCTGCCGTTTGTTGATAGTCCGTATAAACTTCCCAGACTTGGGAGGTGAGGGCTTCTCGATGGGTCCTTGTCGCTTGGTTGTAGGCGTCAAAGACGATCTCGGTCTCGTAATTAGCAGAGGCGCTGTAATTAACGACTAGCTCAATGAGCTGACGGCGGGCCGCTTCCAATCCATCTTCTTCTTGGATGTCCTGAAGAATGGGATGAGCACCGATGACGTTGTAACCATCGACAAACAGCAAGGTGGGTTTTGGAGATGGCATAGCGAAGCACCCACGGAAAACTCTAGAGGCTCCTCTAATGAGAGACTCCGTACATGAAAGTTTACCTGGCTAACTGGCAAGCTGCTATTTCAGGTCTAATCTTGGCTATCCATGAGACGTTTCTTGAGAGGCGCAGGATCTCCTTTGGCAATGACTTTGCCCTTCTCTAATAGGAAGGCTCCGTCACAGTAGTCCAGCTCATTGAAACGATGGGTCACCCACAGGGCTGTGAGCCCCCGCTGTTTGACTAGGTCGTAAACCTTCTTGACGAGTTCTGTTTGGCTGTCGGGGTCGAGTAGGGCTGTGGGTTCATCCAGCAGAAGGACTTCGCAATGACGGGCGATCGCCCCGGCGATAGCGACCCTCTGTTTCTGCCCACCACTCAATGCGTAAATTGGGCGTCGTTGCAGATGACTCAGGTTGACTGCTTCGAGGGCTTCTGTGACTCGCTGCTGCACCTGTTGGATTGGTAAAGCTTCTTGGACCAAGCCAAAGGCCACATCTGCCCCCACCGTGGGCATGACCAATTGGTGATCTGGATTTTGAAAGACAAAGCCAACGGGCTCCGCTGCATGGATCTCTCCGCCTTTTCGCTCTAGCAATCCCGCAATCAGTCGAAGCAGGGTTGATTTACCGCAGCCATTGGCTCCTAGCAGCATCCAAAACTCTCCCCGAGGCACTGAGAGGGTGCAGCGATCCAGGACAGTTTGGCCATTTGACCATTGAAACTCCAAGTCTGTGACCTGGATACCGCTGTCTGCCATGGGGATTCTGGTGCTTACTGGAATCTATCTACTAATTGCTGGGCGGAATGTAAGGACTGTTTGATAAAACCTTGTCCTTACATTCCGACTAAGGACAAGACCTAATCTGCGAAGGCAAAGCCTGGACGCTTGCCACCGGGTGCCATGCCTGATTTCTCGTAGGACTGCACTGCTGAGATCTCGCTGGTTAGTAGCGTGATCTTCTTGTCAGGCTGATGCTCACAGGTGAGTTCCAGCAACTTAGGAGAACCGGTGTTAACGGCTTCAATGACTTGCTTATAGACCGCTTCAGCGCCCTCCGCTTCTTTGCGTTGTACTGACATAGGCATTGCCGTCAGCTTCAGAGAAATTTCGATAATGTGCATGGACCGTTGCTCTAGTAAGGCTCCCAGCTTATGACCATAGCAACTCTCGCCGGGTTTTGGGTTGGTTTACAAGGATGGCCTCTGTTTTGATACGCAAAGGTGAGCCTTTGCTATTACTGAGGGCCTGCTATTTCGAACTTGTGGTAGAGGGCGATCGCCCCTGAAGAATGATTAATCAACCCTTAAGTTGATTTACGAATCGAAATAAGCGCCTATAATAAAAGTCATAAGGTAAAGAATCGTAAACAACTCCTCTCATCTTCGTAGAGCTGTTCACCCATCTCTCCTTTGATAGAGGCGGAATTTTGCCTATCTATTTAGCTAAACGATTCGGAGATAAACATGACCATCGCAATGGGACGCGTGGGTCAGGAGCGCGGCGTATTTGACGCTGTCGATGACTGGCTCAAGCGCGACAGATTTGTATTTGTGGGTTGGTCTGGTGTGCTGCTGTTCCCCTGTGCCTACATGGCACTGGGCGGC
>CALLAT010000168.1 GCA_938002085.1 uncultured Pseudanabaenaceae cyanobacterium
TCGGCTCCGACAGATTGGCTCGATAAAATAGGCGACAGGATTCGGTGGCTCATTCCAGATGGCTCTAATCTAGACTGGACTTAGCTTTCCCTATCCATGACTCTTGATTTTTCTTTTCTCAATTCTGGTGACGAAGCCCTATTCTCTATATTGACTTAGATAACTTCAAGAGTGTTAATGATAGCTTGGGACATGATGTTGGCGACTTGCTGCTTAAGGAAATTGCTAAACGGCTTAAAAGTATCGCTAGTCATACTGACTTTGTTGCCCGTTTGAGCGGTGATGAATTCTGTTTTTTAGTGAAGGATATAGAGGGGGAGGATGTTGCTTCTGATGTTGCCAAACGTTGTCTTGAAGTGATCTCAAAGCCCATTGAATTATCTGCTAGGAAATTTACACCCGCTTGTAGCATCGGCATTGCACATTATCCTGACGATGGGCGAGATCTCTCAACGTTAATTAAAGCAGCTGATACCTCGCTTTATGCTGCGAAAGAATGTGGAAAAAATCAATATACGCTTTATCGACCTGAGCTGACTCAGAGAGCAGAGTATCAGTTTCGTGTGGAACAAAATCTAAGAGAGGCTGTTGAAAATAATCAGCTCTCCTTGGTGTATCAACCCCAGATTCAGGTTCTTTCCGATAAAATTATCGGGGTTGAGGCATTGTCACGCTGGAACCATCCGCGATTAGGTCAGGTTTCGCCTTCGGAATTTATTGCGACATCCGAAAGGATTGGCATGATTAAGCCCTTGACTGAATGGGCGTTGAAAACTGCCTGCAATCAAGCCGTTGCCTGGAAGCAGGCTGGCCTTCCGGCAATTCGAATGGCTGTTAATATTTCTCCGAGCTATTTCCTAGATAAAGATTTTGTTTCATTGGTTGAACGAACGCTGGATGAGACGGGAATGGTCCCTTCTGAATTGGAACTGGAAGTGACTGAAAGTGCTGTACAGACGGATCCTGAGAACCTCCTGGTTTTTCGAGAGCTGAAAAAATTAGGTGTTTTACTCGCTATTGATGATTTTGGAACAGGCTATTCCTCTTTTGCTTCTTTGAAGCATCTTGAAGTTGATTGTCTCAAAATTGACAAGTACTTTCTGGACGATATGCTCATCGATAAAAAATCAGAAGTCTTGATTGCTTCGATGATAGAAATGTGTCGAAATCTAGAGCATGAAACTATTGCTGAAGGTGTTGAGACTGCCGAACAATATGATGCACTTAAAAGATTAGGGTGTGAGATTGTTCAAGGTTTCTTTTTTGGTAAGCCTGTTGATGCCGATGAGATGTCTGTAATTCTAGCTCAGCAAGCCCAGGCGGTTCAATACTGTCGCGATAAGTTGACTGTTTGATTGTACCGCTGCAGTTTTGAACCGTTCGTTTGAAATGGCCTTTGTTGCTGAAATAGATTGAATCTACTGGCTGGTGAGCTGCTGACGCACAAAATCCTGTACTTCTCGAATCACAATCTGCTGCTCTTTTGCAGATAGAAAGAAGCCTGCATGGTGCGATCGCTGATTAAACACAAATACTAAATCGGTCAGCAACGTGCCGAACAGCGGCAACCGCAACATCCAGCGGCGAATGCCCTGCAAATGTCTGGGCTGCTCCTTCGTTGTTCGGTGTCGCTTCAGCCGAAAACTCTCTGCCGTGATGTCCAGCTGAACCTTCTGCTCTGCGCAGTACACCAGCGCTGCCAGGGTTAGCCAGCCCAGTCCCATGGCCGTCAAACTTAGCCCTAGCTTCCAATTGCCGCCGTAACGCAGCAAGTAAGGGTTTAGCAGGAAAATGCTCACTAGCAATGTGGTTAAGAAGCTATAGCTCAGAGCGACTAGGCCCTGGACTCGAATGCGCGTGTCGCTGAGACCTGCCTTGGCGATCGCCAAGCTCAACTGCTGCGAACTCCGCTCCAGGCGAATGCGACGATGTTGGATGAGTTTGCGATCGCCCCGCTGTTGGGGCAATGCCGTCTGATCCACCAAACTCAAAAAGGCATCTTTGGCTGCCCCAAAGCGCGAATCCGTATCCGGTGCAATCAAACAATCCAGCCAGTCGCCAAAGAAATCGCTCACCTGGACTGCTGTGCGGAAATCTAAGCGGAAATTCTTTTCTGGTAAATGAGCTGGGTCATCCCGCGTCAGCAAATACAGCAACGTTGCCCCCAATCCATAGAGGTCGGTCGTTAGGTCTGCTTGGCCGCGAAACTGCTCCGGTGCCATATAGCCGAAGGTGCCGACGACGGTGCTGCCCCCGGTGACGGTGTGGCGATAGGTGTCCTGTACAGAGCCAAAGTCTACGAGGGAGAGGAGCTTGCTCCCGTCAGGCAGGGTTTGATAGAGCAGGTTTTGAGGCTTGATATCTCGGTGGATGATCGGTGGGGTGAGGGATTGCAGATAGACCAGGACTTCCAGGACCTGTTGAGCAATTTGCTGAGCTTCGGTTTCGTCGGGTCGCCAGCCGCTTTCGATGAGGGTGTTGAGCGATCGCCCCGGCACCAGTTGCTGCACCAAGTAAAAGGCACGATTATCTTTGCTGTCGACTTCAAATGAGTCGAGATACTCGGGGATGGCGGGGTGCTTCAGCCCCTTCAAGGTTTGGGCCTCCCGTTCCAGCAGCTCCAGCACCTTCCAGTCCTGCATCTGCCGTAGGCTGACCACCTTGATGGCCACCCATTGTTGGGCCCAGGTGTCTTCGGCGCGATAGGTGATGCCGCTGCCGCCGCGCCCCAATACTTGGACGAGGCGATAGCGGTCTTGGATGATGTCGTTTTTCTTATGGAGGACTTGCATGGACTGTAATGAGAAAGGGCTGCTGGGGTCGTTGCCTGATGCTAGTAGCCGTGCTGTCTCTCCCACTCCCGCTGCTGCTTTTTGCGTTCTTTTTCCTGCTGCTTCTCTTCTTTTTCTCGCTGCTTCTTCTCTCTCTCTCGCTGTTTGGCTTCCTTCTCTCGTTGTTTTTGAGAGCGGCTATCTTGCTCCATTTGCAGCTCCTTTTGTCGCTCTAGAAACCGTTTGTAGAAATGCCCCTCGGGGCTAGCCCAGTCATTCCGGCTCCAATCCCGTTGATAGTCTTTTCTGAGCACACGAGCTAATACGTCGTCAGCATCGTTATTCCCTGAGTCAATGTTGTAGATCGATGCGCCCTGATCAATGAGAAATGTACCTAGGCTCCATCGTCGCTGGGTGATGGCATTGTGCAGGAGGGTTTTGCCTTCACCGTCGCGACTGTCCAGGGGGAGCATGCCAGTGAGGAACCAATTGCGCTGGGATTCTTGATAGGGCTCTAGGGTTAGGGCTTCCCCTTCCAGACCAATTAGGTCTGCCCAAGTGAAGCGAGCCCCTTCGCGCACCAGCATTTTGACGGTTTTAGGATCTTTGTTGCTGGCTGCAATGCCCAGTAAAGAAGGAGTTCTGGGCATTGCATCAGGGATGCCCTTGGTTTGATTGAGATAGGCGTAGATGAAGGGATGCCAAGACTGTTCCACAGCAGGTTGTAAAACGCTTTGACCTTTAAGGTTGGTCTGGACCAGGCTCGCGCCGCTTTCCATTAGGAGCAGGGCATGTTGAGATGTGGCGGCTAGGTGGAGTGGCGTGTCTCCCTGGCGATCCTGAACATTCAAGTCAGGCTGTTGTGCCAGCATTAATTTGAGGATCTCAATATTTTCATGGCGAGCTGCTTCATGCAGGGCCGTAGTTCCATTGCGACTCTTTTGGGTGAGTGGTGTTTCTTGCTCTAGCAACTGCTCGATGCTGCTTAGATCATTCTGCTCGACGGCAAAGGTGAGTAGCGCTTGTCCCTGGTCGCCGCCTAAAGATAGCTCGCCGCCACGGCTGAGGTATTCGGCGACGGGGATGTCGCCTGCGGCGATCGCCGCTTGCAGTTCACTCTCTGTCCCCAAGTGCTTGAGCACGCTGTACTTGTATTGGTTGATGGTAAACAGTGCAATCAGCCCCAACACCGAAAGTCCCCCAAGGATCTTCAAAGCGGGTTTGAGCAGCCCTTGCTCTTGGCTCGCTTCCTGCTGAAGTCTTTGTAAGGTTGTTAAAGCAACATTGGCACTAGCGAAGCGGTGACGCAGGCTAGGCTCAATCAACTGCCCCAGCCAATCCGCGAAGCCATCGCTGAGTAAGACCTTGCTGCGGAAGTCTACTTTGAGCTGTTGGGCGGGGAGGTCTGCGGGCGATCGCCGCGTCAGCAAGTACAGCAGCGTCGCTCCCAAGCTGTACAAATCCGTCGCAGTGCAGGCCTGGCCGCGAAACTGTTCGGGAGCCATGTAGCCGAAGGTTCCTACCACCGTACTGCCTCGCATAAAGGTGTTGTGGTAGGTATGGCCCACGGCACCGAAGTCCACCAGAAAAATCTTGCCGTCTTCCCGGCGAATGATATTGAGGGGCTTTATATCCCGATGGATGATGTGCGGATCGCAGCGTTGGAGGTAGTTCAGGACATCCAGGAGTTGTAGAGCCACCGCCTGGGCGCCCGCTTCGGTACAGCGCCAGCCGCTTTCAATCCAGGCCGTTAGCGTTCTGCCTTCGGCCAAGGTTTGGGCCAGGTAATAGAGGCGGTCCTGGTTGCTATCGACGACAAAGGAATCGATATAGCGAGGAATGGCGGGATGGTTTAGCTGCTTGAGCATGGCCACTTCCCGCTCAAATAGCTCAATCAGCTTCCAGCTCTGGCTGCCCTGGAGGGAGACCTCTTTGAGGGCGACAATGACTCCGTCTTTGATGCGTTGGGCGCGATGGGTGGTGCCGCTGTTGCCCTCGCCCAGTAGCCCTAGAATGCGGTAGCGGCCATCAATGATTTCGCCCTTACGGTGGTTCGGGCGAGACTGGCTGGCTTGGGAGGGGACTTCTGCAGGCTGGGCTTTGGAGGATTGGGAGGAACTCACCATGGGGGGTTGGGAAGCGTGATGGCAGCTTGGGGAGAGAGGGAATTGGCGGTTGCCTCTCTCTTCATCTGGAGCTCGGTCCCCCTGCTCCTTCAGGACTAGGGGCTAGGGGAAGAGGAGGCTGTTGGACTGAGGCCGGAATTTAGGTAAATCGTCTCCTCCTTGAGAATGCCCGCTACGAATCATCAAGTCCCATCGGTTTGCCCCGACTGGGTTGCCTATACTGAAAGGCGCGATTGCTTTGCAGTCCTGCTTTAATTCACTTTTCGAGCCCGTTCTTGAACCATGTCTGACGCCGCACCTCCTTCCTTTAAGCGCCCCGTTGAAAAGCTCAGCGATGAGGAAGTCAAAGAACTCATGGGCAAGCTCCGCCGTAAAGAGGGCGGCTGGCTGGAATGGGGGCGTTCTTGTAAAGCCCTGCATGATTCCCAGTGCAAGCCGCTGGATATTTTTGAGGAGACGGGCTTTGAGCAGGTGCAGCAGCTCCAGGTGATCGTGGGCAGCCAGGTGTTTGATTCCCTTGTGAAAGGGGGGGCGAGTGAAGGGGCGATCGCCCAGTACCGCGAGAAGGGCAGCGATGTCCTCTATCAACTGCGAGAGCTGGATCAGGCGGGACGAATCAAGGCCGCAGAATTTGCCCTAGACCGTGGCCTGGACATGGATGAAGCGCGTCTTTTGGCTAAGGATTACAAGGAATTTAGCTGGGTTAAGCCCCAGCCCGAGGGCTTTAGTTCGAAGCCCGGTGATGCGGTGGCTTTCTTCTGCTGGAAGCGGGCGAGGCAGCGATCTGAACTGGCGGAGCGATCGGTGCTCATTGCCCAGGGCCTAAAATTCGCCCAGAGCAATGGTGCTCGCGAAAAGCTCCAGGCCCTGCTGACCGATTTCACTGTGGTCCCTGAACAGAAGGCCCCTCGCCTGCCGTTCTACCGCTTGGAGCAAGAAGATGAACTGCCCCGCACGGTACCTGTGGCGGGCACTTTTCCCCTTACCGCCGAGGCCATTCAACAGCTGCCCCAAGGAGAGGAGACCGGAGCCTTCCGTTTGGTGCGAAGTGAGCAGCCCTGCACCTGGCTCTCTTTGCCCGGCTGGCAGGTGGTGCTCTGGGCTAAGCAGCCTGCCGCAATCCTTTGCTCCACCAAGGACCTGCCCGATGCCGAGACGGGGGCCAGGGTAGAAGACGTTGCTGCGTTAGTAGATTTAGGCACGACCGAATGGAGTGCCGACCATTTTCACCTCGTTGAAGCTGAGGGAAATCTCGCATTTCGCTGGTTTGCCCAGGCCCCATCGGAGCCCATCTTGGGCCGCCTTGTACTGCTCTTAAAACCCAAACGTGTCTTCGATGAGAACGTGCTTCAAGAGCCTTGGCAGATGGTTTAGAAAGTACAGTCTAAAACCGACTTGCGAGGTGAATGGCCGATATAACAATTTCGGCAAAACGGTTGTCTGTAAACCTGACCAGGGAACCTTAAGTGAGACCTGGCAAGGCATTTACCATGACTTTGGTTTCCATCGACAATCAAAAAGCACTTCGCAATGGCGATCTTATTCTGATTGCCGATGACGATGCGCTGACCCGCAAGATTTTGGAAAGGTCCCTCCAGAAGGATGGCTATCGCGTGGCTTCTGCCGCCGATGGTGTGGAATGTCTGGACCTGTTTAAGCAGGAGAGGCCTGTGCTGGCTCTGGTGGATGCCATGATGCCGAATATGGACGGCTTTGACTGTTGCGAGGCACTCCTCGCTGAGCCCGATGCGGCCCATTTCCCGGTTTTAATTATTACGGGTCTTGAGGATCAAGAGTCGATTGATAAGGCTTTTGCGGTGGGGGCTGCGGACTACATCACTAAGCCAATTCGTTGGCCGGTACTGCGCCACCGCTTGCGGTTGTTGGTAGAGCATCTGCGGGAGCAGGAGTCTCTGGAGGCGAATCACCGCGAGCTACAGCAACTGGTGATGACCGATGCCCTGACCAAGCTTGCCAACCGTCGTCGCTTTGACGAGGAACTGGATAAGGAATGGCGGCGCGCTTTGCGAGATGAGCGGATGGTTTCGCTGATCATGATCGATATTGATAGTTTTAAGCCCTACAACGATAACTATGGGCATCCCCAGGGCGATCGCTGTCTTCAGCAAGTGGCTAAGGCGTTGAGCGGCAATGTCCATCGCGGCGGAGATTTGATTGCTCGCTATGGCGGCGAGGAGTTTGCAGTGGTGCTGCCCAATACCCACGGGGCCGGGGCTTACCATGTGGCGGAGCGCATTCGCCAGGCCGTTTGGGATGCCCATTTACCCCATTTGTACGGGCGACGAGATCAGAACGGAACGCTGTTGCGCGATCGCGTCACCATTAGCCTAGGGGTCGCTAATCTAGCCCCGCAGCAGGACTTGTCTTCTTCAAACTTGGTTCAGCTAGCGGATGAGGCGCTGTATAAAGCCAAGGCCTTGGGAGGGAATAATGCGCTCTTCTTAGAATTCCCGATGGCTCTGACGGCTTGAGCGGCTTCGTTTTGTAGGGCTTAACGCCTGCCTCAACAAGATGTTTCTATCCATCTTGGCTTGGAGCTTGTGCCTTTCGAGCATCGTATAAATGCTGAGGCTAGAGCGTCATGAAATGTTTTACACTCAGCCCTACTTTGTGCTGTTCCCATCCCAGTTACTTCTCAATGAGCTGTGTCCATGTTGGCGTTGAATGCCAAGTACAGCTTCATTAAACAGGGCGGCTGGGCTTTGCTTGCTCTCTCGCGGGCATCCTCATAACATTTGCCTGTGACTGACTGCCTCGTTTTTGTTGTTTGGGGCCGACATGGAACCTTTGATTGATCGTACGCAGTTGCTCGAAAGTCTCAATGCCATGGGGGATGAGCCCAAGAGTGCCTTGGCCATGGTGTTGGAACTGTATTTAGAAGATGCTCCTCAGCTCGTGGTTGCCATTGGACAGGCTGCCGCGAAGGTGGATTTTGAGGCTTTGCGGTTTGCTGCTCACAGCTTGAAGTCGAGTAGTGGCACCTTGGGCGCCCAGCGCTTGGCCAGCCTTTGTCAGCAGATGGAATTTAAAGCCCGCAAAGGGGATGACAGTAATTTGCCAGGCTTGAATCAGCAAATCCAGGAAACCTATCAAGAGACGCTGGCGACGTTGCAGAGTCCTGGATTGCTGTAGGGGCTAAGCATTGGGGTTGCAACTGAGGTAGAAGGTTCTTAGATGACGGCCCAATCCTGTCGCCTCTACCGGGCCTCTAAATTTCTGGTGTGATGGCTGACTCTGCTTGCCGTTCGGGTTGCATTGCGGCGGCGATTTCTACCAGCGGCAGCATGGGGCCCATTTGGGGCTGACCTGCGGTGGATAGCTCACTGGCCCCTAGATAAATACGTTCGGTGGCGCGACCTAAAAGATTGCGCAGGCTTTGCTCCAAGCGAGCTTCAGCGAGGCGCAGGGCATCGGCGCTGGTTTGGCGAGGTGGGGCGGAGCTGAGGAATACTCCGGCTCCAAACAGGCCGGTGCCGGTGGTGATCCAGAGGGATGAGCTGGCATCGAGCCAAAACAGCCAGCGGTGCTGGGGACGGCTGATGCGGTATTGGAAGATGGTCGCCAGGGTGACAGCATTGGGCTGGCTTTCCAGGGGCTTGGCCGGATAAGGGTTAGCGCTAATGGCTCCGCTGCGTAGGAGCTGGATGAAGCGAGCAACGGCGCTATGGGCTTGATAGGGCTGGGCGGTGTCTGGGGTGGGTTCGGCTGGGCTGGAGTTAGGAGGATTGGTCGGGGGGGCTTCGAATGGGGATTGCTCACGTTCTTGAGTTTCGGGCACTGGAATGCCCTGGACTTGGCCGAGGCGCTGTTCCACTTGCCAGAAATGCTGGGCGGCTTCCATGAGTTCGCGCAGGGCAGCGAGCTGGTCGTAGCTGAGCAGGCTCCCATTCCAGAGGAAGGTTTGGATAGCGCGGTCCAAGACAACAACGGGGCTGAGGGTGAGGCGCTGCTGTTGCTGGAGGCGCTGGTTCTCGATCCACTGGCAGAGGTTTTGATAAGCAGCGGTGGCTTGGTAGCCCAGGCGGTCCCAGCGGGCAAATTGCTCCACGGGTAAGAGTTGGGGGCCTGCGGGGTCGGGGCGATAGCAGTGGTCCGCCAGGAGGCCCGCCCGGACGGCATCGATCGCCGGTTTAGCCCGCACGTTCCCTGGTTCGCCATCAGGTTCTGCTGACCCTGCCAAGGCCGGGGATGTGGAAGCTTCGGATGCTGGGGCAACGGGAACCGCCACCAAACTCAGCACCACCAGCATTTCCGCCACCTGGTCCACGGTGACGAGCTGGCCGAGATTGGGATAGATAAAAGCCAACAGCGTCAGCAAGGCCCGAACCATGGGGGCGCTGGACAGGGGCCGCTGTTCCAGTAAGGGTTCTAGGCGGATGTTCTGTTTGCGCAGGATTTCCATCAGGGTGTAGCGGGCGATGGGGTCCACTCCGGGGCCGAGGATGGCGATATCCGCTGGGGTGACTTGGCCGCTGTTAATGCCTCGGATGATTTCGTTGGCGATCGCTCGCAACAGCTGTGCCCGCGATACCCCTTGAATGGCATGGAAGGGCCCCTCCCAAAATACTGCCAGGTCCACGTCCCCGGAGCCTCCGCCAGAAAATTCGCTGGGAGGACGATTGGACGGTTGGTTGGGCTGCCCCGGCCCCGGTCCACCGCTATCAATCAGCCGCAACACGCTTTCACCAAAGCGAGGCTCCAAGCTATTCGCAGCCGGGGCTAGCTCGAATTGCTCACAGCGTGGGGCCAGTTCCTTCAGGGCATCGGGATCTGCCCCAAAGCCGAGGCGAGTGGCACCGTTGGGGTTGTAGGTTAGGGCCGTGGGACAACCCTGGTCGATGGCAAAGTTGAACAGAGCGGCAGCGATCGCCGGATACTCATCCACATCATCCGCTAGAAACCCGTCGTAGCGATTGAGCAACTGTTGCTGGTAGCTGGGATCGGCTAACAACTGTTGCCCATACAGCTCAGTCAAAATGCCATAGGTCAATAGACCCCGCTGAAGACACCAATTTCGCCATTGCAATAGCGCTTCTCCCATGGCCTGCCACAGGGGCTCACTGCCCAGAGCGCTGGCCATGCCCCCCTGGAGCCGCAGGCCAATGGATTCGGCTGGGACATTGCCTGACGCCGCCAGCAGATGGATATCGAGGATGCGCCGCACCATGCGGTCCGGGCTGACGCCTTCCTGGGCCAGGGGGGAGCCATCTTCCAGGAGCGGTTGCCAGAGCGATCGCGCCAGGGCCTGCTCCGTCTCCGGCCTCAGCCGCAGGGGAAACTGGGGATTTAGCCCCAGCCGCTCCACCAGCAAGGGCCAAAACAGGGTCACCTCCGTTTCAAAAAAAGCCAGGGGCGTTGTGGTGCGAATGGGATATTGCCCACCCGTTGCTTCCGTCAGCCGGTCCACCAGGGCAAGGCGATTGTCCCCTGTCGCTGCAAAGAGCAGTAGGGCTGGCCCCTGATCACTTAGGTTGCTTGGAACGTTGCTGGAGGAGTCTCGGGGCTCGCCTTGGGTCCAGGTTCTAAATAACTCAATCAGCTCAGCGGTTTTACCGCTGCGAGCGGGGCCAGTGATCCAAAGAGCAGGGGAAACAGTCGCGGCGGCAACAGACATGGCAGGAACAGGTGGCGGGAATCGTTTGGGGGGATGGGTCGTAGGACGGGTCGTAGGAATGGGCTAGAACCAGGACAGCGGGGAACGGCGAAGTCTTGTGAGGGTGTCCATCCCTAGCGCGATCTCGGCTTTAAGCTAGTATGAGGCGTTCTTTGCTTTCTTTGCTCAATAACCATCCCAGTCCCGTGCTGCCATGGGTTGAGGCAGAAGCCAGGACTGAAGCAATTAGCAGTCTTTTGAGAATACCGTTTGTCCTAGGGCATCTTGACCATGAAGCCGTCCATGTTTGAGCAATTAAGTCGCGTTTTCGGGGGCTTGCGTGGGTGGGTTGACACCACGCCGAACCGAGCCCTAGAGCAGGCTTATGAGGCGATTCTCAAGATTAAGGCGATCGAGGACGAGCATTTTGAAGGCCAGACGATAAACCCGGAGATTAAGGGTTACAGCGCTAATGTCTACAACTATTTCCGTCGAGAAATCAGCCAGCAGCTTCGCTTAGCGCGGGTGCGCCTGCGGGAGTTTCGCACCAGCCAGACCTTTCTCAAGTTGTCAGCACCCCAGTCCTTTGGCTTTGATCAGGGTGGGCGATCGCCCCAAAACGGCAAGGCTCTCACGGGCGATGAGCTCATTCTCGAAAAGCTGCGCTTTATTGATGCAACCCTCGCTCGCTACCAGATCGTTCCGCCCTTTGCTTCGGGGTCCAGGGCATTGGTGCCCGTGGAAAATTCCCCTCCCTCTTTGGCCCCTTCATCCAAAGGTAAGGTTGGGGGCGATCGCACCGGCAATCGGGCTGACCCCGACGAAGATGAGGCTCGCCAAGGCGGCACCCGCCAAAACAGCTTTGTCCCTCGCTCCATTTTGGGCACCTTCGATCGCCTGCGCCGCGACCTAGACCCCGAAGCCGAACAAGAGGTCGTCAAATCTTTTCGCGTGTCCCGTGCCCAAACCGCCCTAGCTGCACGCTTTGTCCTGATCCTCGTGATCGTGCCCCTGTTGACCCACCATCTCTCCAAAGCCTTTGTGGTGGGTCCGGCGGTGGACTACTTTCGCAGTGCCCCTGAGGAAGTGGAGATCTTCATCAACGAAGAGATGGAAGAGAAAGCCTTTCAGGAAATTAAGCGAGCCCGCGAACGGCTAGAGTTCAAAATCCTCTCCCACCAGCTAGAGCCGCTCTCCGAAGATGAGATGCGTGAGCGTATGGAGATTGAAGCTGCCACGGTCTATAGCGATTTTGAGCGGCGGGGCTCTGATGCCATCAAGAATATTTTTGCGGATCTACTGGCGGTGATGGCCTTCTCTGGCATTTTGGTTTCTAGCCGTCGTGAGGTGGAGATTCTTAAGTCCTTTATGGATGAGGTCGTTTATGGCCTCAGCGACAGTGCTAAAGCCTTCATCATCATTCTGTTCACGGATATGTTCGTGGGCTTTCACTCGCCCCATGGTTGGGAAGTATTGCTAGAGGGGGTGGCTCGCCACTTCGGCTTGCCAGAAAGTCGCTCGTTTATCTTTCTCTTTATCGCGACTTTCCCGGTGATTCTCGATACGGTCTTTAAATACTGGATTTTCCGCTATCTCAATCGAATTTCGCCTTCGGCTGTGGCCACCTATCGCAATATGAACGAATAGCCTGCATCGTTGTCAATTCAGGCTGTTGGCTTCTATTTCCCTGGCTGAATCTGACTCCAGGGATGTTTGACTGCTATTCATACCCAATCACCTGAGTTCGACAGCTCGAAAAAGCACTTGCGAAGCAGTCTGGGAATAAATTCCCATCCTAAAAGCGAAAGCCCACTAAAGTGGGCTGCAACCCTCGCTGGTGGGCTGTTCAGTCCGTTTTAACGGACTTGAGCTTTGAGCCGTGAACTTTAGCTCACGGCAGCAGAGCCAAGCCAGGCCTAAATTTGTCGAACTCAGGTAATCCTCATTGGGGTCTCCCTAGATCCTGGGCGGGCGACCCAGGGGGGAATAATGGTTTGTCCCTACGGTTCAATCGATGGGAACGGCTGAGGTCACTCCATCAGAGTGGCGCTTATGCCACGGGGACCAATTGACGACTGCGGACTAGGCTAATTAGCTCTGCCAGGCTGAGATTGCGTAGGTGCTGGGTTAGGGCTGCTTCCTTTACGGAGTCCTGGCTAGGAGACACGATCGCCACATAGCGATTGCGGCGACGCAAAATAAAGGTCGTGCAGCTCGGTGCGCTCACCTTGGCATATTCAAAATTCTGTTGTTTCAAGCAAGTGGTTAGCAGCTTCTTAAGGCCAATGGTGTGAAAGGCTGCATCGGTCCAGTTTTGGCTAGGAGCAGTGCCGCAGACTTCACAACCTTCGAGAATGCCACTGCGGTCAAAAATCGCGATCGCCACAACGCCGATCTCCCAACTTTGGCGACTGGGTTCATTGAGGGAGCCTTGGGAGGCGGCAATAAAACTGCTCATAGGGGGCGAACCAATGAAGGGAGGGCAGATGCTTGGCAGCGGTGCGCATCACCGATGTGAGTGCGTGAGATCACAACTGCTGATTCACAAGACGCAGCGATAGACATTTCGTTTCCCTAAAGCTTTTCTCGATGGCTCAATCCTGGGGGAGGGGAAGCCAAACCTATGGCTGTTATCTTGCTCTTAAAGAGAAATTAGCAGTAATGACCCACCTAAGACGACCGCAAATTCACCGCTCGAAAGATTACTCAGGGGTCTCTTTATACGAACTTTGTATTTGATTTCATAAGTTTAGAGATAATGCTTCAAAAATAGATGTAGCCTCGGTTACCGTTCCTAGGGTGAGACACTTCGGACGCAGTTTGGTGATTCGAATCACGAAGAATTGAGGCTTGGGTTCAGCGAATCTAAAGCCAGGGTCTCGGGAGAGGCCTGGACATTGCCGAGACTCTGGCATCCATGACTCCAAAGCATTGTGGGTTAATAGAAGGCAGTTGCTCCGGTTCTGCTCCATGCCCGAAGGCCCTGAAATTCGCCGTGCTGCGGACAAAATTGCTAAGGCTGTTGTCAATCAGCCCCTCACGGAAGTCTTTTTCGCCTTTGACCACCTCAAGGCCTATGAATCTTTTTTTCAAGAGCAGAAGATCATTGCTTTGGAACCCTATGGTAAGGCGCTGCTGACTCAGTTTGAGGGAGGCTTGAGCATCTATAGCCACAACCAGCTTTACGGTATTTGGATGGTGCGTAAGGCTCGCAACTACCCGGAGACCAACCGCCAGTTGCGCATGGCATTCCACACTGAGAAGAAATCTGCCTTGCTCTACAGTGCCTCGGATATTGAAATCCTGGCTCCGGAAGAAGTGGCTGCCCATCCCTTCTTGAGCAAGTTAGGGCCAGATGTGGTCAATCCTAAGACCACAGAGGCGGAGGTGTTGGAACAGGTGAGGAGCGATCGCTTTCGCCGCCGCCGCCTTGCAGGGCTGTTGCTCAATCAACATTTTCTCTGTGGCTTAGGGAATTATCTGCGCAGTGAAATTGCTTTTGTGGCGCGGGTCTATCCCAATCAGCGACCCATGGACTGTACGGATGAGCAGTTAACGGCTCTGGGGAAGGCCGCGATCGCGATCTCCCGCCAATCCTATGAGACCGGGGGGATTACGAATGATCTGGCGATCGCAGCAGAGCTGAAGGAGCGAGGTTGGCGCAGAAGGGACTATCGCCATTGGGTCTTTAGCCGAGCGGGGCAATCCTGCCATATCTGCGGGACGGAAATTGAAAAGCTCACCTTGGCCGGGAGGCGAGCTTATTTCTGTCCCTGTTGTCAGCCAGAGTAAGGGGGCGATCGTTCTGTGTCTGTCCAAGATATTCATGAAAGAAGCGTTGTGCCGGTTGAATGCACAACGCTTCTTTTACGATCAGGGTCAGCAGAGCTGTCTTTAAGCGTAGAGCTGGTTGCCCAAATCTATCGCTACACCATTGCCTAGGGAGGCAATGAAGTCACGGTCGTCACCCGTGCCTCGGAAAATCCAAGTTTCCCCCTGACCTTGACTAAAGCTGTAGTCCGCCGGGCTTCCCTCTAGAAAGAGCTGATCCTGATTGACATCAAAATCGGAAATGAAGGCATAGTCGTCACCCCTTTGGTTGATATAGAAAGAACCATTGGCATCACCGAGGAAGAAAATATCTTCTCCAGCGCCGCCCGTGAGTCGATCCACTTCACCGTTGCCTCGGCGCAGTGAATCTGTGCCGTAGAGAAGGTCATTGCCACTGCCACCCTGGAGGAAATCATCTCCAGCGGCGCCGGTCAATTCATCATCTCCAGCGGTGCCATTGATTGCATCGTTTCCGTCACCCCCAATGACCACCATCAGGTCGGTCTCAGGAGTTGGTAGAGCGGATGGACCGCTAGGAATTGCCTGGGCAGAGACCGTCGAAACTTGAATCCCTGGTAATGCATTCAGCGCTTCATCACTCAATGGTTCTCCCCCGTATTGGCTATAGAGACGTGCCAGGGCTCCGGTATAGCCCGCGTTGTAGTCCAAGCCGACTTCATTGGATTGGAAATTTCCTCGATCATCTTGATAGCTAAAATCATCAGCAGTTGTGGGACCACCTACAAGGCCACCATAGATGATGTTTTGATTGATTTGGTCACTCTGCCATTCCACAGTTTCTGTAGAACCAAAAGCGGCTTGGTGATGTACGCGTTGAGGAGAGTTGTTACCAAATCCAACAACATAACTAGACCCCCGAGGGTTATCCCCCAGCAGATAGTCAATTTGGCTGGTGGCAAATTGACTATAGATTCCATTGGGGTCTGCGACGGTATCGGCATAGATGCCAGCTAGAAAAGCTGTATTGGCGCTCAAGCGAAGAGACCCCCAGCCGCTAAGCCAAGCTAGCCCCCCTGAAGTTTGGCTTACAAAGCCACCTGGCTGCCAGTGGTTTAGCCAGCTAGAGACGTCGTTTTTGTAAATATCTTTGCCTGTTTCCTGGGCTAGAAGAATTGCAGCCCCTTGGGATTTATTATCCCAGTCGTGGGTCCAGCCAAAGTTGAAATCGGAATACTGGGCTTCGGCCTTGGTGATGTAATCCTGAGAGGTTTCGCCCGTGGCTTTGAGGGCTTTGTGCAGCCAAATGGCTCCCCAGGCCAGCTCATCCTCAAAGCCGGTTTGGGGCCGATAGGGACTGCTTTCATCGGGCAAGGCGGCGGTGTAGGAGCCTCGGTTTTGATCTGCAAAGGTGTAGAGCTGCTGGGCATTGAGAAGAAGCTTCGCAGCGTAGTCGCTGTCCGTGGGGCGGAAAATGATGGAGGCTGCTGCCATCGCTGCTGCGGCTTCGGCGGCTAAATCTGAACCCGGTGTGGTGGCATCAATTTTGAAGGCCGGTCGGGACGTGTTGAGCTGTTCTGGAAGCTCGAGTACCGACTGGTCGATGGCTGGATTGCCCACCTGGGCCCAAAACTCCTTGGTTTGCCCATTCTCAACCACATGGGATTTGAGTAAAAAGTCCGTGCCCCAGCGAATGGCATCTAAGGCTTCATCGATTTGCCCGGACTGCTCGTAGCCATCGCGGTATTGCTCAACGCCCCAGCTCAACAGAGTCATGGTGGCGGCCATGGGGAAATTATATTTCACATGGTCCCCAGCATCGAAGTAACCGCCGCTCAGATCTAGCCCAATATCATTGCCGTCATTTAGCGCCGAATCTCCCCGCCAGGCGATGCGGTTGTCACTGGGCAAGTCACCGGAGCGCTGGGCTTCGTAGAACAGGAAGGACTTTTGCAACGCCTCACCATAGTTGAAGCGGGAGCTGTCCTGAGGCACTGCCTGCACTGAGGGGACTTCAGTTGCGTAACCACCAGAGACGACTAGCCCGGCATCGATAAAGTTGTTCTGCTCGCCAGCCTGTAATTCAAAGGTGAATGTCTCTCCAGTGTCAGGGTTCACGTCGGAGTCAACTAAGCCATCTGAGCCCTGACCGAAGGGGCTAAAGCCTAGTCCTGCTGGAATACTTGAGAACGATAGCTTATAGAGACTTGCGGCTAAGTCGCCGAAGCCAAAGTAACCGCCATTGGCTGTTGTACCGGTGCGCTGAATATCATCTGCTGTGCCGAAGGTCCGGTCACTACCGGCACCGAATAATGTGACGGTGACGCCATCTATTCCTAGGTCTCCATCGTCTTGAATACCATTGCCGTTGAGGTCGCTGAAAACGCGATTCCCAACGAAGGCTGTGGTCTCACTGCTAGTGGTCTGGGAAAGCAGATTGCCGGTTAGATCGCCCTCAATTTCAAAGGAAGCGGACGTTGGGTCGAGCGGTTCGTTAATGATTGGGGAAGCCATGGGGAAAGCTCTCTAGGAGGGGCACTTCACTAATGATTTCGATTGTGTCTAGAGCTGGCTTTACCTGAGTGGGACGGCTAAGCAGTCGACCTCTTTCCCTAATCCTTACCCCGAAAGGATCCAAGGAACCGAACGCAAAAACTTAGGCTTTCAGCCTTGGCTTTTTTGGGTCTCTTCAGAAAAGAGAGGGATGGGATAGGACCTATCGCCTCTTTTCAAACTCAGATGGCTTACGTACAGGCTGAGCGACCGAACAGGCCTGGCCATAACTAGACAACAATGCGATCGCAGCAGTGACCGATGGCATAACTGCTGCGAGGACTAACACCCAATGGAATCAGCGACTGGCCACGCGAGAAAACGCGGAAGAAGCTATTAATTCTATATATATCAATTGCTCCTAGGGATTGTCTTTGGCTGCTTACACTAGTTTTTTAAGTCGATGAATAGACTTTTTGATACTGGGAATGTATCTTCATCTCGGTTGATGTTGTCTGGTTTATGAGAGTCTAATTCGGCCGTTTTACCCGTGTCTTTGAATTGTGATGCGAGGAAATATACTCAGGTGAGTTGCGGGAAATCTTATAGACGAGGGCTGAAGGTTTGGCCGAGACAAGCTGCTTTATGAACTTGCCTCGTGATAGCCCTTGAGTAAGGCTGGGGCTCTTTTAAGCGATGTTTCGTCTTGTGGCTGAAGAGGAGGGGCTCTCCTGATTCGTGAGTTGTCTATGGCCTTAACAGCTGGAAGTTTTTGAGAATCAGGTCTCCTGAAAATTGAAGGTCGTTAAGATAAACTCTGACCTGATGTAAATAATGTTTCTCTTTATTTCTTCTGTGAGGATTATTTCCTGAGGTGCTGGTACTGAAGCAGAGCATGATTACGTGATGTTTTAACCAAAGTTCCGGATAAAATAAGTGGGCTTACTGCATTAAATTTCCCCCCATATCTGTGTTTATGGCACTGTCTTGAGTGGATGGGTGTGGGTCGGCTCCTTCGTTTGTCTATCAGCTGAAGGGGGTGAAATTTCATGACATCGATGTTCAGATGATGCCCTTACATTTCGCAATCTAGGTGATGGACGATGGCTTGGGTGACTCTGTTTCGCGCAGTTCATCATCCGCCCCAGCAAGGTTCGTCGAGTCCTCCTTCACCATGGAACAATGGAAACTGGTCGAGTGTTTCGGCCAAAGCCCCATTCTTGTCAGCTCCATGCCCTCAGTCGCGCCTGCTAACCCAGCTCTGAAGATCCTGTTTGTCTCCACTTCGGTAGGCCCTTTGGGCAGTGGCATGGGCGGTGGTGTAGAACTGACGCTCCTGAACTTGGCAAAGGCCCTTCAGTTGCGGGGACATCTAGTGCAGACCTTAGCTCCGGTGAAATCTATTAGTAAAGGCATTGATATTATTCAGGTGCCTGGGCAACTTCAGGCCACGGCTCAAACCCAGGGACGAGCTGCGACGGTGGAAATGCCTGCCGATGCCGTGATTGCTAACCTCTGGGAGCATGCGAGGCAGAGGCAGGATGACTACGATATCGTTGTCAATTTTGCCTATGACTGGTTGCCGCTGTTTCTCACGTCTTTTTTTAAAACGCCCGTCGTTCATCTGATTAGTATGGGCTCGCTGACGGATGCTATGGATGGCATGATTGCTCAGACCCTGGAGCAGTTTCCCCACAGCATTGCTGTACATAGTGGCATCCAAGCAGGCACGTTTGGGGCGATCGCCAAT
Organism: uncultured Pseudanabaenaceae cyanobacterium; assembly: GCA_938002085.1. Lineage (GTDB taxonomy): Bacteria > Cyanobacteriota > Cyanobacteriia > PCC-9006 > JAAUQQ01 > JAAUQQ01. The sequence goes on from CALLAT010000168.1 coordinate 18,544, forward strand.
TTCCCCCAGCGCTGCACCATTCTCGCCAATGGCTTTGACCTCTCGCGCTACCAGTTTCAGCCCGCCGCCCAAGCACAACTGGGCTGGGTGGGCCGCATTGCGCCCGAAAAAGGATTGGAGGATGCGGTGGCTGCGACAGCTAAAACCCAAACCCCGCTAAAAATCTGGGGTGCAATGGAGCATCCCGACTACTGGGCGGAGATTCAGCAGCGTTTTCCCAATGCTCCTTTGGACTATTGCGGTTTCCTCTCGACAGAAGACTTGCAGAAGCAACTAGGACTTTGCCAGGGCCTGGTGATGACGCCGAAGTGGGTGGAGGCCTTTGGCAATGTCGCGATTGAAGCCTTGGCCTGTGGCGTACCAGTGGTTTCCTATGGGCGCGGGGGACCGCTGGAAATTATTGAGCATGGGGTCACGGGCTATTTGGTTGAGCCAGATTCGGTGGAGGGACTGGTGGGTGCGATCGCCCAGTTAGACAAAATAGATCGAGCCACCTGTCGTGCCCAGGCGGAAGCCAAGTACTCCCTGGAGGCCATGGGCGAGCGGACAGAGGCTTGGTTGCGGAAGAGTTTGGATTAAGCCGTAGCCTGCTTAATCCAAGATCTCGAAGCTACTGACCTCGAAGACAGGGCCAATCATGGCGATCGTCATGACATCGCCACGAACCTGCCCCGTGACTTTCGCCTGCTTTCCTTCTTGTTGAAGCTTGGAGTCTGGCTCCAGCAGTTCATAGGTTTCATCTGCCGTAATTAAGGCCCAGGTATTAGGGCCAAAGGGCTTACGCTCCAGCTTGCCTTCGAGGGTTTGGATTGCCATGGGGGAGATGCTCTATGTCAGAAAAATGTGATGCACCGTAGGGCCATGGCATCGCCATGGCCAGTCTCTTAGAGTTGGTCAAAGGTCAGACCCAGTCTATTCCGCCCGCGTTGCCAGCCGAACCAACGCGTAACAAAGCACCGCATTGACCAGCAGATAAATCCGCGAAATGGGATTGGAGCCAAACCAAATCAAATTTGGCATGAACAATCCATAGACCGTCAGCGCTCCGGTCATACCCAGGCCGCTACCCACCGCAAACCACTTACCACTGGGATGGCCCAGCATTGCGGCCATAAAGAGGAATGGCACTAGAGCGCTAGCTGTAATGGGGCTTAAGGCAAAACCGCCTCGGAAAATCGTGCCCCATTCCGCAATAGAGCTGCCAATCAGGCGCAGCGGCCATTGGGGACAATCGGCAAAGTACAGCCCCTTGAAAAAGAACAGGCCGCAGCTTCCCAGCACGACGCCCACAAAAAGGCTCCAGCTCCAGCGGCGAGGCAGGCCATCCCGCACCGTTGTGGACAGCACCCAGGCCAGACCCAGCATTAGAAGCTTGGGGAGTAGCTGCATTGCTCTGGGATTGAACCACCAGCGGCGAGAAATAAAACTGCTATTCAGACCCAGGCTCTGGGTGGCGTCCTTGTTGGCTGCCATGGACATGGCGGTGGCTGCATTGAGTTTCCCGGCCCCGAAGTGATTCAGGGGATCTTTGTCCACAGGGGTGGCGGACTGGGTCAAAATGCGTTCGATTTGGTCCGGGTTCTGGATGCCTTGGGCGCGAATCAGCGCTGCCACACCTGCCACATGGGGCGAGGCCATGCTGGTGCCTTGGAAATATTCGAAGATGGACTTGCCGGTCTTGGCATCCACGGTGTTTTGCAAAATGCCCGTGGTGCGATCGCTAGAGCTAACAATTGCTCCCCCCGGTGCAGAAATATCCACCCCGGCACCATAGTTGGAATAGCCTGCTTTTTGCCCATCCGGTCCCGTCGCAGAAACAGAAATGACATGGTTGTAGCGACCGGGGAATTCAGAAGCATTGCGACCGGCGTTACCGGCAGCGGCAACGATGGTTACGCCTTTGCGGTGGGCGTAGGCGATCGCCTCGTCCATGGCTTCACTAAAGCCACCGCCACCCAGACTCATATTGATCACATCGGCATTGTGGTCCGCAGCAAACCGAATCGCCTCGGCAATATCAGAGGTGGTGCCACCGCCACTGGCAGCCAAAACCTTGAGAGGCATGATTTTGGCTTCGTAGGCAATGCCTGCAACGCCATGGCTGTTATTGGTGGATTGGGCGACGGTGCCTGCGACGTGGGTGCCATGGCCATGGTCATCGCTGGCATCCCGGCGATCGTTGACGAAGTCGTAGCCAGCAACCAACTTGGTTTGCTTGAGGTCTGAGACGCGACTCACGCCGGTATCAATCACGGCGACGGTGACGCCCTTGCCGCGACTGGTCTGCCAAGCTTCGGTCATGCCGATGCTCTGGAGGTTCCACTGGCGACTGAAGTCCGGGTCGTTGGGTGCGAAGGAGGCCTTGTAGTTGTAGTTGGGTTCGATGTATTCCGTAGCCTTGCTCAGCGCTGAGCCCCGGAGGGCCTTGAGCATTGACTGCTCCCCCTCGACAACGATGAGGTGATCCTCCTGGGAGAATTCACTGTTGTAGCGAGGGGTCAGCTGGAAGTCATTGCTGAGACTGGCTAGATTCTGCTCCAGCTGACTTTCACTAATATCCTCTCTAAAATCTAAAACAATTGAGCTGAATTCGCCCTGACTTTCTAAACCATGGAAATTAAAAAGTGCCCAACCTATACCGCATAGGAAGAGCAGGAGCAGTACGAAACGCTTCATCGTTGTCTCAGTGGCTGGGAATTGATTTGAACCTAACAAATAGAACAACAAGCTCTCTGTCTAAAAATCGGGAAATTAGGGTTTGGAGCGGGGCTTGTTACAGAAAATTAACGATATGAACTTTGCTCTGGATAAATTAAATTTGAGCCGACTGTTGGGCTGTAGAAACGAGGATGAGATGAAACCGTTGGGCATCTAACGCGACTGTGGACATGGCATCGCTTGTCCCTAGGGGGGTTTTGGGTCTTCTTCATTCCCATTCCTTGGGTCTTTGTCTTGATTACATCGCCCAGCGCTGCTCAGCGCTAAAAATCTGATTAAACTGGGAAACCAGACCCCATTTTCTGCTCTCCCCCCGCCATGCTCCTCGATGCCACCCAGCGCAACAAGCTTGATCCCAGCAATGATCTGCTGTTCTATGATGCGCCCCGTTTTGTCACCCATGTGGACGAGGGCTTCATTGCACAATTAACGGAGCTGTATAGCGCTCATCTCTCTCCCAACAGCCGCATCCTCGACCTGATGAGTAGCTGGGTATCCCACCTTCCCTCAGAGATGACCTTTGACCATGTGGAGGGCCATGGCATGAATGCCGAGGAGTTAGCTCGCAACAAGCGGTTGGATCATTACTTTGTTCAAAATCTAAATGAAGATCCCAAGCTGCCCTTGGCAGACAGCAGCTTCGATGCAGTGCTGAATACCGTGTCGGTGCAGTACTTGCAGCAGCCCGAACTGGTCTTTGCCGAGGTGCGACGGATTCTCAAGCCCGGCGGGATCGCAATCTTTAGCTTTTCCAATCGCATGTTCTATCAAAAGGCGATCGCGGCTTGGCGAGATGGCTCCGAAGCGGAGCGGGTGGAGTTGGTCAAGCAATACTTTGCCCAAACGCCGGGTTTTAGTGAGCCCGAAGTGCAGTCCAAAACCGGTGGAGCCAGTGCCATTTTTCAAATGTTTGGCTTGCCTGGCGGTGATCCCTTCTATGCCGTCATAGCCAAGGCGGTATAAGACGCTGGAAAACCCAAATACTGGGAAAACAATCGAATTCTAAAGGGATCAGCTCAGAGGAAATTCATCGGTTACACTGCAACCCTGAATGGCAAGGAGTCGATGCTTATACCCTGCCGTTTCATCTCTGTTCGGAGTCGGTTTAACCGCTGATTTTGCAATGGTCAGATTTGGTCCCCCCTTTCGGTAAATCCCCGAAGTCCTGGAACCAGATCGTTTCTCTGGAGAACCCTATGCAGTTGGTCCAAGGCTTCGATTCGCGTCATCTGCGGGGAGACTTTTTTGGTGGTTTAACGGCGGCAGTGGTCGCCCTCCCCCTGGCATTGGCGTTTGGTGTTTCCTCCGGTTTGGAAGGGGGAGCGATCGCCGGTCTTTATGGCGCTATTTTTGTTGGCTTTTTTGCGGCTTTCTTTGGGGGTACCCCCTCTCAAGTTTCCGGCCCCACGGGCCCCATGGCAGCCTTCATGGCGAATACGGTCTTGGCGGGGCTAGTGGCGCTCCATCCCGATGAGCCATTACGAGCAGTGGCCTTGGCCTTTGCCGTGGTCATCCTGGCGGGGCTATTTCAAATTTTGTGTGGTGTCTTGCGCCTGGGCAAGTACATCACCTTGATTCCTTACACCGTGATTTCGGGCTTTATGTCCGGCATTGGAGTGCTGATTATTGTGCCTCAGCTGGTCCCCCTGTTGGGCCTGGATTTTAAGGGCACCGTTTGGGAAACGCTTCAGGCTTTGCCAGGACTCATCCCCCAGACGAATCTTGCAGCGCTGGGCCTAGGGATTTTGACCCTGTTCATTGTTTTTTGCTCCCCGGCTCGTCTGAATCGCATTGTGCCTGCCCCACTCCTAGCGCTTGTCATTTGCACGCTTGTTTCCCAAAGCCTGCCTGGTACGGAGAGCTTGCCTCGCATTGGTGAGATCCCTTCGGGCCTGCCCACGCCTCAGTTTCCCAAAGTGGGCTGGGAGGATGTCAAGCCGCTCTTGAGTTACGGCATTATGTTAGGCACCCTAGGGGCGATTGATTCGCTCTTGACCTCTCTTGTTGCCGATAATATTACTCGCACCCAACATGACTCTGACCGCGAGCTGATTGGTCAGGGCATTGGCAACTGTATTTCTGGGGCCATGGGCGGTTTGCCCGGAGCAGGGGCCACCATGCGCACCGTGATTAACTCCCAGGCGGGCGGTAAGACTCGTCTGTCTGGCATGTTCCATGCCGTCGTTTTGCTCGTGATCACCCTAGGGGCTGGCGGGTTAACCTCGGCGATTCCCTTAACGGTGCTGGCTGGCATCTTAATCAAGGTGGGGGTCGATATTATCGACTGGGGGTTTTTGCTGCGAGCCCATCGCATTTCCTGGAGAGCCACGGGGATTATGTACGGGGTCATGTTTTTGACGGCCTTTGTCAATCTGGTTTTGGCCGTGGGCGTGGGCATGTTCGTAGCCAATGTGCTGACCCTGCAAAGCCTGACGGAGTTGCAGATGGAGCAGGTCCGGGCGGTGACTGACCCGGCGGATGATGAGCTGTTGAGCGATCGCGAGCGAGAACTGCTCGGTGATGCCCATGGCCGCATCATGCTGTTTCGCCTGGGCGGTCCCATGAGCTTTGGCGCGGCCAAGGCCATTTCTCGCCGCATGGCCATCGTCAAAGACTATGACGTGCTGATTCTGGATGTGAGTGATGTACCGCTCTTGGGGGTGACGGCTTCCTTGGCGATCGAAACCATGGTCAAAGAAGCCCGTTCCAAAAAGCGCGAGGTCTTTCTGGTGGGTGCAACGGGGCGAATCCGCCGCCGTCTCCAGCGCTTGCGAGTGATGGAACTGCTGCCCACCAGCCATCAGACAGATTCTCGCCTCGTGGCCCTAGAGGCCGCTGCTATTTCCTTGCAGGAGATACCGAGTGGCGCTGCAAATGTTTGAGATTGTCCTCTGGTTTGAGGCAAGGGATTCGGAGGTTTCAAGCTAGACCATGCTATTTAGGCTGGAGTCTGTCTGTTGACTCTGAATCACTCGTAAGTCGCTCAGAGATCATAGATAAGCTGGATTTTCTGGCTGATGCTCCGTCATCCTGCTGTTTGCGGTGGAAATGACTGCTTTTAGAGGTTGAACAGCCTGTGGGGGGTCTAACCCCTCTTAAAAAAATGCATAGATTTGAATCTTGACACTCAGTCAATGAAGCACTTGCTACATCTTTCTTAGGGCAATTTTGTTTTGCTTGAGGAGAAGTAAATCCTTGCGGGGTGGGGGGTGAAGGCATTTTGAAATGCTGCCATTTGCACCTAAAGTATGTCCAAGTTGAAAGACTTCGCTGTTGCTGCTCTGCAAACGAAAGAGTTGGTTGACTGTGTCCCTGTTGTCATTGGCATTTCGTGCACACCTCCTCCGATGTGTAGAAGCAATCGGCGTTGTGTTTGAGCAACTTTGCCGCTTATTCCGAAGGCTGTGACCCTTGCAATTTAAACGGCACCTCCAGCGCTACCTTCAAAAGGCTCGTTTTCCCTTCGTGGCTTTAGCGCCCATTAGCTTAATGGCTCTGGGTTGGTACAGCTTGGTCGAAGAAAGTAAGGTGCTGGAAAACAATACAGTCGTGATTTACCAGCAGGCCCAGCTGGAAGTTGTGAGAGGGGCGGCTCGTTCTGCAAGCCTTTTCGTAGAGCAGCAGTTAGAGCAAGATCCTGCAGCTTCTTTGGTAGAGATTGAGCAAGAACTTTTAGAAAATTTTGTTGTACCGCTGGGGGTGGGTGAGCTAGGCGACGCTTGGATCTATGCGCCAACCCATGTTGTGTTTGATCGCAGTGCAGATTTCCCTGCAGCTTATCGTGACAAGAACATGGCGGAGATCTTTGCCATACAGCGTCACAAGGGCGCTTCTCACTATGAAGACATGACTGCTGCGGTCATGGCTGTCGAGGAGGGAGTGGGCTGGTATATTTGGGAGCCTGACAAAGCCTTGGCGGCGACCCCTTGGTGGGAAGTTTTTACTCAGGATGCTGGGCGTGAAGTTGCGGCTTGGACGCCGATGAAGGTGTTCCCTGGGACGCCCGCAGAGCAGACTTGGGTGATCGGGATTTCTGCAATGCTACCCGAGCTAATGCAGGCTAATGGCACTTACAAGCAGGTTCAAGCCAGTCTGGGGGTCATGCTGGCTTTGAGTGGTGTGGCTGGCAGTATGGTTTGGCTGTTGTGGCGAAGCGAATGTAGTCGCCGCGATCGCAATCAAGAGATCCATCGCTTGGCCTATGCGGATATGCTCACGGGCCTAGCGAATCGTCGCCAAATGTATGCGGTGGGTGATGGCATCTTGGCGGATGTGAATCGTCGCGAAGACCTCGCGTTGATTTACCTCGACCTCAATGGTTTTAAGGATGTCAATGACAGTCTGGGCCATGACTTTGGGGATTCTTTGCTGATTGAGGTGGGTCGTTGTTTGAGGGATTGTTTGCGCCAGCAGGATTTGCTGGCGCGCTTGGGGGGAGATGAGTTTGCGATCTTGCTCCACCCTCGTTCTCTGGAAGATGCGAGGACGGTCGCCCAGCGAATGCTTCAGCGTTTGCGTCAGCCTTTCTACATCAAAGGCAAAAGCATTTTGATTGGGGCGAGTTTGGGCATTGCGCCGGTGAAGGCGGAGGTCCGAGGGCTGAACTTTAGCCAGCTACTGACTCAGGCAGATATTGCCATGTATCAGGCTAAGCAGCGGGGCAGTGACGCTGTGGTGGTGTTTGGTGAAGAGATGCAACGGGCGGCGATCGCTCGAGTCAACTTGGAAATGGACCTACGCCAAGCCATTCCCAAGGGTGAGCTTCGTCTCCACTATCAGCCTATTTTCTCCCTGAATGATGAAGGAGGGACGACTGTCCCCCAAGCCTTTGAGGCCTTGGTTCGTTGGCAACATCCCCAGCGCGGTCTGCTGTGGCCCCAGGATTTCTTGCCGGAGGCTGAGAATATTGGCAAGTTAGTCGATATTGACCGTTGGGTCATGGTCCAGGCTTGTCAGACCCTAGCCCAATGGCAGCTTGACTTGGACGACGATCATCCCTTAGGAATTCATGTCAATCTGTCTCGGCTGAGTTTGGCCCAGCCAGATTTAGTACCTTTTGTTCGAGGCTTGCTCGACCGATATGAGCTTCAGCCCCGTCGCCTGACGTTGGAGATTCTGGAGGAGACCATTATTGATGAGTCTCCTATTTTGGAAGAAAATCTCCATGCCTTGCGGGGATTGGGCGTGAGATTGAGCCTAGATGATTTTGGGACGGGCTATTCTTCCTTGAGTTATCTCCATCGCCTGCCGGTTCATGGAATCAAGATCGACCGATCCTTCGTCTCTCAAATGCAGAGTAGTCGTAAGAATGAGGAAATTATTCGCAGTATCGTTGCGTTGGCTCAGAGCTTGGGGCTTGAGACCGTAGCAGAAGGAATTGAGTTGAGTGAGCAACTAAGTCGCCTTAAGTCGCTTAACTGCACCTATGCCCAGGGGCATTTGCTGTCCGATGGCGTCGAGGAGGAGTTGGCTCGTGCCATGGTGTTTGAAGGGCTGTTGAGCAGTAGTACTTGATAGATGGCGGTTTTTGCTTTTGGCCTAGTGCTGGGAGATTGAGCTTTCATAGAAGAGCTCAAACCTGTAAAAATAGATTAATTTGCTAACCGACATGGACTTCAGCCCGTTTGTGCCGGGGCGCTCTGAGCCAGGAGATTTATCTTCTGGCACTAGGTGGAGGCTTTGCACAGCTGTCGAACTCAGAACTTGATCTGGGATAACAGTTGCTCATACAAAAGTTGTGAGCGGTTGTTAGTTGGGGCTGAACTGGGTCATGGTGATTGCTTGAGACTGAGGTGAGGTTTGCTACTGGGCTCGCTGCCAGGTGCGAACGAGCTCGCGAATGCTGTCTTCGGAGGGTGCGCTTTGGGCTTGGTTGGCAGGGGAGATCGCAGCTCCAGGAATGTCTTCTCCCCAGGGACTATCGGTCACAGTGGCTAGGTTGATGCTGTTGTCGATAGGGCGAAAGCCATGCTGAATAAAGACTTTCTGCTGCTGGACTTCGGTTAGGTAGTTCAGGAATTTCTGGGCGGCCTCGGCTTCGCGGCGATCCACATCGCGCTTCACTACGGCAGCAGTGGCCTGGGTCTCAATGGTTGGGGAGAGGTAATAGATTTGGTAAGGCTCGCGGCTGCCCTGGGCAGATTGCTCCCAGCGATGCAGGGCAATGCTTTCGTAGACCGTGGCCACATCGGCATCGTTGGGACCGCGAGCGATGAATTCTTGCAGCAGGATATCCGTTGAGCGAGGGGGCTGGTAGACGGATTGTTTGATGCTGCTGAACAGCTGCTGAACTTCGCCCTGGTTGAAGAGGCTGTTGCTGATGCTACTGTTATTCGTCTCGGCCTGGGCCCAGAGGCTGAGAGTGAGCTGGCCGGAGTTGGATCGGGTGGGGTCGGTGGTGAGGAAGTCGAAGCTGCCCCAGTTGGCCTCGCCGCCGAGTTTGTCCCAGGTCTTGGCCTCAACAGCTTCTCCAAGGCGCTCCCAGTTGAATTGTCCGCTGGGGAAGAGAACTTTTCCCCGCTGGGGCCAAGCGATCGCTACGAGCTGGGTTTTAGCGATGGCTTGGGGACTGCCGTAGAAGGCTTCATTCTGCTTCTGAGCCTGCCAGCGGCTAGACAGTTCGTTTAGCAACTCACCATTGGCGGGCATCAGGATGGTGGGTTCAAAGTCGTTTTTGTCGTCCACGTAGCGGTTGACCATGTCTTGGGAGCCTTGGAACTTCAGCTCCACTGCCACATTGGGGTTGGCTCGCTCAAAGCTTTTCTCCAGAAGCATGAGGGGCTCTTGGAGTTCGCTGCCTGCTACGACGGTGATGCTTGAGTTGCCGCCAGGAGCGGGGGCAAAGGCGATCGCCAGGGAGGCTGCTGCAATGCCAAGAGAAATGAGGGTTCGCGTGGATTTTGAAGACATTGGTTGTTCGTTGTTTTCTCTGACTGCTTCAGCTCTATGTATGGGGTTTAGGCCACCAGCAATTCAACATTTTCCTGGAAGCTGCTGAACTCATCGCTGAGGGCTCTCAGCTCGGTGGTCTCGCTGGTGCTGCTTAGGTCCGCTGTGCGCAGTTTGTTCTGCAACTGCTGGAGCGTTCCGGCTGCATTGGAAATCAGCGTTGATAGGCTGACCACCTGGGCTTGTCGGGCGTCTTCTCCTTCTTTGGCCAGATTTAGGTTGCGCTCCAGGCTATCAATCAGTGTTTGCCATTGGGCTTTAGCAGCCCCGGAGCTTTTATTTCGCTTAGTCTTGGCCTCTTTGATTTGTTGGGTCAGGTCTTCGGCGGAAAGCAGAGACTTGCCCCCGCCCAGGCGCTGGCCGAGTTGCTGGATTTTGGTGGGCAGTTCCTGGGTGCGATCGCAGGCATATTGCACCGCCCCCATCAGCTCCATCTGGGCTGCCCCAGTCAGTCGCTCCGTGGCCTCATCTCGCAGCGCCACAGCCTGCTCCGCCAGGCTTTGCCCCTTGTTGTACAGCGCCTTAATTTCCGCCTCCAGCTTGGGATCTTCCAACGCAATCGTCGCCGTTGAATCCCCCTGCTTGCGTAGAGCCGCAGCGCCAACGGACGTTGCCATCGCCACAGGCACTGCCACCAGGCTTGGCAAGCGGACTAGCCTAACGCCCAGCACCAACACAACCCCGCCCGCCAGCACAGCCAGCGGATAGTGAAGTGGATTAGTCAATTTCAAAGCCATTGTTTATGCCGTGATTTGTGCGATCGCGCAATAACATCCAACTACCGTAGGGGCGGGTTCAGCCCCCATTTCTCCCGAAGCACCCCAACTCAAAAACGAAACCCGCCCGGCTTAGCCCCAAGCCCCAGCGAAACCGACCTGGCCCAAACCAAAGCCCCAGAAAAATCTGCCCGGTCCGGGCAAGAGGCACCCAAGCATAAACCATAAAACAAAAGCCACTGCTGTAGAGATAAGAGGCAAGAGGGGCGGGTTTTGATTGGGATATTTTTAGGGGGCGACGACCTTTGTCGCTAAACCCGCGCTTACGGTCTACTGGGCGGCGATGGGCATTAGTTCAAAACCATCCCTGTCTAGAACTCCAGTTGTAAATCAGCCATCAGCTGGGAAATCGTCGCCGGGTCGCCTTTTTTGAAATAGCCCCCATTGAGCTGGGCAATTTGTTCCAAAGCCCCGGCATTGTAATCGCCATCCCCGCCATAACCCACCGTGAAAAAGGCAATGCGATCGTCACTGCCAAAGCCGCTGGTTTGCAACTGTCCTTCCAAGTCCGCCAGACTAATGCTGGAGCCAGAGTCATTGCCATCCGTCAGCACCAGCACCGCATTAATCGCTTCGGGCTTGGGATTTTCCTGGAGCCAGTTGCGGGCTTTGAGCGCTGCATCGTAGAGGCGGGTGTCGCCATCGGCTTGGAGATTGCCGATGAATTGGAGACCAGCAGACTGCCCGGCTGCATCACCCGTGACCAAGACCGGCTCCCGGACTTCGCCATCAAAGTCGATTAAAGCAATTTGGTCCTTTGGCCCCAGGCTATCCACATAGGTCTTGAGCGTGTTTTGCACAGCAGCCATCTTCTCCCCACGCATGGAGCCGGAGCTATCGACGACCACCACCACTTGGGAGGGCCTTTTGGCCTCTAGGGACCAGGCTTGGAGCATGGCCGTGACCACCTCTGGCTTAGGGATGCGGTAGGAGTCGTAGCTGGCGTTGGGGTCCACGCCGAAAGCTGGGCTGAACTTGGGACCAAGGTCTACGCCTGCGGCACCAGGACGGAGGCCGAGGTTAGTGGCGATCGCCTGCGCTTGGGGCGATCTCAAATAGTCCAACACCTGCTCCGCCGCTTCCTTCTCTTGGCTGCTGACCCAAGGCGCATTGGGCAAAATACCTCGCATATTCGAAGTGAACGTCGCCTGGGGATAAACCGCAACGTACTTAGTGCTTCCTGGCTGGGCGTTGCTATTGGCCGTAATCACAGAAGATTCATAAACCGAGCCCATGGAAGCCCAGAAAGGGCCGTTTTCCACCATGGATTTTGCCAGGGAGCTGGTGGAGGTGCCGTAGCGCGTGATCTTGCTTTGGATTTGCGAGACCTTGTCCTGGTTAGCCTGAATATCTGCCGGGGTCAACTCCTCGGGGCGCTTGCTCGATACCGCCGCAAACTGGGCTGTGAGGGTTTGCAGACCGGAGTTGGAGCGGGTCGGTGCGGTGTGGACGTAGTGGATCGGCAGGGCGGGGCTGGCGGCGTTAAGGTCCTGGTGGGTGTTTGCTGTGACTAGCGTTTCAAAGGGCTTCTCAGTTTGGCTCAGACCTTCAGCCAATTCCTCCGTGGTCATAAAGACCATGGGGCTATTGGCAATGAGGGGAGCGTCCGTAATAGGGGGAATGTAGTTTTGCCCAGGGAAAAGCTGTTCGACTCGCTGAATCAACTGGTCCTGGTAGATTTCACCATCCACAGAAATCAAGGTGGGAAATTCTGGAGCATCCGCACTGACGGTGCCACTTTGGAGCTGTTGGGCAAGGGTCGATACCTGCTCAACCACATCGCCACTGCCCTTGGCTTCGCAGGTGAGGGTGAAGCGATCGCCATTCGCAGTTGTAGGGCTGGTTGCATTTAACTGTTCCGCAGCCTGGTCGCAAAAATCATGTAACGCGCTGCCCACCAACATTTTGACTTCAAAACCAGCGCCGGTGTAGCCTTCGTCACCACTACTCGAAGATCCGCCACAAGCACCGAGTAATAGACCGAGAGCCAGGGCCATGCCCAGACGTCCACTGGGGAGAATTGAGGGACGAGCAAAAATGGGGGAAGTCATAAGGGCTGGGATAGAACGGCTAACACCTATGGTCAAAATACCCTGAGGCTACGGGCGACCCAACAGATGTTGAGGTTTACGGCCCTGGGGTCGAAAATTCTGTTGCTTACTATGGTCAATCCATAGACATCTTTGAATTCTGGCTGAATTGCCTACAACGCAGGCCTACAGACAGATGGAGTCTGGATGGGGTTATGGTTCGTGATTCAAGAGTAGAAGCTGCTATTCCGCAGTTAGAGAAAATCACATCGCTAATTTCAGTTTTTGCAACAAATCACAGACTTGTATCAAAAAATCTGAGAGTCTTCTTAAATCATCGCTAAATTTTATCCAGGAGCGATCGCCTACTTGTCATACTGACCTATCCGCTTCTCCCGCCGAGGCATGGTTTAGGTTCCGTTTTCATTGCCACATCCTGGCCCTTTACTACATCACTCGTCGTGCCATCTACGCTGGTTTAGCTCTCCATGATTACCCTGACCCAAACGCCAAAAACTCCCCTACGTGTTCTAGAACGTTGCACCATCGGTGGCACTGTCGAGCCCAAACGGGCTGGCGAAAGCGTGCTCATTTCCATTGCCGATAACCCGGTGGTTGCGGCATCGCGAGTTGGCAAAGATGGCAAATGGAAAGTTGACTTGGCGTTTAAGCAGCCCGGCACCCAGGAAGTCAAAATCCACATCGCCTCAGATTCTGCCCCCCTAACCTTGCCCGTGATTGGCCGCGACGGCAGCACCGGCCCCAGCGATGCTTCTGCCCACAATTCTTCTAATGGAGCCGGTTCTATGGTTACTGCTGCTGCCCCCCAGGTTGAAGCCAAGCTCACCACGGGCCATCCCACCTTGGCCCAGCTCGTGCGCCAAGCCCATGACAGCGACTATTCAGACGTTCACATTGGCGTGGGCCGCTCTCCCCGTTTCCGCAGCCAGGGCGTGATCGCGACTACGGAATACCCCGCTACGGATGAAGCGTCATTCCGTAGTTGGCTGAAGGAAATCCTGTCCGATGAGGACATCGCTCGCTTCGACGAGACGCTTGATTACGACGGTGCCGCCCAGTACGACTTTGTGCGGGTACGCGTCAACCTCTTTATGTCAATCAAAGGCCCCTCCATGGTGCTGCGTTTGATTCCCCTAACGCCGCCTGTGCTGGGTAACCTCGGTTTCCCCGAAATCTTCCGCGATATCTGTTTCATGAACCAGGGCCTAGTGCTGGTGACAGGGCCTACGGGCTCAGGTAAGTCCACCACATTGGCGGCCATGGTGAACGAAATCAACAGCACCATGCCGAAGCACATCGTCACCATTGAAGACCCGATTGAATTTGTCCATGGGGAAGACAATAAGTCGGTGGTGAGTCAGCGAGAGGTGGGCATCCATACGCAGCAATTTAACCGGGCGCTGAAGGCGGCGTTGCGGGAAGACCCCGATGTGATTCTGATTGGTGAGATGCGCGATCGCGAAACTCTCTCAACGGCCATGAAAGCGGCCCAAACTGGCCACTTGGTTTTCGGAACCCTGCACACCAACAGCGCAGTCAAAACCCTAGAGCGCATCCTCGATCTGTTTGAGCCGGACGAGCGAGACTCCGTTCGCAAGGAAATGGCCGAGACCTTAGCTGCAATTATTGCCCAGTCCCTGTTGCCCACCACCGATGGCAAACGCTGCGTCATCAGCGAGGTTCTGATCAACAACGACACCATTCGCGACTTCATCCACCGCGATGAGACCGACGAAATTGAAGCTCAGCTCAAAGATGGTGCCTTCTACGGCATGAACACCCGCAACCAATCCATCTTCAAGCTCTTTGAAGAAGGCCGCATTACCGAAGAGACTGCGCTAGAAGCCTCTCTCAAGAAGTCGGAAATGGCGATTATGCTGCGCGGCGGCATGGTCTAAACCGCCACTGAGGGGAGCTGAGGATTGATACCCCAGCCCGAACATGGTTGATTGGTAGGGACAGGTCACATTGATCTGTCCCTACCTTTGTTTTGGACGTCCATGAGTCGCGATCTATTTGCCCGTGCCGCCTTGGCACAAGTTCCGAAGCTGCTGACCCTGTTGGATCGCAACCCCCATAGCCCGACATTTGGCTGCTTCGATCGCAACTTCTGGCAATACAAGATCATCGACTTCCCCAGCGGGATGTCCCAGGAATTTGTCTGGCCCCTAGCCCTGGTCCACAGCCTGGACTTGCCGGACAACCCCTACTACCAGCAAGAATCCATTCGCAACTGGGTTGAGGCAGGCATTCTCTACGCTGCCCAGAGCGCCCACAAAGACGGCTCCTGCGATGACTACTTTCCCTTTGAGCGGGCGGGTGGGGCAGCAGCATTCTCACTCCTGGCTTGCATCGAAGCTTATCGCCTGCTGGGCTTGGAGAACCAGACTGCTCTGGAGTTCTTCGAGCTACGAGCCAACTGGCTGGCCCACCACAATGAGAGCGGCCAGTTAACTAATCATCAGGCGCTAATTGTTTTGTGCTTGGAGCTACTGGGCGACTTGCTTCAGACGGAGCAGTGGGTGGAGGCGCGGAAGTCTCGCCTAGACCGGGTGCTGTCTTGGCAAAACCCCGAGGGCTGGTTCCAGGAATATGAGGGCTGCGACCCCGGCTACCACTCCCTAACGGTGTCATGTCTCGCTCGGATCTATGAAATTCGGCCTGACCCCCGCGTGAAAGTTGCCCTGACAAAGGCGGTGAAGCTCGCTGCGCAGTTTGTTCACCCCGATGGCAGCTACGGTGGTGAATATGGCAGCCGAAACACCTACAACTTCTTCCCCCATGGCTTTGAACTCGTGGGGCGCTGGCTACCGGAGGCGCTGCAAGTTAACGATGGCTTCTTGAAAAGCTTGGCCAACGATTGCGGCCCCTGCTACACCGATGACCACATTGTGGGTCACCACACCTGGAACTACCTGCTGACCTGGCAGGACTTTGTTGCGGCTCGTCCGCCCCGCCAGCCTCGCCCCCAGGGCCGGGTTTGGCTACCCGAGGCCAAGCTGCTGGTTGATCGGCGCGGCACGACGGAGCTGTATATGGCGCTAAATAAGGGCGGTGTGTTTAAGCTGTTCCGCGATGGCAAGCTGGTGCAATCGGATACGCAGTTTTCTCTACAACTGAAGCAGGGTGGCAAGCTCAAGAATGCTGTGGGTCACTTGGTGGAGGAGTATAACCTCAAGCTAGAAGACGACAGCATTGTCATTCAGGGTGCTCTGGGCTGGGCGAAGCAGAAGCAAATGACGCCGTTGAATCTGATGATTTTGCGAGTGGTGATGTTGACGGTGGGGCGTTTCTATCCCAATCAGGTGCGGAAGCTCTTGCAGAAGATGTTGATTACCGGCAAGGATTCTGCGCCATTTAAGTTTGTGCGTCAATTGCAGTGGCAAGGTGATGCTTGGATGGTGACGGATGAGTTGAAGAGTGATGCCTGGGACCGGGTGGAGTCGGCGGGTATTGGCGGCGATCAAACTTCGATTTATGTGGTGATGAGCCGGACGTTTCAGCGGGGGCAGCTTCAGCCCTGGCTGGACCTAACGGAGAAAGCTAAGGCATTGCAGTCAGGGCAAATTCTTAAGCTAGAGCGCAAGCTG
>CALLAT010000169.1 GCA_938002085.1 uncultured Pseudanabaenaceae cyanobacterium
AAGATCCTCGATTTGGGAGAGACTCAACTCTGCTGTACAGGGCTCTGACATTGACCGGTCACCTCATCCCACATGCTCTCCTCCATTCTTCTTCATTGCTGCCATCCTCTGGGATAGTCTTTGTCGGATATCACCTTACAATTGCGCTGTAGGTCGCAGGAGAAGCGATCTAGTATTCCTCAGCTCCTTGGTGAAGGCGAGGCTCATGTACGCGCTATCCCAGCCCATTCAGCTTGATTTCCATCCGACTAAGCTCACGGACGAGCAGTTCTACAGCCTTTGCCACAATAACCCTGATCTCAATATTGAACGTAATGCCCAAGGAGTCGTGATTCTCACGTCCCCAGTTGGTGGAGATAGCGGCAATCGAGAGTTGGGTTTAGGCGGTGAACTGTATTGGTGGAATAAACAGTCCAGGCTGGGTCGTGCCTTTAGCTCTTCGACACTGTTCAAGCTACCGGGTGGAGGCGATCGTTCTCCCGATGCTGCCTGGGTTGAGCTATCGCGTTGGCAAGCCCTTACACCGGAGCAGCGGCAGAAGTTTCCGCCCATTGCGCCGGATTTTGTCATTGAGTTGAGGTCTCGCACGGACAATCTGGATACGCTGCGGGAGAAGATGCAGGAGTATATGGATAGCGGCGTTCGCTTGGGCTGGATGTTTAATCCTCAGGACCAAGAAGTGGAGATTTATCGCCAAGGGCAGGCAAAAGAGGTTATCAGCTTGCCAGCAGAATTGTCTGGAGAAGAGGTCCTGCCAGGTTTTATATTGAGTTGCGAGCCATTTTTAGATGACTAGAATCACGACGGTGTTGTTACTCTGTCTTCTCTAAGCTCGCGATCGCCCTCAAGCCAGGGCATCACTTCATCTGCAATAACAGCGATCACCTCAGCAGCATCAAATTGATAGCTTCGCAGACGGCTCGAACCATAGAATGAAAGACTACTCATTGTAAAGCCTTAACTCTTCTTCGTTTCGTTAACTCCAGCCCAATTTTTTAAGAACGATGTACAACAAAGAGTCGATTTTAAGTTTTCTCGATAAGTCATCCGAGAGGCTCGAAATGCCCTCGTTTGGTAGCAATATGAATATTGACTATATCTCATCGCGTTTGTCAGCTTATTGCAGCGCTGACAAATGGCTTCTATTGTTCAATTCAATCGTGTGGTGGCCTTCCGCTGAAGGTCTTACAGCTATGGTTGAAATTGTGGGCACAGGTGTTGTCGGTAGGCAGGGGTTTGATGATTTCCGAGCTTTTGGTCCTGGATATATAGAGTTTGATTATGAAGAGGATGCTAATAAAATCCTAAGTATTCAAATTCGAGGTCAAGAGATTGATCCAACAAGCTTATTTATCAACACTAACTTTGACGCTCGTAGCGATTATGGCTTTTGGGTATCCGTTGCGTTGGCTGAAAAGTATAAAGAGAGCTTGCTTGCCTCGCAGGCTGAAATCAGAAAATTTATACCACCAGGCTTCAAACACTTGCTGTCTATTGATGAATGGGACTATCCGGTTGCGTATGAAATGCTTCCAAGCCAAACAGAAGCTTTTCCTCGTATTGCTGATGTATTGGTTGCCAAAGATTCGTCAATTTGGAAACCTGTTAAAGAGCCTAATACTCACTGGGCATATTGGTTAGAACAATCTTGTTGAAGAGTGATAGAAGTTTATAGCTCTTGTGTGACCAGAATTCTAGAATTTCCCAAAAGTCATGCTCCCAAGAGCCATCTTTGTCATCGTTTTAGGAAGATATCACCTCTTAAGCGGACACTGTCTACTGGCGGCCTAGATTAAAGTGAGTCTTCAAAACTGGCGGCAAGAGCAGCTGATAGAACAACTATGGTGCAGTCGTTCTCTCCACAACAGGATCGCGATCGCCCTCAAGCCAGGGCATCAATTCGTCTGCAATAACAACCATCACTTCAGCCGCATCAAATTGATGACTTAGCAGACAGCCCGAGCCACTGCGGCAGCCACTGCCAGGTTCGCAACCGTTATAACCGGTCTCAGCAAGGTGGAAGCAACCATCGCCAGGGCCAAAGGGATAGGAGTTTGTAGCAGCGTTTTGGTATTGGCTATAGGACCAGTCTTGGGGATTGAGAACGTAGGTTTCCGCAGCTTGGAGTGTCTTGCTGATGGAGGCTAAGTTGCCGAGCTGAGGGTTGATGAAGTGGCCTAGAGCAATGACGCAGCGAGCTAGAAGCTGATTGGGGAATGAAGCGGCCTCCCAAGTTCCAGGCTGGGTGATTTCTAGGTCGAGCCAGGAAATTAGCTCAAGCATTGCTGCTCTTGAGGGAGCAGCGGAGATGAGGGCGATCGCCTTCCGATGGCATTGTTCCGTATTCATTAAATTATCTAGCTGAAGCCTTTTCACCAGAACGTTTCAAACGCTTCACCTGCCGAAAATACCGCTCCAGCATCTCCCGCTGCTGCTCCACCTCAGCCAAATCTGGCTCCACATCGCCATAACGCCAATCCACATAGGCCCGCGTAATCCCCTGCGCCCACATCGCCGGATCCGCCGCACAATGCTCCCGCACCGCCGCCGCATATTCAAACGGCGTCTGCGATGCCTCCTTCATCACCCCCTGCTCCGCCATACAGGCCAGCATCTGCTGATAGGCCCGCTCCATGCCAGGTTGCTTTGCCAACCAGCGCTGCCGCCGCCAAGCCTTCCACCAGCCCCGACCCAGCCAAGCCAGAAACGCTAAGCCCGTCAAAATCACTAGCCCCGCAAACAGCCCCACCACATCGCGACTCAGCAGCCCCAGCAACCGCCCAATCGTCTGCGCCAGAACCATTGCTACAAATGCAAACACCGCATTCAAGCCATTGCGCAACGGCGACGGCAACCAGCCCGCCACCCACTGCCACAGCTTCTTCACCGTGCCAAACAGCGCACTCTCCTCCACCGAAGGCGGATACAGCGGATGGCCCGGAATCGGGTCAAACATATACCAGCCCTGGTCGGGGAAGTAAGCCTCCGTCAAGGCATAGGCATCGCTATTCTTGACCAAATACAGCCCCGTAAAGGCATTAAACTCCCCTGGCCCAAAGCCCACCGTCAGCCGCGCTGGAATGCCTATGCTGCGCAGCATCATGGTTAGAGTGGTGGAGAAATGGTCCGGATAGCCACCGTTATTTTTATCCAAAAAGGCCAGAACTAAATCTTCGTCTTCGCCAAAGAAGGGCAGGTTTGGCTGGATTTGATAGCGCTGTTTTAGGGCCTGAGTTAGATACAGTGTCTGCTCGTAGGGGGATGTGAGTTCGCTTGAAGCCTGGGCCATTAGCTCTTGAGCTTTGGCTTGCAGCAATGGCTTGAGCTCGACTGGCACCTCTAGATAGCGGCCAAGGGTTTGGGGATAATCTTTCCCGGCGGCGGCAAGGGCAGTGCGATCGCGATAGGGCACCTGCGACACCACTGTATAAGTCGTGCCATCTGTAAGCGGCACCGGCGATCGCAATCCCCCTTCCAAATCCAACGCCACCTCTTCCGTCGGGAAGTAGAGCTCCCTAGGCTCATGCATTGCCGGAATCAGATTTGGTAAATCTGAAACCATCGTGAACGTTTGAATCACCTCCCGCTTGCGGGTCTGGAAAAAGCTAGTCGGAACTAGGAAACGATAGCTCCAAGGTGAGCGATAAAGCGTATTCGTCTCCTCATTCTGGCTCACCTCCCAGCCCTGGCCCGTGTATTTATCAAAGGCCATCACTCGCCAAAAGCCCTCTACCTGGGAGCGCACCCGCATCACCAACTTCGGCGTCAGCTCCCCCCGCAGGTTCTGATTCATCACGGTATTAAAACCGTAGTAATACTCCTCATCGGCTTCACCGGGACCCCGTTCAGGGCTATTCCCTCGACCCACTTCATTGGGATCACCTCCGCCTTCACCGCCTTCCGCATCAGAATCCGTCACATAACCGGGGTTAAACACCTGCCGATTATCAAACTTCCCTTGGACATCAACTGGGGCAGAAACCGGAAAAGTTCGTAGCTGATAGCCCGGCAGACGGGGCAACATCGCAAACACACTCAGCCCCAAAGTCGTCACAGCCACTAAAACGATCAGCAATCGCTTGGGGGATAGATCGGGGGCTAGCTTGAAAACATTGAGCCCTCGCTGGCCTGGCTCTGGCTTGATACCAATACGAGAGCTGTAATCGAGGATGAGTACAGGAAGGGCGATCGCCAAGAACAAAAATAAAAACGGCCCAAACACCAACGTCTGACTCAGCGTGGCTGACACGCTAATCAAAATCAGACCGATCATCATCGAATAGCCCAGATCCTTGCGCCGGGGCAAGTCAAAGCTGTGCAGCACCTGGAGCTGAATCAACAGCTCCACCAAAACTAGGCGCGTGTCATTACTGCGGCTCAGCAGATTGACAAAGAAATAGCCCATGGCAATCAACATGCCAATGGCAATGCCGAACTTAATGCCGATGTTGCGTTTACGGCGACGCAGGTAGCTCAGCCCCGCGCCAATAATGCTGAGGGGCACCGCCCACCAGATGAGATTGAGGCGATCTGTGACATCAGCAGCAGCAATATCCGTCGCCACAATGCCAATCGTCACCAGACTCTGAACTAAGACCCGAAAGGCAATGGAGTCCTCTGGGGGAATCTTAGGGATTGCAGCCATTCTGCTGCGCCACTGAGCCATCATGTGCGTTTTGTCCCTAGCCTTTCCGTAAAATCCCATTCTGAAGGATCAACAGAGGTTTGGGGCAAATTCTTGTAGGGACATGGCATCGCCATGTCCGCGCCTGCACCTATGCGTGAGCCGGATATGGTTCTGACATGCCCACCACAGCGACATTTAATCTTTGGGAGTATTGAATAGCTCGTACACCTGGCGACAAAAGGTCTTCAGCAAATCCAATTTCTCATCAGCAGGTCGCTTCTCGCCCCGCACCGGCCAATCCCCCACCGTGGACAATCGCCACTGTTCGCCGTTATAGCTAAAGCCCAGCACCTCTAACCCAATCAGACGTGACGTCTCTCCTTCCGAGAAGAAACGCATCTGCACCAACATGCTGCGACATTCGTACTTGGGATTCCAGCCCGGCAAATGAAAGCCAATATCAATGGAATCGGGATCCATCATCGAACGCGTATCCGCGTCATTTGCCCAGGGCTTGAGGTCTGTGCGCACCATGGGGAACTGCGCTTTAAACAGCGTGACAACCGAAGCAATCTTGGTTGTGAGTTCTAGGCTCGTGGCCTGCTCCGCTGCATTCACGCTAATGGCTCCGCTACCGTTAATCTATTCTCGCATTACATTTCTTCATTTCCAAGGTAAATGCGCTCCAAGCTCCTGATAAACGAAAATATCAGGGTCTAAGGAGAGCCCTCAGGGCAACCTGCCATGGCTCAAACCCTATTCCCAATTGCTCACCACATCGGTCACAGCGCTACGGCTGCGCACAACGGATTGACCAATACAGGCCGTGGGTTTGTCCAAACAGTCATCAGATTTTGCGATGAACCCCATCGCGCCAAAGCCCGCTAAGCTCACACAGGCGATCGCGCTCAACAGGCTGCTCGCCATAAAGAAACCATTCGGCATGGGATTTTCCTCCGCTCAGTGCCAGTAACTTGGCTTAGGGTTCCCAATAATCGCCAGGGAGTCTTAGCCAAATTAGATGTAGGCCTGTCTCCCACTCAGTAGGTCTCCCCTTGCCCAAGCTGTTGCCCTCAGAGAGCAGGCTTGAATTTATCGAGGCTTATTCATCACAACCCAAATTCTCCATGGCAAATTCATGACATTCAAACGGTCTCTTGAGGCGTGTCTATTCCCTAAGGTTTCAAACGAGAAGGTCAGCTGGATTGATTGGGGAAATTCGAGTGTTCAGTTCAAAATGTAATTAGAAATACATCTGAAATCCATTTGGTATCTACCCTTACGAATAAGCTGCTAAGGCATCACATGGGTGATTAATCTTTTCTATAGATCCCCAGGGAACATGGGGAAAGCCATTGCATTTCGTAATCAGTCACCTAACGCCAAGATCTGAGTGTTACCGTTTGTAAAGAGCGACGGAATGGCATTGTTGTTCTTTCTTTGATTGCCTTCCTTAAGCTCAAGCCTCTTTTATTTGCAATTTAGGCCATAGAAGCCCTGCAAAAAGGCCTTTGCAAGATCACATTTATTGAAGCCCTTCATTGCGCAGAAACTATCGCGCTAGAAGACTGCTTCATGGCTCTAATGACCCAAGTTGCATTCTGATTTCTAGACCACTCTGCAATTTGTTAGGCATACCCTTATGTCAATTCTGAAGCTGATTTAAACAAGGCTTGAGAGTTTCAGATTCGAGTGGATTTAGAAATTAAAACAATTGCAATTCTGGCGAACACTCTGTCGAGATTACGAGGTATCCCCATGGATTTTCATGGAAAAACAGCTCTGATTACTGGTGCTTCTCGGGGAATTGGCAAAGCGATCGCCTTCTCCCTTGCCCAGCAAAACATTCACACCCTGCTTCTAGTCGCCCGAGATCCCCAGCGACTCCAGCGGGTCGCCACAGACTTGGAACAGCTAGGCATCCAGGTTTCCATCCTGCCCCTAGACTTAACCCAGCCCAGAACCGTCCATGCCAGCCTGGTCAAAGCCCTACGGCACCATCCCCCCATTGATCTACTCGTCAACTGCGCAGGCGTGGCCTACCAGCGGCAATTTATTGAGTCGCGCCTACAACAAGTGGAAACCGAACTCATGACCAATCTCCTGGGTATGTACACCATTACTCGCCTAGTCGCTCGCCAAATGGTTCAGCGCAAACAAGGCCATATCGTCAATGTTTCCAGCCTGATGGGCAAAGTTGCAGCACCATCCATGGCAACCTACTCCGCTACAAAACACGCCATTATCGGCTTCACCCAGGCCCTGCGAGGCGAGCTTGCCCCCCACAATGTCAAGGTGACAAATCTCATGCCCTCCTTAACCAAAACAGACATGGTGAAAGAGATGACGCCCTTTCGCTGGGTCCAAGCCACTCGGCCAGAACAAGTCGCCAAGGCGATGATGACCGGCGTAAAGCGGGGCAATCGTGAAATTCTGGTGGGCTGGCAAAGCCATATGGCAGTGATGTGCGATCGCCTAGCCCCGAAGTTGATGAGCCAAATCATCTGCTGGACCCAACCTCAAACCCCGCCCTCCCTGTCTCCCTACCGCGATGTCATCCCCCATCAAAGTTAGTCGCAGGGGCTTAGGACAGATTCTCAGTGCAGGAAACGATCAATTTCCTGCACTGTAAGGGCTCTTTCCCAGGAATCCAAATCTTTCTGCCCAACGTAAAATCTAACAATGAGTTCCATTGGCAGGGAAGCCTAGGTATGATTCGAGCTCAGCATCATCCCTTTCTTCTCCCTGCCATGTCTTCGACCGTCGCATCCAGCAGCGCTAAATCAGAGCCCAGCCCACATTTTGTGCTGTTGGATGGGCTTCGGGGCATCGCTGCAATCTGGATATTTATATTTCATATTGAAGCTAGCCAATTTATTCCCAATCTCACAGCAGCTTTACCCAAATCATTTAATCGCATCTTCTTTGAATGGGGCCAGTACAGCGTCTTAGGATTTTTCGTTCTCAGCGGCTTTGTTATCGCCCATTCCCTGAGAAATACAACGGTCTCCTGGCATAGCTTCAAGCAGTTTTGTCAACGGCGCCTGGTTCGGCTAACGCCGCCTTACTACACGGCAATTTTTCTGTTTTTCGCGATTGAAGGCTACCGAACTTACCTGGGGTGGCAGTCCTTTCCGATTCCAGCTACGTCTCAGTCGCTGCTACAGTTGCTGACTCATTTGCTTTATCTCCAAGAGCTAGCGGGCTTTGAGCATTACAGCGAGCCCTATTGGACGATTTGTTTAGAGGTGCAATTTTATCTCAGTTTTATTTTGCTATTGGGGCTCTCCCAATGGCTCCAAAAGCGGTTCTCGATCACTGCAGCGACAGTCTGGGTCTTTGGAGGTTGGACATTAATTTGTCTGCTCTACAATGGCTACAAACTCGGCCTTCCCTTCTATCGACCTATCTTTATTAGCTGGCATTTTAGCTTTTTACTTGGGGTCTATGCTTACTGGTCTTGGCAAAAGCGATGCCATCCAGCAGTGGGGTATGGCTATGGGGGATTGGTCATTGCCACAGCACCGATCACTCCTCAATTTGCGATCGCAGCCGCAGCGACCAGCAGTTTTATACTCGCAGCCGCCCAGGGCAACAAACTGTCAACTTGGCTGGGCCACAAGTCCTTTCAATTTTTAGGCCAGATTTCCTATAGCCTCTACCTGACTCATCTTGTCGCGATGAGCGTTTTTTCTGCGTTCTGGATGAAGACCCCAGCCACCACAGTGGGGGTAGAGATTCTCCAGTTACTGGGCTGTATCGGATTCGGGCTCATACTGGCAACTGCGATCTACTATCTGGTTGAAAAGCCATCGATTCAATGGAGCAAACGTCTGAAGACAATTTCCACGCCAGCCGCGAGCGAAGCAAGTGTTCATTGACTTCAGCTTTCTGTGGCTTGAAAGGCTGTTAACAATACCGGTCCCAACAGCCAGGTATGGTCCACCACAGCTAAGCCAGCCTGCATCGCCATCTGCTCCCGCACTGCTGGGCTATAGAAACGAATGGGACTCATGCCCTGGGCTAAGACTTCCGGCCCGTTGGCCCAGCGCGGTGCAAAGTCGGCCAGGTAATAGCGCCCGCCTGGCTTAAGCACTCGTCGCACCTCGGCCAAGACCTGCTCAGGTTCAGGGTAGTGGAGAAAGGTGATGGTGTTAAACACCGCATCAAAATGCTGATCCTCCAGGGATAATGCCACCGCATTCCCAACGTGATATTGAATGCGCTCTGGAACTTGATTAGCCCCCTGGGCCTGGGCAATCATATCTGGCGAAAGGTCGATGCCCAGGCCCGTTAAATCCTTTTGATGGTCAGCCAAACGGTTGAGCAGCTTACCCGTGCCACAGCCCAAATCCAAGACATAGGGTTGAGCAGGCAACTGAATCGAATCCAGCAATCGCCGGTGGACGGCCTGGTAAAACACCGAGGTCAGGGTCAAGTCATAAAAGCCAGCCCAACGGTCGAAGAGGCTTTGCTTTCGCTGGTACAGATCATTCGCCATTGCGATTCCTTTGGAAGCTTGCGTCGCAATTGCAGCTTCCCAAAATAAAATTGCAGCGCCAAGAAGCCGCAACAGCTCTAGTCTAACGCCTGCCATCGCTGGGCTTGGGATAAAATGGGCTCCTCCCCTGGGCAAGATTTCCCAGTACTCCTTCCAGGCTTTAGATCATGGTTTCCCAGCGGTCCACCCAATCCTGCCCCTCGGAGCCGCCAATCCCCTGGAACTCTGGTTCTCTCAATGGACTGCCTCCAACGCTGCTGAGCAGCCTACTAGCCTCGATTGCGCTATTGCTGAGTGGTTGCCAAAACCCCCATCAACCTGCAAACCATCAGCCCCTCTCCCGCAATGAACTGGCCATCATCGTCAACACCGATGATCCTCTCAGCATTGCCATCGCGGACTATTACCAAAAGCGTCGCAACATCCCCGTCCAAAATCGCATCGAAATTGCCTTCCCTCGCCACCACGTTAGTCTCTCCCGCCTCACCTTCGAGCAACTCAAGCAAGACGTAGATCGCCAAACTCCAGCCCACATCCAGGCCTATGCCCTGACCTGGGCCCAGCCCTACCGGGTGGACTGCATGTCCATCACCAGCGCCTTCAGCTTTGGCTTTGACGAAGCCCACTGCGCCCAAGGCTGTGAAGCCACAGCTCCCAATCCCTACTTCAATGCGGTGGGCGGCAAGCCCCAGGACTATGGCTTAAGACTCACCATGGCGATCGCCGCCACCCAGTTCCATCACGCCACAGCCCTCATCAATCGCGGTGCCCTCGCCCATCAACAGCGCAAACCCGGCACCGCCTATCTGCTCTCCACCAGCGATCGCCAACGCAACGTCCGCGCCCCACTCTATCCCCAGCTCAACCCGCTCCTAGGCTCTCTCCCCTTTCGGAAGCGCATTGCCCTTAAAACCGTGACAAGTGACGCCCTACGCGATCGCTCCGACGTCATGTTCTACTTCACCGGCACCCAGCGAGTGGAACACCTCAAAACCAACCACTTTCGTCCTGGGGCCATGGCCGATCACCTCACGTCCTATGGCGGCATGCTCACGGACAGCGGCCAGATGAGTAGCCTCCGCTGGCTCGAAGCCGGAGCCACAGGTAGCTACGGCACTGTGGTTGAACCCTGCAACTTTCCCAATAAATTTCCCCATCCTGCGATCGCCATGGGCCATTACCTCCAAGGCGACACCCTCATCGAAGCCTATTGGAAAAGTGTGGCCTGGCCGGGGCAAGGCATCTTTATTGGCGATCCGCTTGCCCAGCCGTTTCGTTAATGCTCACAGCATTTCTAGAGAGACTGAACGCGATCGCTCAAATGGCCTGGAAACAGATCAACCCCCACAGCTGACTTAACCAAGTACATCACCATGCCCAGGGTCAGACTAATAAAGAGATTCATACTCAACAGCAACAACAGCGCCACTGCCAAATTACTCAAACGGGTTAGCCAAGTAGGACGATTACGGGTCTTGCGCCGCAAATCCTTGCCCATAAACAACACCACGTAATAGCGATCAAAAATTAGATTGATCACGAAGCGAATATCAACAATCTTTGGCTGGGGTTGAGGCAAGGCCTCCGCAATCACAGCGCGCACATCTGCCTGCTGAGTCTCATCCAACGCAGCGAGGGTCGAGGGAGCCAAGCGAGACATGAAAAAATTAGGATCACGCTGCCGCGTCCCGCGATCCAGGGGGGTCGATTCGTCGTTACCCAAGCTAAATGAAGAATTTTGAACCACTGGATGCTCCCGTCGATGGCGATTCCGTAGAAAGTTTGCGTAGCAAGCGCGAACAGGATGACTAGGTTCAATAAACCCAAAGCATTTTCGTTTCGCAGTGTTGTAACAACTATTGCCCCGTCACTTATTGCCCCGTCACTGGTTTAATGTTTCCCGCAGGACAGAGCAATCTCCCTAGCTTTCTGTAACCTGAGTTCGACAAATTTAAGGCTGGCTTGGCTCTGCCGCCGTGAGCTAAAGTTCACGGCTCAAAGCTCAAGTCCTTTAAAACGGACTGAACAGCCCACCTGCGAGGGTTGCAGCCCACTAAAGTGGGCTTTCGCTCTTAGGCTGGGAATTTATTCCTAGCTTGCTTCGCCAGTGCTTTTGCGAGCCGTCGAACTCAGGTTTCTGTAGGTTCTTAGGTGGCTTTAAAGCTGTGACCAAAACCCAATACTCAACGAAAAACAGCTCAACATGGCCATACACCAACGCTTAAATCTTCGCTGGGAACGCATTTGCCAGCCCTTGGCTGTAAAGGCCACAAGGAACAACAGCAGCGTTTGGGAAAACCATAGCCCCAGCAGCGTTAACGCCCAGAGTCGAGGATCACTCCAAGCCGAAAAAGACTCCCAAGCCGCAGGCCAAGGGCGCAACCCCACCACAACTGCAAAAATCCCCATCAACCAGAGATTCGCGAGGAAGATGGCCTCTGTCGTAGACCAAACCAAATAGAGCAACACACCGCAGGCCATCAGCCACAACAGGTGAGGTGCCTTAAACGCAGCCATCAAAGCACCACTCAAAAAACAACTTGGTAGGACAATTGCCATGCCCAACAAAGGCTGCTTCATTAAGCGGGCATAGCACTGTTGGTATAGAGATGGACGTGAGTTAACAGAAGCATCCATGGAGCGTTGAGTTTCTAAAGAGCTTTTCCAAAAAATGAGTCAGACCCATGCCTCACAACTATTTAAGACCCAGGCCAGACATCCATTCGTTCTGATACTTGCCTACAGTAGACAACGGCTGTATTCCGCTCCCAGAGAAGAAACACTCATAACAAAGCCTCAGCATTTCCCTTTCAAAAGAGACATACTGAGGCTAAAGACTTGAATCTACAACTACACCAATTTAAGTTGGCTAAGCCAAAATTAATTCAAGGTAAATAACGCCGTAAAAAGGCTATTTTCGAACTGCTTTTGGCTTGGCAGGAAAGTCGCATTATACGACATCAACCATGATGTCGCCGTTCTCTACACGGGTCGAAAAGACTGGCAGAGGTGTTTCGCCCTTGATTTTACCGAGGAGGTTGCCGACAACGGGAGGGAAAGGTGTCCATTCCTTGGGCTGTCCCGTGGCCAAGTCAAAGGCACTGCGGTGGAATGGGCAAACAATCAAACCATCTTCCGTTACCTTGCCTTTTTTCATTGGCAGCTTCATGTGGGGGCAGCTATTGGCCACGGCATGGATCTTGCCGTCATTGTTAAGCAGAAGCACCTTATGGCCTTCTAGCTCCACTACCTGGCGAGCGCCAGCGGGTAATTCAGATTCTGAAAGCGCTTTGGTCCAACCCATGAGTTGACTCCTATTGTGGAATGTACAAACTGCGTCTAATTAAATCGATGCTAATTATCCATTAAAACTGACACTGGGAGCGCAAATCCTCTGCTTTCCAGCGGGAGAGCGATGGTCTGAAAGGAGCAAATTCCACGATTAAGACCCGTCTCCCCTGTTCATGGCGCACAGGTTTCGGGATGTATCTTTTTCCTGCTCCTGAACCTTTTGAGTCCTAATCCCCACCGAAGTCATGCCGTTTTTTCTCCCGTTCAGCGTTTTAGCCTCTTTTCCCCGCCTGGACTTACTCCCCCAGAAACAGTGGCTTGTTCTGTTGCTGGTCCCTATCTTGCTTGCAGGCTGTAACGACACCGCAACGAACCCTCAACTCTCTCCAACCCAGGCCTCAGCCAGTCTTGTGGCTTCTCCAGCCTCCATTGATTTTGCGACGCAGTGGGTCATCACGGCCCAAGAGGCCCGATCGCTACTCCCCCAAGCCACCCTGCTAGATGCTCGAGGTCCCAGCCCGCTGAGCCATCCCCTCAGTGCAAACAGCCTTGAAGGGGCGATCGCAGTTACCTGGCAGCAGTTCTCCGAGCCCCAGGATCCCCATCGAGGCAATTTGCTCCAAGATCAAGCAGAGCTGGGCCAGCGACTCCAGGAGGTAGGCATTGATGGCGATCGCCCGGTCATTGTCTTTGGTAACCCAAGCCAGGGCTGGGGGGAGGAAGGCCGCATTGTCTGGATGCTCCGCTCTCTGGGACATCAGCAGGCCGTTTTCGTCGATGGAGGCTACAAGGCCTTGAAAGTCGCAGGGCTCTCTCCCGGCAAAGCAGAGTCAGCGGCTCCGGCCCTCGGCAATTTTGTCCCCCAATCTCAAGAAACCTGGCAAATCAGCCAGGAGGCTTTGCGCGAGGCGATCGCGAATCAAGCCCCTAATCTAGTCCTGGTGGACACGCGGGAGCCCAGAGAGTTTGCTGGGGCCACGCCCTACGGTGAATCGCGGGGGGGACATTTGCCTGGGGCGGTGAATCTGCATTTCTCCCAGCTGCTGGATGAACAAGGTTATTTATTGCCGGACGAAGAGATTCGCGATCGCCTCAGCGACCTGGGTATTACCCCAGAACAAACGATAGTGGCCTACTGCACTGGAGGCATTCGCTCAGGATGGCTGACAGCAGTGCTCGTAGAGCTGGGCTACAACGCCCAAAACTACGCAGGCTCCATGTGGGAATGGTCCGCTGCCAACGCCCAACAATACCCCCTAGAAAAACGCTAAATGCATCCGCGAAAAACAGCTCACGGAGTCGAAAATAGAGATTTTATTGTGTAAAAGAACAATCAATAAAGCTCTTCCAGAAAAAAATCATAGCCTCCAATTTCTCTGAAAATCTTTTTTGAAGGCCTTATAGCCACCCATTCAAAAAAATTTCCTAGGAAGAATTTGTCCGCATAAATATGGCTGGCTTTACAAAGACTCTATCAATCTCTTTTCCTTTTTCAAAAGCATCCGAAGAAACCACTAAGTTCTGGCTGGCATACGAAATACCCCATCTATTTGGTCAGGCAAGCCTGACTTAAGTATGCGAACTGCAATTGAGTCAATGGGTTTCTACAAATGAGTAATCAAGTGTTATTTGGCACCATCGGCGACGACATCCTCGCAGGTGGCAATGGCGACGATATCCTCCTAGGTCTAGCAGGATTTGATGAGCTTTACGGTGGCAATGGTAACGACGACCTCTACGGTGGGGCAGATGGTGACATCCTCGATGGTGGTGATGGCATCGACTTCCTCGACGGCGGCACTGGCAACGATGAGCTCTATGGCGGCGACGGTGACGACAAGCTGTTCGGCGGCGCTGGCTTCGACTTCCTGTTCGGGGGGGCTGGTAATGATTACCTCGAGGGAGGTGATGGCGATGACACCATCTTTGGTGGCGAAGGGGCAGACATTCTCAAGGGCGGTGCCGGTCAAGACCTATTAGAAGGTGGCGATGGTGGCGATGATGTCTTCGGTGGGGCCGGAGCAGACATCCTCAAAGGCAACGACGGCATCGACTACCTCGATGGTGGCGACGATGAAGATACGCTCTTTGGTGGTGCAGGCCAAGATATTTTGGTCGGCGGTAATGGCATTGACTACCTCGACGGGGGAGATGACATTGATACCCTCTATGGTGGCAAGGGCGTTGACACGTTAATCGGGGGAGGCGACATCGATCTCCTCTTTGGCGAAACCGGCAATGACTTCCTCTACGGCGGTACTGGCAACGACTTCCTCTACGGTGGTGTAGGCTTTGACATCCTGGAAGGTGAAGCTGGCAACGACGAGCTGTACGGCGGTAATGGGGGGGATGACCTCCTAGGCGGCGCAGGCGATGATCTACTTCGTGGTGGAGCTGGGATTGACCTCCTCGTGGGTGGGGATGGCAACGATACCCTGCGTGGTGATGCGGGCAGCGATACCCTGCGTGGTGGAGCTGGCATCGATGAGCTAATCGGCGGCAGTGGCTCTGACACCTTTGTCCTCCAAGATGGACTGAGCGGCATCAACATCATTGTTGACTTTGACCAGGTTGAGGACGTGTTTGGTCTGGAGTCAGGCTTGAGCTTTGGTGCAGGTGGCAATGTCACTACTAGCATCTTTGATGGCAAGACCTACATTGATGCTAATGGCAGTGAATTGGCGGTACTCGATGGAGTCTTCAATCTAGTTGCGACTGACTTCATTGCTGTTTAGGAGCCAATCCTAATGGCTGTTCTCTAAATCCTTGGAGGATGAACGGCGGCTGGTCCCTACGGTTCAACGGGTGATACTCAGGGATTATTGAATCGGATTGGGTCTAAGCCGCTTGTTGACTGACTTGAGCCGGTCGGCTTCTGCTCGGTTAGGGCAATCAGAAAGTTCGTGTGAATCAGCTACCCCCAACAAAGCCAAGCGCAACTCGCGTCTACTTTTGTTGGGGGCTTTAACTTGGACGAGCGAGTTGTTCGAACATCAGTGCTGACTGGGTTGCTCATGGCCTAGGGCCTGCTTCAACTCAGCGATTTCCTGTTGTTGGGCCTTGAGTTGCGATCGCATGGCCTGCATTCCGGCCACCAGGGCACTGTCCAGTTAAAGAGTGAAGCTCTTAAAGCTCCTACTCAAAAGTAATTCGGCAATCGCGATAGGTCTTGTGATGAATCCCATGGCCATAGCTGGTGTGCGCTTTCCGCCCTGTCCCCAATGAGGTCGAACCCA
>CALLAT010000170.1 GCA_938002085.1 uncultured Pseudanabaenaceae cyanobacterium
GAGTCAGCTATTAAGCAAATTAGTCGTCGGGTCAAAATCTCGGGAGCTCAGTGGGAGGCCAAAAATGTACCTCAAGTTCTCGCACATCGCACTGCTTATCTCAACGAACTATTATTCTTCTCATAAGGTGACATGCTCCCACTGCCCTCTCTCTATCCTTCGTTGATAGACGGTGCAGACACAGCTGAGATTCTAGCTTGGGTACTCTAATACTTAGCGATTACCTAGCCATCCGACTTTGATTCTCTATGCTTGAAGAAGCGCCGAGCTCTAGAACTTTCTCCTTTGCTCAATACCGTAAGATTGTTGTCTTAACAGGTGCTGGAATCTCAGTGGCATCTGGTATTCGTCCGTTTCGAGGTGAAGGAGGGCTCCAGGAAGAAATTGATCTCCAAGCCCATTCAGATGCCTCGAGTCTGAAGACCCACCCAGCAGCAATCTGGACACTGTATGGCGGTTTAAGACGGCAGCTCAGGCTTGCCCAACCCAATCCAGCTCACATCGCTCTTGCACAGTTTGAGAAGCAACTGTTAGCCGGGCAGCAATTCACGCTCATCACCCAAAACGTAGATGGGCTACATCAACAAGCAGGTAGTTGCAATGTCGTCGAGCTCCACGGTACGGCCAAACGCACTCGATGCAGCAATCCTGAATGCTCCCTGGAGTCCTACCCAGATCTTGAGCCCCATGACAAATCGCTGCCCTTCTGCCCCGTCTGTAGGTCTGTACTGCGCCCTGACTTAGTCTTGTTCAGCGAGATGATCTCAGTCGAAGCTGAATGGAGAGCCAAGCAAGCACTTCGAGATTGCGATTTATTCATCGCCATTGGTACTTCTGGAACGGTTTCTCCAGCCGCAAACTTCGTTAGGTCAGCAGATTACGCTGGAGCCAGAACCATTTTGCTCAATTGGGAACCGATGACTCCCCAAAATCCCTACTTCAAAGAGGAGCACCTTGGTCGTGCAGAGGAGCTGGTTCCTAAAAGTAGCTTGATTTGATTTAGGTGCCTCAGGGGCTCGCAGCAGTGGGAATATCTCATCCCTAAGCAAGAGAAGAAAGGTCAAGCTTGGGGTCGATTTAAGCACAATCTAAATACAGGGGATGATCTGCTGACATTTTTAGACGTTATCCCTGGGCTAGCTTAATGGCCTTGACTTTGGTGTTGCGAGTGAGGAATTTGGGTTGCAACAGCACCTTAAACAGCAACAAGATAGAGCGCAATTCCCCTGGCGAGTTCCAGCGCTTCCATTGGCCCGGTCGGCAAAATAGGAGCTCTACTAAGCGCCGCTCTTGCTCCAGGCTCAGCGCTGAAAATTGCACTTGCACTTGAGGAAACTGGCGTTCG
Source organism: uncultured Pseudanabaenaceae cyanobacterium (assembly GCA_938002085.1). GTDB lineage: Bacteria > Cyanobacteriota > Cyanobacteriia > PCC-9006 > JAAUQQ01 > JAAUQQ01. The sequence continues at coordinate 1,346 of CALLAT010000170.1, forward strand.
CTCGTCTCCGGCGGCAACACTGCCACAAGCTTTCCAGGCAGCTCCAACCCCGCTTCAGCAATGGTGAGCTGAACAGGCCCTTGCAATAAGCTTTGGGCTAAACCATCAGCTTGGGTGAGTTCTAGTTGGGCACCCGCTTCAGACATCATCGTGGTCACCCCCCAATGCTCCTGGCGGCTGCCGTCCGCTCCGGTGAATTCCAGCTTGCCAATGCGGCGCAGATCAAACCAGGCATTGGCATCGGTGCGGGGTACGTCCAGCATCACGAGCAGGGCAATGCCTACCATCATTAGGTTGTAGAAGCTCCACACCCAGCCTAGGCCTAACCCTTTGAAATGGCCTGACCAATTTTCAGCCATGAGGCATTGGGCTATATTTTGCCAAAGGCTTAGGGCGGTGAGACCAAACAGGATGAGCAAAGGCCAGGCTAAACGCCAGTTGAACGTGAAGCGATCGCTAGCGGTCCCTTTAGGCGTCACGGTAAAGCCCTTGGAAAAAGGATTGAGCAGCGAGGTAATCACCGTCAGGGCCAGGGGAAACACCAAAACTAGAGAGTAAACATCGGAAAGCAGGGCCGATCGCGAACGGTGATTCAACCAAGCAAACACCGTAATTTGAATCAGGTAATAGGGCAGGAAGAAATACATCAACTCCTGGGCATTGGCCCGCAGGGGAATAACCCCCAAAAAGGAGTAAGTCAGAGGCATCAGCAGAAAATAAGCCCGAGCCAAGGCCGTAAACCAGTGGAGAATGCCCTCTAAATGTCCCAACCGCTGAATGGGAGTCAACCCTTTAATCGTCAACGGGTTCGTGCGAATGAAGAAGGCCTGGAGCGTTCCCTGAGCCCAGCGCAATCGCTGGGTGGCTTGGGCCGCGATGCTTTCTGCAGCAAGGCCTGCACTCAGTTTCTCTTCCAGATAAATTACCTTGTAGCCCTGGGAGGCCAGATTAATCGCTGTGAAATAATCTTCGCTGAGGGATTCAGTGACAAAGCCTCCCGTGGCCTCCAAAGCAGTCCGACGAACGACAAAAGAAGTTCCTGCACAAACCACACTGCCCGCCGCATCGCGCATGGGCTGAATCTGGCGATAGAAGACTTCTTCTTCCGGGGTGAGGATGTTTTCGAGGCCCAGGTTGCGAGCAATGGGGTCAGCGTTGTAGAAGCTTTGGGGCGTTTGCACTAAAGCAATTTCAGGGTCTTGGAAGAAGCCGACGGTGCGCTGGAGAAAGTTGGTAGTGGGGATGAAGTCGGCGTCGAAGTTGACGATTAGTTCGGCGTTGCTGCGGGCGATCGCGTAGTTCAAGTTCCCCGCTTTAGCATGGTCATTGTTCGGTCGAGTGCGATACTCACAGCCCAGTTGCTGGGCCAGGGCCTGAATCTCAGGGCGGCGGGTGTCGTCGAGCAGATAAATCGTTTTGCGAGCATAGTCCATGGCCTGACAGCCAATGATCGTGCGCCGCAGGATGAAGGTCGGTTCGTTGTAGGTGGGGATAAAGACATCGACGCTGGGCTGATATGCACCACTAGCAACGGCTTGGTTGACTTGATCCGCTTGACGGCGGCGATCGCGCACCTTCAACAACAGCACCAGCTGAATCACATTGGCAGACAGACCAAACAGTTCCATCAGCAACAAACCAATGCTCAGACTAGACGTCAGCCAGCCATCCGTGAGGTTAAGGCTAGAAAAAATCCGCCAGGTCAAATACCGCCCCAGCAACACCAGCAGCATCGTAATCACCACCGTTCGAGACCAGGGCCTGGGTTCCGGCGATAAACGGCGAGTAATGATCATCGTGGCAATCAGCAGCGCCACCGTAGGCACCAGCAAGTAATGCCCCGCCACCATGGGCACCTCCAGCCAGAGAGGCGGATTGCCCAGCATCGTAAAGAGTTGACCCGTGACCGTACCAAATTCGCCTTTGCGCAGCAGCCAGCCGCTGCTCACCGCCAGGGTGAGTAACACAATCACCCCCAGCCCCAGGACAGAGCGTTGACGCACAGAAGGACTCTTCCGACCTTGGATAGAGTTCTGATTCAATGAGGGCTTTGGCGGCGAAACAGTCATGGCAAAGTCACTGAACGGGAAAGCAGTTGGCAATTTGGAATGACATGGACGTCAGTCTCAATCGCGTAATGGCTGCTCCTAACCTGCCATAACCTGAGGGGGTTAAACCGTTGTGGGCGAAACGATGACTGTTGAGCGATCGCCAAAACCACCTCAGACCGAAGCTTCCCAGCCTAACTGAGGATTATCTGAGAGTCTCCTAAACCCTCCCCCTCACAACTCAAAGTCAAGCTTCAGGAAGCTATTAAGTCTCCCTAATCCAATCCCCAATTGCTGTAGCTAATGTAGTAATCAAGCGCCAAGGAAACGTTCACCTCACCCGAATGCCCTTGAAACGCTTCAGCAAAGACCAGCCTTTGCTACAACACAAAACACTCAAGGACCTCCTCACCATGCAACGCTCCTCCTTCTTCGCCACCGCCGCTGCCACCGCTGTCATCACCCTGGGTGCCTTTGGCCTCGTCTCCGCCCCTGGTCAAACCCAGTCCGTTCCATCCCGCAAAGCCCAGCCCCAACTCATTGCCAATGCTTCCGTAGCCCAATCCGGCCAGTTCGTCACCGCAGAACATGAAACCCAAGGCAATGCCCGCATCGTCACCGAGAATGGCCAACGCTATCTAGAATTTGACGCTGCTTTCCGCAGCGATGACGGCCCCGATTTGTTCGTCCTGCTCCACCGTGAAGCGACCCCCACCAACTATAAGAATGGAGACTTCGTTCGCCTCGGTCGCCTGCAAACCACCAGCGGCAAGCAACGCTACGCCATCCCTGCTGATGTCTCTGTGAATGAGTTCAAATCTGCTGTGATCTGGTGCCGCGCCTTCAATGCAACCTTTGGTTTCGCACCCTTGGGCTAGGAATGCCTTCGCGGTAATTTGAAGATCTGGGCAGCTCTGGTTCTAACCCTGCCCTTCCCATGCTGATCTCCCCTAAGCTTCTTGCGATGAACACTATCGACTGGCTCCGCCTCGTCCACCCCACCCTAGCGATCGTCTTTGTCTTCCCCCTCATGGGCATCGTCGTCAACTACGCCATGCAAACCCGGCAAAGACGACTCCAGCTAGTCGAGGCAAAAGCCCAGAAGGCTGAGGGAGGCACCCCTAAAAAGTCGAAGATTCCAGCCACCGTCGGCGCAGAGCATGTCAACATTGGCCGTTGGCTGACGGGTTCGGTAGTCGGTGTGTCATTGCTAGGCCTGGCGCACCCCATTATCAAGACCATCATCAAGGCAGAGACCTGGAGCCGAGATCCTTTTCAGGTGGTGTTTATTGCGGCGATGTTCGTCCTTACCATCGCCACCTTAGCCTGCCTCTACCGCTCCCAGGGCAAGATTCAGCGCATCATCTTCGCGACGCTCCCCAGTGCTGGTCTGATCATTTTGGGCCTGCAGGATGGTGTGTTTCGCCGCACCAATGAATGGTTCTTCTCTCACTATTACTACGGCATCGTCGCTGCCCTGCTGATGATTGCCTCCCTGGCGATCTTGCCAGAGATCTACCGCTCCTTAACCTGGCGAAAAGTTCATATCACTCTGAATATCCTGGCGCTCCTGCTATTCCTGGGGCAAGGCATCACTGGCACCCGAGATTTACTCGAAATCCCCGTGAGCTGGCAAGAACCTGCCGTTTATAGCTGTGACTTCGCCAATAAGGTCTGTAATTAATCCTATCTAGAGGGTAGGCGAGCTTAAGGTGCTAGTTGTAGGAGCCTAGACACTGTGATCGAGATCGTTCCTCTCTGTTTATTCTCCCCAAATCGCGGGAATCATAAAGACAATCAATTGTTTTTTAAATTCCTTTTTTAATAAATAGGCCCACCCAATCTAATTGGGTGGGCCTATTTATTTGGGCTTACCCTTGCCAAGGCGGCAATTGCTTCGCCCGTACTATCCACTGCGCCACCTGGCTCGCCGTGGGCGTCAAATCGCGCCGCTGCAAATTCGCCACATAGAGCCGCATCACTTGGGGATGCAACCGATGGGCCGAGGCTCCCGCCAGCATCCCCACTGAAGCAATGCCACTGTGCAACAGCAAGCCGCAATAGTCACAGCCCACCCCCGGCACCCGCGCTAAATCCGCCAAGGCCGCCCACTTGCCCACGTACTTGAGATGCAAGCCTAATTTTTGACTAAAGGCCTGTCGCTGGGCAGGTTTCTGGGTCTGCCCTAGCAGGTCTGCCGTTGAAACAATCCCCGCGTCCTGTAATTTCTTCAACTCCACGGCACTTAGCCCTGGCAATTGTTCAATCGGCCAGCTTTGCGATCTAACCAAAGAATCTGCCATCTCACTCCCCTCGCAATACACCAAGCAAACCAAAGATTTACCCATTGGGCTTCGCCCAAGTTCGCGCCTTCTCCCAGGCAAACCAAGCACCTAAAACTATCCTAGAGGTTGTTTGATAATTCGGCTCAGCATCAGGGTTAATGACCTTCTACGAGGCTTCGGAGGGTTACTTCTCCATCGATTTACCTCCTCGCAGGTCCAAAGCACCAGCTCAATCGCTTTATCAAACGACCTCTAACGCTCTCAACCCAGCTCGTTTCCAGGAAAAATTCGCATTTCCCAGGAATGCCCCTTCCCCCCACTGTAGACATCCATAGCTCGCATAGAGTCAAAGAGGTCATGGGAAACGGCAGTGGCCCCCGAATCATTTCAAAGGGTTACTGCCGGACCTACTTCAAAAATTTTCCACAGTTTTTCCAACTCAATGTCCTCGCGCCATATCAGCGAGCCATTGGCAACCTTGATGCTGCGACATACGCATCAAGACCAGATAAATTTCCGGCTCCGCTGGAACGATGTCAGAAGTGTAACCATCATAGAACTGTAATCCTGGGCAACACCCAGACCTTACTTCTGGAGCTGCTGAACGATGGTATCGCGACTGGCATCACGGCAATGGGCCGTCTACTTACTCATCGGTGCAACCTGCCTAGGGCTGCTGCCGCCCAGTGCCACAGCCCAGCCCGGTTTGCCTCCTCCACCTGTCCTGCCGCCCAATAGCGGTGGTGGCTCTATTACAGTCCCTGGCTCTCCTCTTAACGCCAGCCCTCCCCAGGCACCTAGCTGTCCTCAAGTTGCTGACACTGACTTAAAACTAGTCTCCTCTTCCGCCAACGCATCTTTGCTCAAGCGCAGCTGGAAAGCCTATGGCGATCGCTTCATCCACCCCGACGGCTACGTCATCGACTACAAAGCCGTAGACCAGCGCACCACCTCCGAAGGCCAGGCCTATGCCATGCTGCGGGCGGTGATGATTAACGACCAAGCCACCTTCGATAAAACCCTGGCCTGGGCCGAAGCGAATCTAGACCGTCCTGGGGATAGCCTCTGGTCCTGGCATTGGAACACTGCCAGCGGCATTCAAGATCCTCACTTTGCGACGGATTCTGATGTAGATGCCATTACAGCGCTGATTTTTGCAGCGCGGCGTTGGGACTGTCAGGCCTATGAGGACTTGGCGAAGCAGAAGCTGGATGATCTGTGGCGGTTAGCGATCGCGGATATCCAGGGCAAGCAGTTTTTGTTGCCGGGCGATCGCGCTGCCTTCCAAAAGCCAAACCAAGTCGTCGTTAACCCCTCATACTTCGCCCCCTACGCCTATCGCCTCTTTGCTCAGGTGGATCAAAAAAACAACTGGAATAGCCTCATCGGCGATGGCTATGGACTCCTAGACGACATTACCGCCTTCTCCTCTGCTGGCCTCCCTGCAGATTGGCTTGCCTTCAATCCTCAAACGGAGCAATTTGAGACACTCCCTCCAGGCCGACGCATTCAATCGGATTACAGTTTTGATGCCTTCCGGGTCTGGTGGCGCGTGGGCCTAGATGCCAACTGGAACAACTCCGCTCCCGCCAAGGCTTATCTAAAAAAGCATTTGCCGACTTTGGCTGAGGATTGGCGAGAGGATAAAACCATTAAGGCTGTCATCAATCTCGATGGCGAAGACCAGGTGGAATATGAAGCTACGGCCCAGTACGCCATGCTTTATCCCGTCATGAAAATGGTGGATAGGACAGCGGCCTTTGAGATTTTTAAGGACAAGCTATTAGGAAACTACAGCAAGAGCCTTTGGGATGGTGAGGATGCTTACTACACCAACAATCTGGCCTGGTTTGCCCTGCTTCCGCCCCAGGGGCCAAGGGAGTTGCTAAAACCATAAAGTCAAAGCGAGTGCTCATTTAGAACTCCTTAAGTAAGCCTTCAATTATCTCGAAGGCTTACTTAGTTGCGAAGCCATCTGAGCTGCGTAGTCGCTCTAGCTCCGTCACCACGCCATCGCGAAAAACGGCAGGCGTTCGAGAGTTGCAGAGCTGTAAGCTTTTTTCTAAGTCAGCGATCGCTCCCACTCGATCCCCAGCTCCATCCAGCTTCACCTTGGCCCGGCAAACATAGGCCGTTTCGTAGTCGGGACGCACTTGAATCGCTTGGTTGCAATCCTGCAATGCGGCCTCGAAGCGGCCCAGCGCGGCATGGGAATAGGCTCGGCACACCAATGCCTCAAGATGGCCGGGCTGACGCCGTAGGATTTTGCGGAACTGCGCGATCGCCCCCTCGTAATCCCCAGCCAGATGAAGCTTCTCTGCCTGTTTGAGTCTCTGCTGTACAGCATTCGCCTCCACGATCATTGTGGCAAACACAGATAGGGCCATGGCTCCCTTGGTGCTGCTTGATGGAGATTGATGCAGTTGAAACCCATTGAGCGCTAAAGAGCCATAAACCAAAAGGCGTAAAATCAGCAGCTTCATATTGCTCGACTCACTTAATCCCACCATCGACCTTAACGCTTTAGGCAGCCATCGCCTCAATTTGCCACAAGCCCTAAAATAAGAGCAGCGACTCAGCCCCTGCCATCCGCCTCCTGCTGCCCCATGTCTGACTTCAGCATCCAGTCCGAATACAGCCCCAAAGGCGACCAGCCCAAAGCAATTGAGGGTTTGGTGGAATCCATCAACGCCGACAACCAATACCAGACCCTTCTCGGCGCAACGGGCACCGGCAAAACCTTCACCATGGCCAACGTCATCAAGGAAACGGGCAAACCCACCCTTGTCCTGGCCCACAACAAAACCCTCGCCGCTCAACTCTGCAACGAGCTGCGCTCCTTCTTTCCCGACAACGCCGTCGAATACTTCATCTCCTACTACGACTACTACCAGCCCGAAGCCTACATCCCCGTTAGCGATACCTATATCGCCAAGACCTCTTCCATTAACGAAGAGATTGATATGCTGCGGCACTCCGCGACGCGATCGCTCTTCGAGCGCAAGGACGTCATCGTCGTCGCCTCCATCAGCTGCATCTACGGCCTGGGCATTCCCTCGGAATATCTCAAAGCCTCCGTCAAATTCAAGCTGGGCCAGGAAGTCGAGATGCGCAAGGTCATCCGCGACCTCGTCAACATCCAATACACCCGCAACGACCTCGACGTAGATCGCGGACGCTTCCGCCTCAAGGGCGACGTCCTGGAAGTTGGCCCCGCCTACGAAGACCGCCTGATTCGTATTGAATTCTTCGGCGACGAGATCGACGCCATTCGCTACATCGACCCGGTGACGGGCGAAATCATGCAGAGCCTGAACAGCGTCAACATCTATCCCGCACGCCACTTCGTCACCCCCAAAGAACGCCTCGAAAAAGCGATCAAAGACATCAAGCTAGAGCTGGAACAACAGCTAGAGCTGTTGCAAAGCCAGGGCAAACTCCTGGAACACCAACGCCTCGAACAGCGCACCAAATACGATCTGGAAATGCTCCAAGAAGTGGGCTATTGCCAAGGTGTCGAAAACTACTCCCGCCACCTCGCCGGACGCCTGCCCGGCGCCCCACCGGAATGCCTGCTCGACTACTTTCCCGCCGAAGACTGGCTCCTACTCGTGGACGAATCCCACGTCACCGTGCCCCAGTTGCGGGGCATGTACAACGGCGACCAGGCTCGCAAAAAAGTCCTAATCGACCATGGCTTCCGCCTGCCCAGCGCCGCCGATAACCGCCCCCTCAAAGCCGACGAGTTTTGGGCCAAGGTCAATAACTGCATATTTGTATCCGCAACTCCAGGCCAGTGGGAGCTAGAGCAATCTGACGCGGAGTTTGTGGGCGAAAACCAAAAAGCACAAAAGGCAACGAAGAAAAGAAAAGCCACCAAGATGACGAAGAAGCGCTACAAGCGGGGCACGGGCCGCGTGGTAGAGCAGGTAATTCGTCCCACGGGCGTAATTGACCCCGAAATTTTTGTGCGGCCCACCGATGGACAGGTGGATGACCTGCTGGACGAGATTCAGCAGCGCTCTGCCAAGAATGAGCGGGTGCTCGTGACCACCCTAACCAAGCGCATGGCTGAAGACCTGACCGATTACTTCTTTGAGCGGGGTGTCAAAGTTCGCTACATGCACTCAGAGATTAATTCCATTGAGCGCATCGAAATTATCCGCGACCTACGCGAAGGTGTCTTTGACACCTTGATTGGCGTCAATTTGCTCAGGGAAGGTTTGGACTTGCCCGAAGTCTCCCTCGTCGCCATTTTGGATGCGGATAAAGAAGGCTTCTTACGAGCAGAGCGATCGCTGATCCAGACCATTGGCCGCGCCGCCCGCCACATCGAAGGCAAAGCCATCCTCTACGCCGACAACATGACCGACAGTATGCTTGCCGCCATCAGCGAAACCGATCGCCGCCGCGAAATCCAAACGGCCTACAACGAAAAGCACGGCATCGTCCCCCAGCCCGTCACCAAAAAGGTGGACAACTCGATCCTTGCTTTCCTAGAGGTCTCCCGCCGACTCAATGCCCAGGAAATCGAGGTCGCCTGCGAGAATATTGATGACATCCCACTAACGGGTATTCCTGAGTTGATCAAGCAACTGGAAGAAGAGATGAAAAAGGCCGCAGCGGAGTTGGAGTTTGAAAAAGCGGGGGAATTTCGCGATCGCATCAAGAACCTTCGCAACAAACTAGTCGGCCGCTAACGAAGAAGCTCTAGGATCAGCTTGTTCCTGTGAAGGCATTACTGGAAGCGCAGGAAGCTCCGATGGAAACGTCGTAAGCTTCCTGCAAAGCAAACGGTGAACCTGGCCCAGTGGCTGATGGCGACGGCATCATGCCGACCTAGTAATAGCTATTCAATGAAAATCCCCAATCCCCTTAAGTGGCAGAGTTCCCCTAATCCGGGACTTTACTGCCTGCTTGTTGCAGCCTTCCTAAGCTATGGCTTTGCAATTTGGTGGGGAGTCCCTACGGAACAGAACTGGGCCGTCGATGCGATCGAACCCCTCGCAGTTTTACGCGGAGAGTGGGTTCACCCTTATCCTCCGTTACATCGTTATATTCTGCATGTCTTGTTCCTTCCATTTCAACTGTTGGATCAACTGGGCTGGATCACAATAGAAAACTCCTTGTTGATAGCCTCCCTACTCAAACTGCTCGGCCGTGGCTTATCAGTTCTAATGGGAGTCGGAATTATCTACAACCTGTATTTTATCGGGAAAGAGCTTTCTAAAAATAAACTGGCGGCATTGTTAACGGCTGCATGTGCCCTAGGCATTGCTCCCCTGGTGTATTACAGCAAGAACTTAAACGTAGAGACCCCTTACATCTATTGGTTCTCTCTCTCGCTTCTCTTCTATGTGCGTGCCCTTCAAAAGCCCCGCCCGCAGAACTATCTGGGCTTTGGCATCAGTGCTGCTTTTTCCGTATGTACTAAAGATCAAGCCTATGGCCTATTCCTCATTCCAATCTTCTGTTTAATCGTCCAAGCCTTTGCAAGCTCCAAGCAGAGCAGGACCAACCAAAATATTCTCAGCCACATCTTCAATCAGCACTTTTGGTTGCTCAGCCTAGGCGGGATTATTCCCTTTCTTTTCATTCACGAAATTCTTCTAGATCCAGCATCCTTCCTGGGCTATCTAGATTATCTAAATACAGCAGGCTACCAATCTCTAGACCTTGCAGCACGTCCACAATATGGATTGACAGAACATTTCGAGCTGTTTAAGCGGTTTTGGGCAGATATTCAATTCGGAATGGGCAGTCCCCTTTTCTATGCCTCCTTGATAGCCGTGGCTGGCTGCTTGATCAATCCCAAGAAACGAAGGTTATCGCTTTATCTATCTGCGCCAGCTCTGTCCTACTATCTATTCTTTATCAGTATCGTTCTGTACTCCAGAGACCGATTTGTCATTCCTGTTTGCCTCATCCTCTGTATCTTCATCGGCTGGTTCTGGAGCGATATCATCACGAACAGCAAGCAGTACAAAAAACAAATTGTATTGGCTGGTTCACTCTTAGTCCTCTCCTACTCATGGCTCTATGCAACCTCTGTCAATCTACTCATGTTGCAAGACTCTCGATATAAGGCCGAACGCTGGATGAAGCGTCAGATGCCAGAAGATTCAGTGGTTGGACATGTGGGGATTATTACTTATCATCCCCGGATTTCTTTCGTCACCCAGCCTGACACGGTTTTTCTGGGGCCAACGGATCTTCTGAATGACGAGCAGTTGCAAGGCCTAGATTATGTGATTTTGAGTAGCGGATATTCTAAGCAACGCTTTCCCAGCGAGAGTTTGGAGTATAAAGGATTCCAGAAGCTAGAGAACGGCGAAGCTGGATACAAGCTGGTTTTCAGTCACGAATCCGTGCCCTATTTCAATCTCTTGAACATCCCGCAACCCACAGCAAAATCCTTTGGCAATCATCGTTATAAAACAGGAAACCTGAACAAGATAAATCCTAGAATTAGGATTTATCAGCGCCAATGAGCTCGAAATGCTGAGCTATCTCGCTTCACCTCATGGGCTACATCATCAAGCCAATAGCAGTTGTTCAAAAGCATATTGCTCATTCGGGTTACCGACAATGAGGAGGCGATCGCTCTCCTGCAGCAAGGTTTCGCCCAGGGGATAATGCAGCAGCATCTTATCCCGCTCGATCGCCATAATCGTCACCCCAGCCTGGCGACGAATATTGATGGCAGCAATGGTTTGGCCTACAAAGCCATGGCCCGCAGGCAGGCTATACCAATGATGATTAAGCCCTTCCATCGCCTGGTCAAAATCGCCCACGCCCCAATATTGCGATCGCTCCGGCAAGATATCCCGATAGCGTCCCTGGCGATAGCGATTCACCACCTGCTGGACCGCCGCCGCATCATCTCCCAGGTTTAATAACACATGGGCCCCAATCTCCAGCCCCGCCTCAAATTCTGGCTGGACCACCTCCTTTGCCCCCAACTGATACAGCGGATCAAGCTCCGAATCAGCATGGGCTCGCACAGTGATGTCCAGTTCTGGAGCCAGGCTCAGCGCTCGGTTCAGCACGAGGCGAGTGGCCGTGGGATCTGGCAGGGTAATCGCCAAGGACTTGGCCTCAGACAGATGGGCCTTTTCCAGAATGAGTTCGCTATTGGCGTCACCAAACAGGTAGGGGATTTTGCGCTCTCGCAAGGTCTGCAGCTTGGCCTCGTCGTTATCAATCACCAATAGGGGATATCCCTGGAAGGCCAGCATACGCACGAGGGTTTGGCCCACACGACCGTAGCCCGCAACGATGATATGACCCGATAATTCCTCCGGTTCTACACCAACAAGCTGGGTTGGTTGCTCCCGCATCCAGCGAGAAAAGCGGGGCGATTGCTCGATTCGACCCAATAAAAACGGCGTCAACCGCAACGTCAGGGGAGTCAGCATCAGCGTCGCCGCCGCCGTACCCACCGAAAGACCATAGAGACGGTCGGAAAACAAGCCAGAAGCTTGAGCGACTCCAGCCAAAACAAAGGAAAATTCTCCAATTTGATTAATGCCTGTCCCCACCGTCAACGCGGTCTTAAAGGGATAGCCAAAGCCTCGGACAATACCCGTCACCAGCACTGCTTTGCCGACCATGGCAATGATGACCAGGCCTGCCAACACCGAAGCATTTTCCAGCAGAAAGCCAGGGTCAATCAGCAAGCCAATGGAGGCAAAGAACAAGGTTGCAAACACATCCCGCATCGGCAAAACGCGATCCAGGGCATGGTCGGCATATTCCACATTGGAGACCATTAGGCCCGCCACAAAGGCCCCCATTTCAATGCCCAGTCCCAGGGCCGAAGTCAGCAGCGCAATGCCTAAACAGAGGCTCAAAACCGTTAACAAAAAGAGCTCTTGGGAGCCTTGGCGCACAACTAATCTCAGGAAAGAGGGAATGAGCCACTTTCCGGTGGCGATCGCCCCACCCAGAAAAATCACCAACTTCAGCAACGCCGCCCCCAAAGCTGCCGCCATTCCCTCCGGCTCAGCCAGGGCAGGCAACACCGCCAGCATCACGCCCAGGCCTAAATCCTGCACAATCAGCATCGCCAGCATGATCCTGCCGTGGGCCGTCTTGACCTCATTGCGCTCAATCAGGCTCTTGAGCACCACCGCCGTGGACGACAGTGCCAGCACCGATCCGAGAAATGCCGCCTGGGGTAAGGAATCCACCCAGCCCGTGGCATAGGCCAGTCCGCCCCCCAGCAATATCGTCAACAGAATTTGCAACGTGCCACCGCCCAGGGCGATCGCCTTAACCTTGAGCAAATCCTTCAGCGAAAATTCGACTCCCAAGGCAAAGAGCAGCAGCGCCACGCCAATTTCGGCCAGGACCTTAATATCCCCTTCCAGGGCGATCAGCCCCAGTCCAGCCGGACCCACAACGATTCCCCCCGCCAGGTATCCCAACAGCACGGGTTGCTTAAAGCGACTGGCAATATAGCCGCCCACCGTGGCCGCTCCCATAACCGTGACCATTTCGACAATAAGGTTGAGATCACCAGCCATGGAGCAATAACTACCTAAATCAATATGAGGGTGCTGGATGATTCTAACGACTCATGCAGCATGAGGCCGTATTACTTCCCCATAGAGAGAATTAAAGTCGCAAAAATCCGCTCCCGCCCCTGCATTTCCATCGAAATCCCATTGTGAAATGCTGAAGTTACCTACAGTGCAGCAGTGGATTTCACACCGGCCATGGCCAAAATCCTCCTCCGGGATTCATTTACGATTCACAGCGACCTGGGTGTAGAGGCGATCGCAGTCCGCCTCAGTCAAAGCATCTGCTCAGCCCCGGCTTTCAGCTTCAACTGGCCCTGGCAGAAACCCAGAGTGCCTTACTACGGGCAAGTGACCCTGAAAGGATTTGACGCTAGCCGAGTCATCAATTACCAAAATTCCTTTCTCCCGAAAATCCAGGGCCATTTTGAGACTTTACCTAGCGGTACAGCAATTCACATTACGGTTGCTCCCGAGCCCTGGGTAAAGTGGTTTTGTGGGGTTTGGGTATTGTTCTGGTGCGGACTGGTCTTACCGTTAATACCGGCTGCCTCGGCAAATGGAGCGAACGGGACAGCTCTTTTGTTTTTGGGCATGCCACTGGCCTTTTTCGGAATTGCATGGGCCAGCTTTTGGGCAGAAGCCAAGCGCAATCGCCGCGATTTTCAACAAATGATTGGCGACCGGATATTGCAGTCTGGAAAACATCGCATTGCCTCTAGAAGTCCTATGGGCTTTGGCTTTATTCCTCCTTCTCAGACTCGCTTCAACCCTCAGCTTTGGATATTAACTGGGCTCGGCTTGGCTGTTATTGTCCTGTTTATATTACTTCAACAACAACAAGCCGCCCAGAAAATTCAGGTTGCAACCAATCCCTTAGCTGTGCCGGATGCTGTTTGTGCCGCGCCTTGTCAATATGAAACGCTCCACAGCATCACGGGCCACCCCAAAGCGAAGGTTGTAGCAGTTAGTCCGGATGGAAGCCTGGTCGCCAGCGGGGGAGATGACAAAGCCATTAAGGTTTGGGATGTGGAAACCGGGCAGTTGCTTCAGACCTTGCAAAGTGATTCTGGCAAGATTCTGGACCTGGCGATCGCCCCGGACAATCAAACTATCGTCAGTGGTGCAGGCGATCGCATGTTGCGCATCTGGAAGCTCAATGCTGATTCAGAATGGCCCCAAATGCTTAAACATGTCTCAAAGCCTAGAATCATTAGGATTACTCAGGATGGAACCAGCATCATTAGCGCCAGTTTTCACAGCCTAAAGCGTTGGAATCTTGTCACGGGAGCACTGGAGCAAACCCTTGTTGATGGAGATCCTCGGCTCACTCAACTGGGGCCATTCGAGCTGGTTGATCATGATCTGGATACTCGGATTTTGGCAATCAATAGCACTGGCCAGGTTGCTGTGGTGGAGCACAGTAGCAAGCTGTTGGCCTGGAACTTAGACAACAATCAGCAGGTCGAACTGCCCGTTAATTCTTATTTAGCCCATGTTGGAAATCTTGCGATCAGTCCAAATGGGAAAGTGGCCGCCTCTCAACACAACAATAACTGGCGAAAATTTGAGACCCGCTTGAAAGTTTGGGATTTAAACCAAGGTAAGCTTCAAACCGAAGGAGCCATGGCTTTCTCTCGCAGATATTTCCGCCAAGTCCCTATGGTGCTTAGTGATGCTCAGGTACTCGGTTCAGTGAATGGAGAACTCATGGCTTGGGATTTTGACAATGCCCAGCGGGGGAAAGTTTTGAGTCAGCAGAGCTTAGGGGCGATCGCGCTAAGCCCGGACAATAAAGTTTTGGCAGGATTGGAGAATGTAGGCAGCAGTGGCACCACGATCAAGCTACTCCAACGTCAGTAGATCGCCCTTGTTAAGCTAAAGGCCAATGAAAGGCCAACTACAAGTCAGAAGTGAAATTAGGTTACTTAAAATGGTTATGAGTCGCGATCGCAACAATCCCTCTCTAACCATCGCAGAGCTAGGGCAAGTCATCACCCAAGGCTGGATGCTCTATCGTCAAAACTGGCGTTCCTACAGCTGGGTTGCTCTCAAGGCTTACGCCAGCCTCTGGATTCCCCTTATCGGTCTGCCCTACTACAGCGCTTACAAAGCTGCCATCCTACGCCACGGAATAGCAGCATTAAGGGCCGAAACGCTTTCTCTTCAACAGGCCGAAGCTGATGCAAGACGTCAGCGACTCACACTATTTGGACTGAGTTTACAGATACTTTGGACTGTCATCTGGAGTAGCTGCGTCGCATTTGCGATCGCATCTCTAGGTTTAATTGTCCTATCTGTAATATTGCACGGTATATCTGCCATTCTAGGCGCAACTTCATTCTTGGAGCTAAACAGCGACACCATAGAAAAAATACTTTCAGTACCGACGGGAGCAATCTTAATTACAGTTCCATTCTGGTCTTACCGGCGGCTTTTATATGCTGAATCCATAGCTCTATCGAATCATGAACAATCCCTCAAAAGCAGCATTCAACATAGTCAAAGCTGGAGCGCAGCGGACCGGGGGCAGCTGGCTGGACTGATCTTCTCTGTCTTCTGCTTCACCATGCCGATGGCAAGTTTGATTAGCCTCATCACAGAGTTCATTAGACTCCTGCTCCACAATTCTGACCAAGGATTCAACATTGCTGCACTGATTAATGATTTACCAGGAACGATGATTGTGGCTACGCTGGCGGTTAACAGCCCAATTCTCATCGTGTTTGCATTTTTCTTTGCACTACTGCAAGAACTCCCGCAGATCATAGAATGGCGCTGGCTTCTAAGTAGCCTCAGTGATTTAGTTTTCATTAGTGCGCTCACCATCGCTGTCCTAGCTTTCTGGCAAACGACCAAGGCAGCCTTGTATTACAAAGCTGCCTCTAAGCAGGAAGGTCTCGACCTACAGTTTCAGGACCGATAAGCAGCGTTACTTTGCGACTAAGCCCCCAGCCTTCACAGCCCGAGCCAGCTCCCGCAGCATCGCCGTCGTATCATCAAACGCCACACAGGCATCAGTAATACTCTGGCCATAGGTCAGCTTCGACAAATCATCAGAAACCTTTTGATTGCCCTCCACCAAGTGGCTTTCAATCATCACACCCAGGATATTCTTCGAGCCTTCTGCCACCTGCTCCGCCACAGCCTTGAGCGCATCAGCCTGCTTGCGATAATCCTTATTCGAGTTGCCGTGGCTGCAATCCACCATGGCACGGCTATTAAGCTTCTTCTTCGTCAAGGCCGCCGCCGCATTGTCCACACTGTCCTTCGAGAAGTTAGGACCCGAGCCACCGCCACGCAAAACGAGATGGCCATCAGGGTTGCCCGTCGTTTGAACAATGCTGGCCAAGCCTTCTATATTAATGCCCAGGAAACGGTGGGGCTGAGCCGCAGACAGCATGGCATTTGCCGCCGCATCTAGGCTGCCATCGGTGCCATTCTTAAAGCCAATGGGCATGGACAGGCCCGACGCCATTTCCCGGTGGGTCTGACTCTCTGTGGTCCGTGCGCCGATCGCCGTCCAGCTAATCAAATCTGCAATGTACTGGGGAATAATCGGGTCCAGCAGCTCCGTTGCTGAAGGCATGCCAATCTTGGCTAGGTCCAGCAGCAGCTCCCGTGCCAAACGCAAGCCGGTATTGATGTCGTAGCTATTATCCAAGTGGGGGTCGTTAATCAGGCCCTTCCAGCCCACCGTCGTCCGGGGCTTCTCGAAGTAGACCCGCATCACAATTTCCAGCTGGTCGCTCAACTCTTCTCGCAGGGCCAGCAGCTTATTGCCATATTCATGGGCCGCTTTGACATCGTGAATCGAACAGGGGCCAACAATTACGAGGAGTCGGTTGTCCTCATGGCGAAGGATATTGCGGATGCGATCGCGGGTTTCGCCCACCAGCTTGGCAGCCTCATCGGTGATGGGATACTCGCTATGGATGCTCGCGGGGGTCATCAAGGAGCGGGTCTCCACAACGTGGAGGTCAGAGGTTCTGCGCATGGCGAGGAAGAGGAGGTTGAAATCCTGAGTATCTTGTCGAGCCTGATTAATACCTAGGGCATGTCACCCAAAGTCAAGCGGCTTCTATATCTATATTGTCAGCCGATGGAAGATTCCGCAGGGGCTGTGCCGAAATATCAACAGGGATCGCAAGCATACCGCCAAGAGAATGCCTTGAATGACCACCTCAATCTTCCAGAAACGTCACAGAGAGAGGAGTTCTAACTCACAAGATTGCTCTGCAACATCTCGATACAAGGTCAAGAAGAAAGTCGATGACCCATGTAGCCGCAACAATTGACTCCCCAAATACTCGCCCCAAGTTCTGATCCTTATCCCAACAATAAATATTTCGACAAAGCCCTCCAAGCCAAAGCAACAAGGACTATCGTCAGCAAAGTGAGTTTCAAGCTCATTTTCAGTGGTTTAGAGCAAACACAAACTATCCGGGTTTCTTAGGGGAAACCTTGTAATTAGATAACGCAACTGAACGAGCTGAAACTTCACCATCAAAAGCTGACCCATCTACACAGATTGGGTGATCCTCCCTCTAGGCAGAAGCAAAAACATTTTGCTAGCCTGGTCCAGGAGACTTTTTATACTTAAAGACTTTCGAATGTGCGTATTCTACATTCCCTGCCTCTAACTGCTCTTCTGCTGGCGACCCCGACCATTGCAGAGTCCCAACTGGCCAATGGCTGGATGGAGATTCAACGAACCAGTGGCAAAGTCACGATTACTCAAAGTCCGCCTCGTGATGCCAAAGTGGGCGATCGCCTCAACAAGCCCGGCGACTCAATCGAAACAGCACGCAGCTCCACAGCCCTGCTTCGTCTAGACAGCGGAATGGGTTCCATTCAAGTCGCAGAAAATACCAAACTCCGCATCCAGAAACTCAGAAAGCTCTTGGATGGCTCTCGGGTTACAACGCTAGCAATCGAGAAGGGGCAAGTTCGCACAAAGGTACGGCGATTCACGAGTCCTCGAAGCAGCTTGAAAATCGTTTCTCCTGCGGGTATCGCAGCCGTACGAGGCACGGAATATGGCATCAGTGTGAGTGATGACGGCCGTATGGTAATTGCCACGGAATCGGGTCTCGTCGCAGCCAGTGCCCAGGGTGAAACCGTAGAACTGTCCCCAGGGTTTGGCTCTCGCATTCGAGAAGGGGAGCAACCTTCTCCGCCCCAGCTATTCGACAAGCTCTTAAAACTAAGCGTGGATAATGTCGAGATCAATGGCAGCCAACTCCACGTTAATGGCACAATTCACCCATTGAATACCCTGGCTATTGCTGGCGTAGAAGTTCCTCTCAAGGATGACGGCAGCTTTGAGGCGATCGTCGAAATTCCAAGTCTCAAAAGTCTGGCCCAAATTTCCATAGACGTGCGCAATCCCCTGGGAGAAGAGAAAGCCTATCCGTTGCTAACGGCATGGCGCTAAGCCTGGCTTCGAGCGATCGCCAGCCATGGCAATGGATTACCCACCTCAGAAAGGCTTCATCTCCAGCGAATCGCCTCCCGGTTCATCCAAATGCTCTGACACATCTCGATAAAGATTGACGATGTGATGGTCTTGTAACCGATAAATAACATTGCGCCCCTGCCGGGTGTAGCTCACTAAGCGCATATTGCGCAGCACCCGCAGCTGGTGCGACACCGCCGACTCACTCATTTCCACAAGCTTGGCTAAATCACCAACCCGCTGCTCCTCCAACGCTAAAGCTGAAATAATCCGCCAGCGATTGGGATCACCCAACACCGCAAAGAATTCCGCCATGCGCTGGGCCTTCTCCACAGAGAGTAAAGCACCAGCAGCCCCCGAGGCTGAAGCATCCGTCGCAGATTGATTTGCCATGGGCATTGAGCATTGTCGCTCATGTAAAACTGAGAACCATTTTCATCATACCTGAACAGTTATTCATGTGTTATCGTCAAATACATGAACAACCATTCAGGCTTTCAGACAATAAAAGCGTTAGGAATGGCATTTACCAGGAGTCTCCATGAGCAACGAAACAACAACCTGCGCCTGCACTAGCTGCAACTGCCAGGTCAACCTGTCCACCGGTCTACAAAAGAACGGCCAATACTATTGCTGTGAGTCCTGTGCCATTAGCCATGCTGATGGTAAGGGCTGTGGCTGTTCCGGATGTGGTTGCGGAAGCTAAGTACCCTTTCAAGATCCCCCCACTGGCGAGATGGCCTTGCTTGCTTTGACATCTCGCTAGTCAAGCTCCAGGCTAGAGATAGAAGCGTTTTCGCAACGATACTCAGAGAAGATGCCAAAGCAACTATGAAGCCAAGTTTCTTCTCTCAAGCTAAGCATCATCTAGGGCTTCAATCAACCTGAGTTCGACAAATTTAAGGCTGGCTTGGCCCTGCCGCCGTGAGCTAAAGTTCACGACTCAAAGCTCAAGTCCGTTAAAACGGACTGAACAGCCCACCGGCGAGGGTTGCAGCCCACTAAAATGGGCTTTCGCTCTTAGGCTGGGAATTTATTCCTAGCTTGCTTCGCAAGTGCTTGTTTGAGCTGTCGAACTCCGGTTGACTCAACTCTTATTTGCCTTGCCATCAACAGGCAGTGACCTAAGACGCACAAGCGATCTGTCATCTTCTTCTTTGCCGACCCAGACCGCTTGGAATTGGTTTCATCCTCCGACTTCAATATTTACTTCGCATAAACTTTCATGGGCTCTTTGATAAAGCGAATGTAGAGGTGCTTAAACGTCGACTTGAGCACCCGCGGAGCGCCAAAATCAATCGGCATCAAGTTACTGGGCAGAAGCCAATCCTCAATGCGCAGCTCCTCGGAATGCAGGGCGACAAAATCAATTGCATCCAGGTCTGAACAAAGCCCCAAGCGCTGAGATACAGCCACCGTCGGCACCGTTTCAGGGTCAACTTGCAGTACATCCACCATGGCCCGGTCCAAGGCAAATACATCCGCTGAAGCGCCCAGAACGCCTAGCTCACGAGGCTCACCGCCACTCGGACCATTGCCTTCGTGGCCAATGATGCCATCAATAATCGTTAGGTCTGGATTAATGGCGCGGGCTGTTTCCACCAGCATTTCACCGAAGCGATCGCGATCCTTTCCCGCTTCCATATGCCACCAAGCCTTCATTTTGCCCGGCACACAGCCAAACAAATTCTTTGCTCCCAAGGTCATCGTCAACTGCGTATGGGACTTAACCTTCGGAATATTGATAACAACATCCGCTTCCATCGCTTCCTTACTAAGGCGTAAATTGTTGAAATTCTCCGATTCCGTGTCGTAGCGTTTACCGCGAAATTCAACAATGGGAATGTCTAATTCTTCCAACAGCGGACCATAACCATTGGCTTCAGCAACGCCCCTAGCACTGCCAAATGCTGGACTGTCTCCCAGAAACGGCTTGCCCCCTGCCGCAATCACCTGACGAGCGATCGCCGCCACCAATTCAATCCGCGTCACACATTCCTTCGTTGGGCGCGATCCCGTCAGCAAATTAGGTTTCAGCAACACCCGTTGCCCCGGCTTAACAAAGGTTTCCATGCCACCCAAAGGCGCTAGAACCTCCGTAACAGACTGTTCCAACGGTTGCTGTTCATAGGATCTGGCACGAATCAGGCTAACGGAAGGAGTCGCCATAGCTTGGGAAAGAATTGATGTGGCCTCCCCAGTGTAGCCGAGGGACTCGAAGCCCTGCGTCGTCTTTATCACGGGTTCTAACCCGGCAATAGAAAAGAGCAAACCGAGCCGGAGTTCAGTCCCCGCAACCCGATAAAATACAACAGTTCCACGTTCCGAGCGGCAGCATTGGATTGCCGAGGCATCAATGATTACTTGGCAATGCGTCAGCAATTGCGGGGCCTGCTGCAACCTCGACCCCAAAGACCGCCCCGATCTCGACCAATACCTCAGCCCCGAAAACCTGGCCCTCTACAAAACCATGGTGGGGGAAGATGGCTGGTGCATTAACTACAACAAGGAAAAGCGTAACTGCAATATCTACGACGATCGCCCCAGTTTTTGCCGCGTCCAAGCTGACACCTTCCAGGCCATGTTTGATATCGATCCCGAAGAGCTGGATGAGTTTGCAATCGACTGCTGTACCCAACAAATCGGTGGCGTCTACGGTAACAAAAGCCCTGAAATGGAGCAGTTTGATAATGCCATTAACGGCGTTCTCATCGAACTCACCTCAGAAGAAGATATCAACAGTCAATTGGATAATCGTAATGACCGACCCTAGGCGAAGCGTTAAAGCAACGCCTATGATAGGCAATAATGAATAGATTATGAAATTACGCAATCTAGCTGCGTAACTTGAACCACTCGCCCTATTGCCGTGACCCCTGCCGCCTCTCCCGAAGACCAAGCGATTGAAACCAAGGCCGCACCAGAGAATGCGGGTGATGATGCCTCAGCTGAGACTAGCAACGCAGCGATCGCCCATGAATCCAGCGCCACACCAACTGCCAACGATAACTCAACGGATTCGACTGGGCTAAAAGGCTGGTGGAAAGTCTTTGCTTCCACTTACGTCACGATTTTTCTCGCAGAAATTGGCGATAAAACCCAAGTGACGACCCTCCTGATGAGTGCCGAGTCCCATAAACCCTGGATGGTTTTTGCTGGCGCAGGCACAGCCCTAGTTTGCACCAGCTTGTTGGGCGTCTTATTGGGCCGCTGGCTGGCAACTCGCCTCAAGCCTCGAACCCTAGAAGTGGGTGCTGGCATAACCCTACTCATCATCACCATCGGCCTCGGCTGGGATATTTTCCAAGGCCTCTAAATGTTAAGTGAGCAAAAGCTTACTATCCCCCTTTAATAACAGAAGCTCCAACCCAGCTTCTGCCCCTTAACTATCAACGGAACATCACGATGGATTGGAGCTTAATCGGACTGAGTTTTGCAGCGGTATTTCTCTCAGAACTAGGGGATAAAAGCCAAGTTGCAGCGATCGCCCTAGGCGGAAGCTCCAAATATCCCAAAGCCGTATTCTTCGGCACCGCAGCTGCATTACTGACGGCGAGTCTTATCGGTGTCCTGATTGGCGAAGGAACCGCCACGCTATTTCCTCCGCAAGCGGTGAAAAGCGTGGCGGCCCTTGGCTTTCTGATTATGGGACTACGCTTACTACTGCTTGGCGACGGGGAAGACGACACCACTGAGGCGACGGATTAGCAGCACTAGAACCGTAAGCTTAATCACCTCCAAGCCCCAATATTCAGCTTGGAGAACGTTCATGGCGCGAGTGACTTCCACGAGCTGACTGCCATCAATGGACAACACCAGCGCACTCATGGCGGGGGTTAGGCAATAGGTGTAGAACAGGGCGATTGTCATCAAGGTCAATCCCTGGATGACCGTTGCTGCGCGGCTATAAGCCTGCAAAGCCCCCTCACTCAGCAGCGCCAACAATCCAGTCAAGACGACTGCACCGGCCAGAATTTCAGCGTGATTGAAGATCCCAAAGAGAACATATCCCGCCCCTGCAAAATCAGTACTGGTCATCATGCCAGTCAGATACAGAGATGGCATCACAACAAAATCGAGGACCATTGTTGCCCCGAGCCAGGCCAACAGTAAAAAGAGAAGATTCGGCGTCCAGGATGATTGCCCCACTCGGGAAAACTGACTGGACTGGGGAAACTGAATTTGCATTGTCGCTATCGCCTCTGGATACAAGCAAGGTAAAGTCCTAGCCAAAGTGGCCCCATGGCCCTAGGAAGATGCCAGTCACAATCCGATTACTTTGCTTCGGACAAAGGCAGACTGCATCAATAGACCAAGCTTAACCAGTCCCACAGCGACTGCGTGTCAAGTCTTTTGAAGAGGACCTTACTGTTTGTTGCGCTGGGCCTCCTCCGCCAAATGCAGAGCCTCTTTTGGGTAGCTCGATTTTTGATGCGCATCCCAAATCCTAAACCTCCCAATATGCTGAGGGAATGTTCTGAGGGAAGCTGAGATGGCGTTGATTGGGCCCGGATTCCCAGGGTGAGTTTGTTCTAGAAAGAACTTAGAAAGTTTTTGAGCCAGGCATTTAGCAGCAATCAAAGCCTGTGATGCACCAGCTAAGGAATGAAATCCCAGCATGTTTTAGCTGACTGGAATCTCAACTTTGACGCCTGGCTGAACTCTCAAACGACCTCTAAAAGTAATGGGTCTCTCCTTAACGCAAGGAGAGACCCATTAACAAACGCTCAAGAGACTCTTGGCAAACTTAGAGCTCACCAGGCGCGATCGCTCTAGTCTTCTGCAGGCTCACCACCATCCAATTGAGTCAATTTGATATGCTTACGGCCCAACGTAATTTGGAACTCATCACCAGGCTGCAAGTCCATCTGCTTCGTGTAAGCAGCACCAATCAAAAGATTGCCATTGGACTGAACCGTAATGCGATAGCTCGCACTACGACCACCTCGACCACTGGCATCGCCCTTCTTACCATCAAGGTCAATACCTTCTGCTTCGATCAAGGCATTGTAGAACTTCATCAAATTGACGCGTTCACTGCCACTCTTGGTCGTTGCAGAGTAACCACAAACCTTGGCTTTCTCTTCCTTACTCATATTGCCCAGCTCTTTCACCTTCTTCAGGAGAGCCTCACCGGACAAAGGAGCATCCCCCGTGGAAGCAGCAGCAACTTTAGCCTTCGCTTTAGAAGCGGCAGCTTTAGTCGTCTTAGTTGTCTTTGCAGCCTTTGTGGTCTTAGTTGTCTTTGCAGCCTTAGCCGTCGTGGCCTTAGCTGTTTTAGTCGCAGTTGCTTTGGGAGCAGCCTTAGCTTTAGTCGTAGCTGCTGGTTTCTTAGCAGCACCTTTTTTGACAGACTTTGCTGCCGCAGTACGACTGGAAACTTTACGAGTACTCTTCACTGCGGTCTTGGTTTCGGTTTTCTTTCTAGCCATTATTCGAATTAAGTCATCTCTTCAAGTGTTAAGGGGTAGCTGCTGACCCTGAGATACCAGCAACCTGCACCGACCTTCGAGCAACTCTCTACAAACAGCAACGCATCAAATGGCAACACATTGCCAATGCAGCAAGGAAACCATGCGGCTTGCTATAGCAGAGAGAATTTAGTTGTCGCAATGTATCTAATCTTTCAATTGTGGAAGGTTGGAGTCAGTCAAGACCACTCAAACCAGCCGAGGTTAAGATCAAAATTCTTTGAGACCTTTTATATCTTACAAGAATGTATTAAAAATGCACATGGTTTTTAATTAATTTGTTTCCGTGTATTTGCTGGTCTGAAAAGAGAAACTCGGGGAGAGATCGTTTTTTTCTAAAGTAGATTTACCCCCATTTGATCATCTGGTTGCGCTCACTACTAATGCTCCGTAGTCTTACCCCTTGGGGGTTTGACCCAGCGTAGCTGTTAGAAAACCTATGGATCTATTGCGCTTAAGCTAATCGCACCTGTTCACGACAGCG
The DNA here is from genome assembly GCA_938002085.1 of uncultured Pseudanabaenaceae cyanobacterium. Lineage (GTDB taxonomy): Bacteria > Cyanobacteriota > Cyanobacteriia > PCC-9006 > JAAUQQ01 > JAAUQQ01. Next base: position 25,614 of record CALLAT010000170.1, read on the forward strand.
TCAAAGCATTCCTCGAGTGAAGTCTGCCAGGCTCTAGTCAACCAAGCTCAGTCAGAGCGATCGCTCCACGCCAAAACTGACCCGCTCCTTACCTGGAAAAGCTCATCCTTCAACTGTCACAAGCCCAGCTTGTTAATGCATCTCCAGGGGTCGATGGAGGCCATCGCCTAGCGAAGCCACTCTGTAAAATCTCCCTCAGCCAAATCCTGGAGACAGTGGGAGAGAAAGTCTCGTCACTAATAGAAACTGAACCTCAAGCAGCCCAAGTGGAAGACGAGTACCCTACAGCTTGTGGAATCGTTTGAGCCTCAAACTTCGAGAAACCCTGGACACAATTACGCTGAAAGATCTGTGTGACAACGCTTTCGGCTGGAAAGCCAGTCAAAGCCTGGATAGTCAATCCATAATTTAGAATTAGCTATCCAGAACAAGGACAGCCAAGCGTTTCCTAGAAGGCCCCTAGCAACACCATGTTCAACCTCTGAGAAAATGGGCTCTCTTTACACCGAAACGAGGGGGCCATCTAATTCTTTTAGTGCACCAGCTCGATGTAATGGGTAAGACTTTCATTTCAAGAAAACCCACGGTGCATTCCATCAGCTCAATCGTTCTCAGCCAAAGTACGGGGAGAAATCTTTCCTAGAGAGTTTGTCTCGATTTACTATCAAGAACCGGCTAAAGCTTTGAGCGGTCTAGCCTTCGATCAACGGCAGTACAAAAATACTATTATCAATGTCTTCCATTCCAGCTGTTGTTGTTAGCTTAAGTGCGGCTTCTGGACTAGATTTTATCCTGGGTGATCCCTGGTCCTTGCCCCATCCCGTTCAGTTTATGGGCCACTATATTCAGGGCTATCAAAGACTGCTTGTAGCTCGAGTCAAATCCCCCACTGGGCAACGTCTCTTGGGAGTCTTGTTAATGCTCAGCCTGGTGAGTTTAAGCATGGCAATGAGTTGGGGAGCGATCGCTTTTGCCGCCCGCTTACACCCCTGGCTAGGCCAAGGACTTGCTATCGTCTTACTCGCCAGTTGCTTTGCAGGGCGGAGCCTACGCCATGCAGCAGATGATGTACTGAAGCCTTTAGAAGCTGGAGATTTAGAAGGCGCACGCGATCGCCTCAAGCTCTATGTTGGCCGTGACACAGAGAACTTATCAGCAATAGAAATACAGCGAGCCCTATTTGAAACCGCCACAGAAAATGCAGTGGATGGCGTTCTGGCTCCGCTGTTTTTTGCCATTATCGGCGGCACCATCACGCCCCTGGGGCCAGTTCCCTTGGCCCTGGGATACAAAGCCCTTAGCACCCTCGACTCCATGGTGGGCTATCGAGAAATGCCCTATCGCCATGTGGGCTGGTGCAGTGCGAAAACCGAAGACATCGCCACTTGGCTACCCTGCCGGTTGGCCGTGCTGAGCATTGCGCTCTGGTCTGGACAGCCCAGGCAGGTGCTGCGCCTCTGTCGGCGGGATGCGCACCTTGATCCCAGTCCCAATGCAGGCTGGAGCGAATGCGCCTATGCCGCAGCGCTGGATGTCCAGGTGGGGGGAGAGAATCTCTACCGTGGGGTTGTGAAAGAGAAACCGCTGTTAGGAGAGGATTTGCAGCCTCTGACAGCGGAGCGAGTTGAGCAGGCATTTAGGCTCACCCGTCGGTGTTTTTTAAGTTGGCTGGGACTGGCGATCGCGTTCTTCTGGGGGTTCTCTTAAACCCAAGCCTCAGAAGAGCAGTCCCATCCAGTGGTTAATAGCTCAATATTTCAAATAAACCTCACATAAAAACAACGCCTGCGGGGAATGCTGAGTAAACTGGATGCTTATCCAAACTCGTTTGGGAGCGAGGATGAAATCCACCCCTTCGGCATCCAACGCAACTGCGGATATGCCCTGTCCCCACGGGGATCTGGTTTGATTCAATTTCCCATCTCGAATCGATTCATTTCGTTCGAAACTGCCAGCCATTCACCAGCGCTCCCCAGACAATCACCATGCCCCAGGAAACCATCGAAATCCTGTCAGTCGAAGCCGTTCGTCGCACCTGCAACCGCCTCGCCTCTGAGCTGGTTGAACAGGGTGGGGCATTGGAAGATCTGGTCCTACTCGGCATCTACACCCGAGGTGTACCCCTGGCTCATCGCCTGGCAGCTCATATCCAGCAACTGGAAAATGTGGAAGTTCCCGTGGGAGAGCTGGACATCACCTTTTACCGCGATGACCTCGACAAAATTGGCATTCGCACTCCTGCCAAAACCAGCATTGACGTGGACTTAACGGGCAAAGTTGTGGTGCTGGTAGATGACGTTATTTTCAAGGGGCGCACCATTCGCGCCGCCCTGGATGCTATCAACGACTACGGTCGCCCCCGCCTAATTCGCCTGGCGGTATTAGTTGACCGAGGCCATCGCGAAGTTCCGATTCATCCCGATTTCACGGGCAAACAGCTCCCCACGGCCAAGCAGGAGCAGGTCAAGGTCTACTTGCAGGAAATGGATGGGCGCGATGGCGTTGAGTTGATTAAAGGCTAATGGGTCGAAATGAAAATCGACTGTTAGGCTTCTCGCCCTGATCGCTGACATGGCAGGGCCATGGCACTACGGCGGTATCAGCTCTCAGCCAATCTGCGTTTTCGACCAATGCTAACGTTCGTCCCAGCCGCGCAGCTTGCCAGGGTTTAGCAATCCCTGGGGATCAACCCCAGCTTTAAAGGCGACTTTAGCGGGGTCAACTTGGCCGCTGCCGCCATCTTCCACGGTGTATTGGTGGGGATCAGGGATGAAACAGCCCAAGTCTCGCAGGGTTTGGATAATATCCTTGAGCCTCTCTTCAGTTGTATAACGCACTACCTGAAGGGCTCCGGGAATGAGTTCGCCCCCCTGACGGAAGAATTCAAGGTGGATCATCACCTCATCGCCAAATTGTTCGTAGGTCTGTTCGACTAAAGCCAGGGACGGATCGCGGGGGAAGATGCACTGGAGGTAGGTGAGGCTAGGGTCGGCGGTGCGAGCATGGAGAGTGGTGTGGTTCCAGGTGTATTCCAGCAAGGGGGTGCCTTTGTTGCGATCGCCAGCGGCGCGCTCGTAGCTGATGGTGCCGCCCAGGTCTTTCACAAGGCTTTCAAAGGATTCCAGACTGGATTCAGCAATCATGGCCAAGACGGCATGTTTGCCTTCGGGCAGGTAGGGCTTGAGAGCGGTGAAGTAGCTGGGAATGGGCCAGGCAAAGGCGCTAATTAACTTTTTGATAATTCCATTGGCATCACCCAGGGTTTGGCCGAAGCGGGCGGCAGCCATGAAGTCATCGAAGTAGATGATGCGATCGCACCAGTCATAGGCAGGGGCTAAAGGAATTTCCAGCTCCGTCATAATGCCAGTGGTGCCATAGCCATGGTTCACCTTGGACACCTCATCACCACGCAATTCCAATACACGAGGTTCAGCTTCGAGGGTGACAATGCGGACCGCGAGGACATTACCGCGATCGCTCAAAGTTCCATAGTTCACCGAGCCCATGCCACAGCTGCCGCCACCAATGAAGCCACCGATAGTTGCGGTGCGATAAGTAGAAGGAGCCATGCGAATTTCCCAACCACTGGGGCGAGTTTCGCGATCAATGGCTGCAAGCTTTGCCCCGGCTTCGACTCGCGCAATGCCCGGCTTGACCCACTTCACAGCGGCCATCTTCGACAGATCTAAAACAACGCCGCCCTGGAGGGGAACGCACTGGCCATAGTTGCCCGTGCCTGCGCCTCGCTCAGTGAGTGGCACCTGGTACTTGGCGCAGGCGGCGGCGATGCGAATGACTTCGGCTTCGTTGGTGGGACGGATAACAAGGTCGCCCGTTTTGTCGCCCAGTTGCTTTTGCAAGATGGGACTGAAGTTGTTGTAATCCTGGGAAAGTTTAGCGACCTGAGCATTATCGGTAATCAGGTCTAGGTCACTGAGTTCCTTAAGGAGCGGAGTCCAGTCAGGGGCAGTTGTTGAAGCGGTGGGCATGACTGGACAAAGAAAGGCTAGGGGCTTTGCTTAATATAGCGTTTGCCTGGGAGGTGAGGGCTGTGGATCGGAGATGTGGAGGCGGAGTCTCCCTAACCGAGAGTCCAATAGAGATGCCTCATCACAATCGAAACATTGGGGTAAGGTGCCAAGAAGCAATGGGAGCAGAGAAATCCTGCCCCCACGCTCCTGAGAATTGGATTGGATTTAATTCACATCCTTTCCGGGCTGGCGATTAACGCACACCCGCGATAGCTGGCTCTTTCCCATCAGGGACAAGGTGAGAGGCCAGCTCGTAAACGCTGCTTTCCGGTTGCTGGGTAAACAGTGCAGCCATTTTAGCCAGGATGGCTTGATGGGTGTCGTTGCGCTGCTGCTCGTCCATTTGCTCCAGGCTTTTCCAGAAGATGATGGAAAGACCGCGATCGCTATCCGGTTCCCGCAATAAATAAGCCCCTTCAAAACCATCGGCATAGGTGGCAACAGCTTGGGAATAAAGCGCTTGGGCACGATCAAACATGCCCGGCTTAAACTCTCCTCTCACGACATGAACTGCTTCATGCTTGAGGAAGTCTTGGAAATCACTCATGGGGCCTCCGAGGATTCGAATCGAATGAAGTTGCTAAGTCCCATTGTCATGGCCTAGCTTCCATCACCCACGCGATCGCCAAACAGCTAATTAACTCGCAATAATTCGTCTAATTCACGATAGTCCGGCAGGGTTTGGTCGATGGGCTTACCTCGGCGAAGGACGATGCGATCGTGCTGGGAGCGAGAGAGTAATTCGCTAAAGCCACGGCCCTGGAACAGAATCAAATCCGCAGGCAAGCCCACCCCAATTTGCCCCACTTTCTCCAACCCCATTAGCTCCGCTGGGGTTTGGGTCACAGCTCGTGGCCAATCGCCATAGGGTTGATCCAAGTGAGCAATGCGCACGGACTCCCGCCAAACTTCCAACATGTCGTGATCCCCAAACCCAAAGAAGGGATCGCGGCAGTTGTCGCTGGCAAAGGCAACCGGAACTCCTGCGGCTTTGAGCTCGTGAACTTGGGTGATGCCACGCCAAAATGGAGTTTTCTGGGATGTCGGACCTGGGGCTTCGCGGGGCTGACGATCCTGCAAATACAAATTGCACATCGGCAGGCTAATGACGTTAATGTTGGCTGCTTTAACGAACTCAATCGTCTGCTTCTGCTGGTCTTGGGGTTGAACCGCCAAGCTACAGCAATGGTCACAGGTCAGCCGCTGTTCAAAATTCAGCTCCAATGCTGCTTGGGCTACCATGGGCAGCATTTTATCCGCTGGATCGTTGCTCTCATCCACATGCAGATCCACATCTAGCCCCCGCTCCTGGGCCAGTTGCAAAGCTCGCTCCACCTGCGCTTTTAGCTGGGGATTTTGAAAGCCAACGCCGCCGAGAATGCCCCCCACTTCTGCCATCTTGTCAGCAAGCTTTTCCCCCTGGGGCGTCGTAAAGTAATCCAGTGAAACGAGGCATACGGCTTGGAGGGTGAGGCGATCGCGCCAGGCCTCCCGCAGCTGCTGAAACACCCCAAAGCTGATCTCAGCCTGCTGATCGAAAGCATCAATGTGAGTGCGAATCGCCTGGGTACCCAGGGCATAGCTGCACTTGAGGCCAAACTCCAAACGGGGATAGACATCCTCAGGACTGCAATATTGCTCCGCGTCAGCAATCACAGCTGCTAAAGCACTATCAAATGTGCCATCGGGATTCGGCGTACGAGGCCAAATATGGCCCTTATCCAAATGGGTGTGGCTATCAACAAAGCAAGGCCAAACCTGTCCCCCTCGGCAATCAAAACTGGGGCACTTAGCCTGACGATCTTGCTCTGATGGCACAATATTTGCGGGACGAATCTGGCCAATACGGCCCGCCTCTATGTCGATATCCACTAGCACCAGACCTTCATCATCCCCTTGGAGCTTTGGGTCAGGCTCCACGATTAAACAGTGCGGAACGCGAGCCTGGCAAAGAGTGTAGCGATCTCCCTGAAGCCCAGCCAGCGAAGCAGAATCAGACATGCAGCGGAACCAATGATTGCTCGTCGATCCTAACAGCATCAACTCAGCTAATAGGGGGTTTGAGAATTCAGCTAAGCCTCAAATTTGCAACCTCAACCATCAACCGAACGCCAGAATTTCGTTCATTTGCGCAGCCCCTAGGTCATCCTGCGACAGTTAGATGTCTTTCTCAAACAACTTCTAATCGTTGATCTGCGGCAATTCCGACAGCTGTCGTACTGATTGACAAGCTAATAGATGGAAATTCAAGGCTTTGGCCGACGGGAAACGATTCTCAATCGGGGTTTGCAGTAAACGGTCCAGCACTGCACCCAGGCGATCGCTAAGCTGCCGTCCTGTGGGCAAGGCCTCTCGCCAATACCAGAAATCATTGGCTGGGCTGTACAAATCTAAAGGCGATCGCCCGGTGAGCAAATACATACAAGTTGTCCCCAGACTGTAAAGGTCACTGGAATCCACAACTTTGCCCTGGGTCTGCTCCGGTGCCATGTACTCAGGACTGCCCACCAATGTTTTGGATTGCTTGAGTTCATCCGGCTTGAGTAGCTTTGCCACGCCAAAGTCAATTAAGACCAAGTTTCCCCGCGTACGGCACCGCATAATGTTGCGCGGCTTGATATCGCGATGAATCACCTGATTCTCATGAACAAAGCGCAGAATGCTACTCACCTCTATTAACACCTGCCAAATTTTGTCCTCATTAAACGGTCCTTCCGTTTGGACTTCAGATTGCAAATCCCAACCATCAATATGCTGCTGCACCAGATACTGATAAGCGCCCTGTTCAAAGTGAGTGATCAGCTTCGGGATATGGGGATGGTCGCTGAGTTGTTGGAGACGCATAGCCTCCTGGTAGAACATACGCCGAGCTTGGGAGTTGACATCAGCGTTTGTACGCTCAGACAGCTGCTTAATGACACATTTGGGGCGCTGAGCTTGTCGAATGTCCTCAGCTAAAAACGTCCGCCCAAATCCACCTTCTCCAATGGAACGAATTGGACGGTAGTAGCCCTGGAGTAGCAGTGGCTCGCCACAGGTGCAGCAATAGCGAGCAGAGTCGCTATTATTCATTGCATTACAGCTGGGAACAAGACACGGAGTCATTTAGGAAGGTTGTACAACAGGGGTTGAGCCGCCAAAATCTTCGACCGGAGCAAATCTACAAAGACTGAGCGCTGTAGATCATGAACTGATTTCCCAGACCAATAGCCTCAATTTGGTAACGAGGTAACAGGCCCTGGGGTAGGGCTGGCATTAATGTCTCCATCTCTAAGCGAGTGCTGTAAAGACTGAAGAAGCCAAAATTTTGGCGATCGCTACTGCGGGCGATCATGCCCTGAATCACTGGGTTGCTGCGCTCTGACTTCAAAAAGTCAGTGCATTCGTCCTGTAAAGAAGTCCCTAAGAAGGGTAAAGGACGAGGGCAAGCATCATCCACTAAATAATCCTTCGCTTCTGCAGTGGCAAAAGCCTGATATTTCTCAATGGAAGGATTCGTACAAAATAATACACCAACCATACTTACAAACAATGCGAGACCGCCGTAGCGTAATCCTTTAGAGCTCATAGGTGCCTTTGGTTGCGTTCCTCCCGAAGAAGAACCAGGTGAATTTTCGCTGAGTGAGAATTTTAGCGATCAATCCGCCTTTCGCACAGTGATTTCACATTTGACCTGAAACAAGGTTGAAATGGTTTCAAAGTCTGTGCTAACTTGTTGTTCGCGTGGCGAGCGTGGCCAAGTGGTTAAGGCAGTGGATTGTGATTCCACCATTCGCGGGTTCAAGTCCCGTCGTTCGCCCTCTGATTTACTTCACCGTAAGTCAAAAATAATAAAGGAGCGGATAGCGTTTTCACGTTATCCGTTTTTTTATTGGCTGTTTGCTCAACCAGCCTCAGCGTTGCAAAATCGCCTGAAGCAAGCTCCCCCCTCCTTGGCGCACAACATCAGCACAGGGAAGGTTTGTTTCGGCCTGGGTCTGGGCGATCGCCGCCTCCGCCGCCGCCGCCGTCAGATGCCCCGTATTCAAAGCGATGCCCACGACCTTCGCTGGGGCATAGGCTCCTCCCGCTGCGGCCACGGTTTCATAGAGTTCAATCACCTGGGCCAAAGGCGGAATCGTCACCTGCTCAAAGCGCCGAATTTGGGTCTGCCCCGCTCGGTGGACCAAAATGAAGTGAGTGGGCTGGGTGCCGCGAATCAATGGCAGCGTGGCCGTTGAGCCCGGATGTACCAGTGACCCTTGCCCCTCCACAAACAAAATTTCTGCATCCTGGCTCGCAGCCAGCACCGCCTGCTGCACCGCGCCACAGGCAAAATCCACCCGCACGGCATCCAATGGAATACCGTTGCCGCTAATCATGATGCCGGTTTGCCCCGTGCCCACAAAGCGACTCTTCAGGCCCTGTTCCCGCGCAGCCTGATCCAGGGTGAGGCTGGCGGACATCTTGCCCACTGCCATATCGCTACCCACCGTCAGGACTCGACGGCAGGGAAGCTCCCGCGCTGCCCCACTGCCGATGGCAATGCCCTCGGGCTCTTGGCGAATGTCCCAAATCCATTGATGGGGCTGGAGGCTGGCTTGGACCGCAGGATCGGTGCCGAGGGGCGTGTGGAGACCGTTGACGATGGAGAGGCCGGAAGCGATCGCCCCCTGCACCTCAGCCGCCCAATCCGGGGGCAACTTGCCTCCGCTGGGCGCAACACCTATCACCAGAGCATCCGGCCTATGGGCCAGAGCTGCCTGCACCGAAGCCACTACCGGCACCTCCTCACTGGAGTTATCGGGGTTGGATCGCTCAATGCCGGTGTGAGCCTCCAACGACTCCCCCGGAGCATCCTGGTCAATCACCGCCACAATCGACCCTTGGCTATAGCGCAGCATGGCCAGCCCCGTCTTGCCGTCGCCACTGCGGACGCCGCCGTGGAGCAGGATGGCAAGGCGATGGTGAGGTTTAAGCATGGTAAACGAGCAAAATTCAACGGTAGGGACATGGCATTGCCATGTCCAGCAACAAACATCAGGCGCAATTCAAATCATTCAACAGCCGAATCCCGACGCACCACCCCTAGCCCTGGTAAATCCCTAGGCACCAGCCGACAATCCTCCAACTGCGCCCCCGCAAACGGATCATCCTTCAAATTCAAATGACTATCCAAATCTAGATAATCCGCCAACGGGGCCAACTGAGCCCCGGCGCTATTGAGCAAAACACTATCGGAATAGCAACCAAACATCACCTGAAGCCCGCAGGCCTTCGCCGTCTCCACCATGCGCCGCGCCTCCGTCAGCCCGCCACACTTCATCAGCTTGATATTGATGCCGTTGACTTTATCCGCCAGCTTGGGAATATCCGTCAGGCTCCAGCAGCTCTCATCGGCAAAAATCGGCAGCGTCCCCCGGGCCTTCAGCTCGCCCATCAGCTCCTCCTCACCCTCCGCCAGGGGCTGCTCCACATATTCCACGCCCCGCTCCCGCAGCCAGCCAATCATGGCGATCGCATCTGCTAAGTTCCAGCCCCCATTGGCATCGACGTAAATGCGAGCTTCTGGCGGGGCAACATCCTCCACCGCGCTAAACATGGCCTGATCCGCCACGATGCCCTCGGGGCTGCCCAGCTTAATCTTGATGACTTCCACAGCCACCGTCTCCTGCCAGGCCCGCAGCCGCTCTTGGGCTGCCTCGGGGCTGCTAATGCCGATGGTGACGGAGACGGGGGGGATGCGATCGCAATCCAGTCCCCACAGCTTCCACAGGGGCACCCCCAGCTTTTTTCCCATCCAGTCATGGAGAGCCAAGTCAATGGCAGTTCTGGCCCCGGAGGGCAATTGCTCGGACCGCATCAGTTGTTCAATCTGCTGATGGTCCCAGGGACTGCAATGGCTGAGCTTAGGGGTGATCGCCTCAATCTGTCGCTTCAGCTGGGCCGCCTCCTGGCGCTTGCCCCCAGTCGAGAAGGACGAAGCCTCCCCCCAGCCCTCAACCCCGTCATGGCTCAGCCGTAGCCAAAGGTTCTCGCTCTGGGCCCGCGTTCCCCGACTAATGCGCAGGGCATAGCGCTTGTGCACCGTAAATAAGCTGGTTTCAACTTTCATGCTCAACCGTGGGAGGCCATTGTCCACGCTACAAGATCTTGCGCAGTCAGCAGCGAAGGCTCAGTGCTGGTATAGGATTTTGGAAATCGGCTTAAGAATTAGCCCGATTTCTTTAAATCTAGTCACATCACTTAAGAACAGTCCTGGCCTGTCACATTCATATAGGGCAGGCAGTGATGTGAATATCAACCTTTAAAACTCGTATACACAATGTCACAAGTTCAATCGCGGACGGTGGTCGTGACCGGAGCCTCATCCGGCGTGGGGCTCAACGGTGCCAAAGCCTTGGCAGATCGGGGGCACCACGTGGTGATGGCCTGCCGTGACTTACCCAAGACCGAGCGCGTCGCCAAAGAGATTGGCATGCCCGAAGGCAGCTACACGATCATGAAGCTGGACCTCGGCGACTTTGACAGCGTACGGAGTTTTGTCGATGCCTTTCGGGCCAGCGGCAAGCAGCTCGACACCTTGGTCTGCAACGCGGCAGTGTACCTGCCCCGACTCAAGCAGCCTGGCCGTAACAAGGATGGCTATGAGATCAGCGTGGCAACGAACCACCTGGGGCACTTCCTCCTGGCCAACCTGATGCTGGAAGACCTGAAGAAGTCCTCCAATCCTGATAAGCGCCTGCTCATCCTCGGCACCATCACTGCCAACCCCAAGGAAATCGGCGGTAAAATCCCCATCCCCGCTCCCCCAGACCTGGGCGACCTAGCAGGCATGGAAGCAGGCTTCAAGGCTCCCATGACCATGATCGATGGCAAGAAGTTCAAGCCCGGCAAGGCCTATAAGGACAGCAAGCTCTGCAACATGCTCACCATGCGGGAGCTACACCGCCGCTACCACGAGTCCACCGGCATTACCTTCAATTCCATGTATCCGGGCTGTGTGGCCGAGACACCGCTGTTCCGCGATACCCCGAAGCTATTCCAAATCATTTTCCCCTTCTTCCAAAAGAACATTACTGGGGGTTACGTGTCAGAGGAGTTGGCGGGCGATCGCCTCGCCGCCGTCGCTGCTGACCCCGGCTATGACAAATCCGGCGTCTACTGGAGCTGGGGCGCTCGCCAGGCCAAGGATCGCGAATCCTTCGACCAGGAGATTTCTGACGAGGCCATGGACGCGAACAAGGCCACTCGCCTCTGGGAACTGAGCGAAAAGTTGGTAGGCATGGCCTAGGCAACCACCCGCGTGGCATGGCTTAGAGAAGCCATAACCTCCGAGAAACGGATATTTCAAGCCTGGGTCGGATATTTCATCCAAAATGGTGAGGCACTCTAGGACCTAGGCTTGTTATGCTATAAATGAAGACTGTGTTTAGTTTCGCACTGGCGTAACAAAAAAGGAGCGTTCATGGCCCAAGTAATCCTAGGCGAAGGCGAAGGCGTAGAGTCCGGCCTGCGTCGTTTCAAGCGTAAGGTT
>CALLAT010000171.1 GCA_938002085.1 uncultured Pseudanabaenaceae cyanobacterium
ATTTTGGGGGCGCTGGGGGGACTGTGTTTTGCGGGGGGCTTTGTGGCGCTTGTGCTTTGGTTGCCAGAACGCGAGCAGTAGCGGTCTTGTAGGCGCTTTAGCTATCTCCCTAAATCCCTAATCCTATGGGAATGAACAAGACTGTTCATTCCAGGGCTCAAGTGATGGGCACCGAGGGGGACTGAATCGGACTGGATGCTACTCCGCTTTGCTGAGGAGTTTAATTTCTATGGGCTCTGCACCATGCCAAATGTGATGAATGGGTTGGGCTGCTTGGGGCTGGGGCTGAAGGAGCCAGTCGTTTTTGGGGTTGAGGCTGGCGAGGGAGAGAATGAAGTGGGCCTGTTGCTTGAGGGGAGAGAGACTGCTTTGAGCCATGGCAGATGGGTGAGTTAGGCATGGCTCAGTGGGACCAAGCCTTGATTTAGGAACCCTGGTCCATTGAGTGATGACTGGCTTGGGGGCGATGGGCTTGGGGGCGTTGGCGATCGCGCTTTTCTGGGTGATGTCGTACCAGTTCAGTCGCTGGGGCAAGGTGGGGACATGCTTGAGCAGGCTGATGCTTTGGTTCCGAGGGTCGCGTAGGCTATTTACGGGAGAACCGTTGTTGTTGCAACCCACGGCAGTCGTGAAGGGTTGGACTGCGGTTGCTTGGGCAGCTGCGTTTTGGCTCAGGGGCGCATTCAGAGAAGCGATCGCTCGTTGAGCCATCGCGCTGTAAAAGTCTAGATTGAGCAGGCTTGCGGCTCCAAGGCCCACGGCAAAGCCTAGCGTGGCAGAAAATCGTCGTCCCATTGGCCTAGCCCTCCATGAGTTGAATTGGAAAGGTCGCTGCTGAAAACGCAGTCTTGAATTTATGTTGGCCGATGGCTAAGCAATTGGCACGAATTTCTCTGGGATCTTAAGGATGTCGTGATATTTGAATTTTTTAGAGGACGGTTCCGTATTTTTAGTTACGTTCTAGGCGTGATTTTGTGGGGATTTGTTAACGATATTTGGCAGGGTAAGGTTGGTGGGTACAGCCTTAGCTTCGGGATTGAGCGATGAGGGTGACGCCGCTGAGGATGAGGGTGGTGGCAGCGAGTTTTTGAGGGAGGCGCGATCGCTCTCCCAGCCAGATGTAAGACCCCATGAGGCTCACCAGCAGGGAAGCGGTGCGTAGGGGCGTGACTAGGGAGACATCGCCGACGCGGTAGGCCAGAAGGGCAAAAATGATGGCGAAGCTCCAGGTGAAGCCGGTGAGGAGGTAATGTCGCCGGGGACCGGTTTGCCATTCTTGGAATAGTTGCTGGGGAGAGATGCGTTCCAAGCTCATCAGGAAGAGGCATTGGAGGAACCAGTCGATGGCGAGGTAGATGGGGATGTTGAAGTCGCGGATGAAGAGGACTTCGAGGGTCATGCCAGTGACGAGCAGGGCAATGGCAAGGAGGTTGAGGCTGATGTGCTTATCAAATTGAATTTTGCCCCGTTGCAGTTGCAACATTAAGCTGGAGAGCAGGATCAGGCCTGCGCCACCGATGCGAGCAGGGGTGAGTTGTTCTTGGAATACGGCAACGCCGACGCCAATCATGAGGATGTTGCTGAATTCGTTGAAAATCAGGATTTGGCCGTTGTCTTGGTGTTGGCGCAGGTGGATTTGGCTGCGGTTGAAGAGGGCGTAGCTGATGGAGGAGCCGATCCAGAGGAGGAGGGCGCGGGGTTCTAGGCTGATGGGGGTGGCGCGGTCAATTAAGGGAATGGCGCAAAGGCTGACGGTGGCGGCGGCCAGTTGGGTGAGGATGGTGGCAGCGCCGGGGTTGTGGCTGAGGCGGGCGATGCGTTGCTGGTTGTGGGCGAAGGCTGCACGAAAGAGGATGCAGCTGATGATTATGGGCCAGAAGGTGAGCATGGAGAGGGGAACCAGCAGAAGGCCCAGCCATTTTAGGACTCTGGATGGGAAAACACCCGATGTCATTCCAGACATCGGGTAGATATCTGGTAGACATCGGGTGCCTCTGGGAAACAAGGGGCGTTGCGCGGTTTAGAGGCCGGAGACGCGTTGAGCCTGGGCGGTTTGTTCACCTTTCATGAGGTGCCATTCCACTTCGGCGAGGGACCAGCCGTCTTTCATGCGTTGGCGGTGGCTGCGTAGCATGTCGGGGCTGCCGCTTTTGCCGAGGATGCGGCGATAGAGCTGGTTGAGGGCTTGGGTGGTTTCTTCGCGGTTGATGATGTCGGCGCGGACGAGGTTGAGGGAGACGCCGCTGCTGAGCAGGTGGGCGTAGCTTTTAGATGTATCTGCATCAATGGTTGTGCCCACGACTTCGCGATAGATCGCTTCGACTTGGTTGTTGTAGGCGCTTTCGAGCTGGGTGGAGCGGTTGGCGCTATTGCTTACTGTAACTGGGGCGAGACTGGCCAGGGAGGCATCGTTGGTGAGGTAGAGGTGGCCGAGGCGACGACCTCGGTAGCTGCGTTGGGTGATGCGCCAACCGGGTTCAAACTTGAGTTGGGAGAAGGATGCGGCGGGACCGTGGCTGCGGGCGATGACGATGCTGGGGCGATCGGCGCGGCTGGGCTTGGCGATGAGTTGAAGTTCGTTGTTCTCGCTGATGATTTCTGGGCTGTATTTTACGTATTGATCTTGGCCATCGATGCGGATGGAGTAGCCATTGCTATCGACGCCGCGCATGCAAATGCCGTTGAAGTTGAAGTTCAACAGTAGCGGGTTGATGACGGTGGGCTGGTGACCCTGTTGGTTCCAGCAGGGACGTTTGCTGCTGAGTTGGCCGAGGATGGTGAGTCGATTGAGGTCACCGCCTTGGTAAGGGGTGGCCATGAGGACGAAGTCGCTTTGGCGGACTTCTTTTTGTTCGAAGATGTTACTGGCGGTGGCGGGTTTTAGGCTGAGGGAGCTAAGGACAGCTGTAAGGCCAACTAGGACTGTTTGTGTGAGGAGTTTCATTGTGGGGTTCCCCGAGATGGGGAGGGGAGTTGTGTGGTGAGGTTGGTAGATGCCAACACCTAACTCCGGCTATTTTTTTATACAGAATAAATAGAGAGTCGCCAAGGGCCATCTGGGGGATGTTAGAGGATGGCGAATGTTACGTAGATCTGCTGGTGGTTAAAGCGCTAGAAATGCGGGGCTTTGGGGTTGTGGTTTGGTGAATGCTGTGGAGCAGAGTTAGAGAGTTAGGATGCTTTGAATTCTTTTATAGTTTATTTGTACTATAATTGGATTGCCAAATTTATCTGAAAATTTTCAGGAGTCAGCAGCTATGCAACTGAGTCCCTATCTTTCGTTTAATGGTCAATGCGAAGCCGCGTTTAAGTTTTATGAGCAGGTGCTGGGGGGCAAAATTAGTTCTTTGCTTCCCTATGAGGGGTCACCGATGGCGGATGAGGTGCCTGCGGATTGGGGGAAGAAGGTGATGCATGGTGAGTTTCAGCTGGGCGATTTGACGATTATGGGGTCGGATTGTGCGCCGGATTGGTTTGAGAAGGCCCAGGGGACTTCGCTGTCGGTGAGTGTGGCGGAGCCGGGGGAGGCGGATCGGATTTTTGATGCCCTGGCGGAGGGTGGCGAGGCGAAGATGCCGATGCAGGAGACGTTTTGGGCGGCGCGGTTTGGGGTGGTGACGGATCAGTTTGGGATTCCTTGGATGATTGGCTGTGATAAGGGTAAGTGACTTTTTAGGGTTGATTTATCGTTTGGTTGGGGATTGGGAATGGCGATCGCATAAACCTTGGGATGGATGGTGAGATGCGATCGCAACGGGGACATGGCATTGTCATGTCCCTACGAGATTTATGATTCAAATCAATAATTTGGGTTGCATGCAATTGTTGTTGCATGCCAGTTTGTTGACCGGGCAGTGGCAGTTCGATTCCAGTGACGGTGCATGGCTGGGCAGCGGAGAGCTGAAGCTCGCCGCTCAGAGCTGAAGTCGGTTGAAACCGACTGGGGAGTTCAGACAGAGAACTCTCTAAACAAGGATTTCAGCCCGTTTTAACGGGCTTGAGCTTTGAGCCAGGGGATTTATCCCCTGGCGTTGCGATTTACTGGCCGGGCAGTTGCAGTTCGATGCCCGCTTTTTCGGCGAGGTCGGTGACGTTGTTGGTGAAGTCGGCCATGGCGGCGGTGGGGGCTGCTATTGCGCTGAAGGCCATGGCGAGGGCAAGGAGGCGCTTTTTGAGTTTGTTGGGGTTGCGTTTGTCTTCAGGTTTTTTGAGTTCTTCTTCAACGTCATCGATGTCGATGGTGAGGTCGTCTTGGAGGTCTTGGGGGAAGGTTGAGGCGATTTGGCGTAGGTTGGCAACGAGCTGAAGGATTTGAGTTTGGTTGTTGTTGTAGATGTTGATGGTTTCGGCTTGGTAGAGTGTCGCTCCTTCTCCTGCTTCAGCTTGAAAGCCCTTGGCGTTGCCGTAGTTTTTCTGATTGAAAGTTGCCATGTTTCTTTGGTCCTGAGATTGCTGTTGGATGTTGATGCTAACGCTGGGTGAAAAGCCTTCTGAGCCTGGCTTAGTTGCAGAGACTCTGGGGGAGATGCCAGGTTCCATGCGATCGGCGTTGGTGATGTTAGAGATCAAGCGCTGGACGTTGACCATTGTGTAGCTCTTTTCGCATTCAACTTCGTAGCGTTTGTTTGTGACGCGGCGTTCGAGGTCGCTAAGTTTGTAGAGGTAAGGCTTTGGGTTGCCGTCGCATTCTTTGCAGTTGCAGGGGATAAGTTCTTCGACTTCGATATTGGGGTAAGTGCTGTGGATTTTGTATATTTCGCGGCGTATCCAGTCGAGCAGGGTTTTCTGCTGGGCTCCGGTGACGCGGATGGAGAGTTCGCTTTTGTTGTAGTTTTCGATGACTTCAGCGCGGGCGTTGCCGTGGCTAAGAACCACGCCACTTTTCCAAACGAGTCCCTGAACGTTATCGTCGGGCTCGATTAGTTCGTGCATTTCGACGATGAGGCGGGTGATTAGGCCCTTGGGCATGAATTCGTAGTCGTAGCGAAGGATGAGGTTGTTGGTTTCTTCCCAGTCGTAGTCGGGGCGATCTATGCTGAGCAGGCTGGGGGCGATGAAGCTGCCTTCGCGCTCGCCCCGCAGGGGGTAGCAGATGGCGAATTTCTGCATGAGGGCGAGGAGTTCGTCTTGGACGTCGGTATATTCGCTATCACTCCAGATTTCATCTAGCTCTTCGCGGCTGAAGCGGCCCAGGTCCTCTTTGACCTTCTGGCTGTCGGTGACTTTGTAGACGGCGTTGGTGGCCCAGGTGGGGCTGAGGATGACACAGTTTTTGAGGCCGAGGTCGGTTTGGAAGTGGAGGCAGATGCCGAGCTCGTGGAGGAGGCTGCTGATTTGTAGAGCTTCGCTTTTGCTGGAGATACCGTTAGTGCGGCAGAGGTCGAGGTATTCGGTGAGGTCGATGTAGTTGGCACTATCGTTTTCAAGAGCGTGGCGGATGCAGACCCAGCTGTTGGGCCAGGGTTTGTCGATTTCGGGGAGAACGGTGATGTGTCTCTGGATGGTGGTTTTGAGGTCGTTTAGACCACGATTGTCGTTGAAGTTAACGCAGACGGATTTTTCCAGGTTGTTGAATTCAGCACGGAGTTGACCTTCGTTGATTTCACACTGGCGGTTTTGTTTTTCGTTTTTGACGATGAAGATAGGGCTGTCGCCACCGAGGAGGCGGACGATGTTGAGCCAGTAGTATAAATTGGGGTTTTCGCGGCGGTTATCGATGACGAGTGCGTAGACGGAGCGCTTTGTGAGAAAGAACTGGTGAGTGGCGTGGTAAACCTCTTGCCCCCCGAAATCCCAGACGTTGACGCGGAAGGGGCTATCACTTCTGTGGTCAAAATCCCAACGGTTTATTTCGATACCTTCGGTTGATTTCTCGGGGTTTTTGCTGTTTTCTAGCTTTAGTTCATAGCTAGGATTATTAAGCTTTTTGGTGAGGGTGGTTTTGCCTGCACCACCTTCTCCGATAATCAGTAACTTGGCCTCTTGAAGGGGTTTTGATTCATTAAGATTTTGGATTTGGAAGTAGAAATTACAAATCTTTTGAACTTCAACGCCAGACTCAAAAATTTCTTCAGGCTCAAGAAACTCACAAGGTATGGCAATCGGATTACCATATAAGTTGATTCTAAATGACTGATTGCAGGATTTTAGCCAGTTAGGTAAGGAAGAGATTCGGCTAGAACAAATGCTTAGAGTTTGGAGGGATTTTAGCTGCCCAATCTCCTTAGGAAGTTCGCTAGTCTGAGTATTGCTGAGATCTAAGATTTGAAGAGATTCTAACTGTCCAATCTCCTTAGGTATTTCACTGATTTGGGTGTTGCTTAGGTTCAGATTCTGAAGAGATTTTAGCCGTCCAATATCCTCAAAAATTTGATTGATTTTGGTATTGCTAAGGTCCAGACTTTTGAGAGATTTTAGCTGTCCGATTACCTTGGGAATCTGGATGATTTGAGTTGAGCCGAGGCTTAGATTTTGAAGGGATTTGAGCTGCCCAACTGTCTTGGGGAGCTGGCTGATTTGGGTAGAGCGAAGGTATAGGTTTTGCAGAGATTTTAGTTGTCCGATCTTCTCGGGAAGCTCACTGATTTGGGTAGAGTCCAGGTTTAAGATTTGCAGAGACTTTAGTTGTCCGATCTCCTCGGGAAGCTCACTGATTTGGGTAGAATCAAGGTCTAGAGTTTGAAGGGATTTGAGCTGCCCAACTGCCTTGGGTAGCTGGCTGATTTGAGTAGAGTCGAGGTTTAGGACTTGAAGGGCGTGGAGCTGTCCAACTGCCTTGGGTAGCTGGCTGATTTGAGTAGAGTCGAGGTTTAGGACTTGAAGGGAGTGGAGCTGCTCAATCTTCTCAGGAATCTGGTTGATTTGGGTATTGCTGAGGTATAGACTCTGAAGAGATTTAAGCTGTCCAATTTCCTCAGGAATCTGGCTGATTTTAGTAGATCGTAGGTATAGACTCTGAAGAGATTTGAGCTGTCCGATTTCTTTAGGCAGATGGCAGATGTAAGTAGAGTCCAAATTTAGGATTTTAAGAGATTGAAGCTGTTCGATTTCTTTCGGAATCTGGCTGACTTTAGTGGAACTAAGATCTAGATTTTTGAGGGCTCTAAGCTGTTCTATTTCTTTCGGGATCTGGCTAATTTTGGTGTTTCTTAGATCTAGGTTTTGAAGGTATTTAAGCTTTCCGATTTCTTTGGGGACATGGTTAATTTTAGTATCACTGAGATCTAGGTTTTGAAGGTATTTGAGTTGTTCAATCTCTTTGGGAATCTGGCTGATTTGGGTATTGCTAAGGTTTAAATTTTGAAGTGATTGGAGTTGCCCAATCTCCTTGGGAAGAGAACTAATTTTGCTAGAGACTAGGTTTAGAGTCTGAAGTGATCTGAGCTGCCCAATTTCCTTGGGAAGCTGGCTGATTTGGGTAGATCGGAGGTTTAGGATTTTAAGTGATCTGAGCTGCCCAATCACCTCGGGAAGCTGGCTGATTTGAGTATTGCTGAGGTCTAGAGTTTGAAGTGATTGGAGCTGGCTGATCGATTCGGGGAGTTGGCTGACTTGACTTGAAATTAGGTTTAGAACTTGAAGAGATTGGAGCTGGCTAACCGTCTCGGGAATCCATCTGACTTGGGTAGATCGGAGGTTTAATTTCTGAAGAGATTTGAGAAGCAGAATCTCTTTCGGAAACTGCCTAATTTGAGTGGAACGGAGGTTTAATTTCTGAAGGGATTTGAGCTGCCCAATCTCTTCTGGAAGCTGGCTTATTTGGGTATTGTTTAGATTTAGGGATTTCAGAGATTTGAGCTGTCCAATCTTCTCAGGAATCTGGCTAATTTGGGTGAGGCGTAGGTTTATTTCCCGAAGGGATTTGAGCTGTCCAATCTCTTCGGGAAGATGTCTAATTTTGGTGTTGCTAAGGTTTAGAAATTTAAGAGATTTTAGCTGTCCAATCTTCTCAGGAAGCTGGCTTATTAGAGTAGATTCAAGATCTAAGCTTTGAAGAGATTTGAGCTGGATTATCGTCTGAGGAAGCCGTCTTGTTTGAGTAGATCTGAGAATTAATGTTTGAAGAGATTTGAGCTGTCCAATTTCCTCAGGAAGCTGACTTATTTGAGTAGAATGAAGGTCTAATTTTTGAAGAGACTTGAGCTGCCCGATCACCTTGGGAAGCTTGCGAATCTGAGTGTTACTAAGGTCTAAATCTTGGAGAGACTGGAGCTGTATGATCTCTTCAGGCAGCTGACTAATTTGAGTGGAACTGAGATTTAGATATTGCAGGAATTGGAACTGTATAGGTATCTCTAGTCTTTCCTCTAGCTCAACTTGAACTAACTCAAGTTCTTGTAGTATTGGAATCTCAGATAAAACTTCTAGAGATTGGAATGAATTCCCGCTTAGCTTTAGGACTTTTAATTTTTTGAGCTGTGCTAACTCTCTGGGAAGTTTTTTCAGGCGATTACTAATGACAGAAGGCCGCAATTCCCCCTCGATAAACTCATAACCTTCAATTGGACCTTCTCTCTCTCTATCCCACTTTCCCAGTATTAGCGTTTCCAGCTGCCCCAACTTCCCAATCTCCCCTGGCAACTCCTCCAGCCCCAACCCCGCCAAATCCAGCTCAGTCCAGCCCTCATCCGCCGCCCGATCAATCAACCGCAGCAAATCCGCCCTCGTCTTCACCTCATGGCTTGCCATCAACCCAACTCCTCGCCAAACCCAGTGAAAACACGCACCTGCCTATCCTAACCAACCCTACCCACAAATAACGCAGCCCTAAATAAAATTTCCATTTAGCCCCATCCCCAACCCAGCCTATTAACAAAACGACCCAAAGCCCCCACGGCCCAAGCCCTCCACCCTGCCAGGGTATCCCACCCCTCCCGGACCCTCACCCCCCACCAAAACGCAAAGCTTCCATCAAATTTGGTATTCCTCGGCACCTTCCCCCACTTCCACCCGTCACACTGCATCAAGAGCGAACGAACTCAATGGGTTACATCACAACATCCGTACCCCAAAACGGTATCTATCCGTATAGCAGCCCTGGCCATCCTTCCCAGCGCTACCCCCACTCAGGCCCCATGCAACCAAAACAATAAACGCCCCCATGGGCTAAAGCCATGATCCCTGCCATGACAGACCTCAACGCCCAAATCATCAACGAAATCCTCATCCAAGCCCGCGAAAGCTTCACCCTCGCCAAACACAACTACCGCATCGCCCTCACCGCCACCAGCGCCAGCATC
>CALLAT010000172.1 GCA_938002085.1 uncultured Pseudanabaenaceae cyanobacterium
TTACGTGGGGAATTTTAATGGGACCCAAATGAAATACGATTTAGACTTTTATGAATGTCGAGAACGTCCAGATGTTTGTCAGGAATTCGAAGATTAGCTTTAGCGAAGGGATTTAAGGTGGCCTATGGCCTTGACAGAAGTCGAGAAATTTTGGTCGTTAAGCTCGAAACCCATGCTATATAAGGGTTTCGTGAACAAGCCTAAATACTCACCTTCGTTAGCTTTCAGCCTCAGCCAAAGGCTGAAAGTACTGAAAACTCGTTAACTTTTGGACGAGATTGGCCCTTAGCGACCAAAATTTCTCGGGTTCTATACCAAAGCCGACCACGACGCCGAGGACTACAGCCAGAGCGGCTATAGGGTGGGCGTTGTAGGGCGATAGGCTTCGATGTAGTGGTGTAGTGTCAGGCCTTCCAAATGAGGCCATCTGAGGTTTCTACCAGATAACTACACTCCACAAACGTGATCAGCATCTCGTCTAGGTTCTGTGAACTAACGCCGTGATTCCGTGCCCAGTTCTGGAGAAGCTTGCGCCGTGGCAACGGTGAATCACTAGCGTTGCGACTCAGGTAATCCATAAGCTTGGTCAGCTTGGACTCTGGGCGCTTCGGCGTTGGCTCCAGGTCTGGGCTATCGTTCCAGATGCGCTCCAGCGTTTGAGCCTCTGGAGTCGTTGGCGGCGGCGTGGCAACGTTGGCACCCGGTAAAGCTTGGCGACTGTCCCGGTCGTATCCGCTCCAGTTCTGAAGCCTGGGCATCGGCACCCATTGAGCTGTCTTGCCATCGAAGAACGCACGACCAACGGGGCTGGAATTCATCAGCGTTTCGAGCTCACCC
This sequence comes from uncultured Pseudanabaenaceae cyanobacterium, assembly GCA_938002085.1. Taxonomy (GTDB): domain Bacteria; phylum Cyanobacteriota; class Cyanobacteriia; order PCC-9006; family JAAUQQ01; genus JAAUQQ01. The sequence goes on from CALLAT010000172.1 coordinate 838, forward strand.
ATGCCACCATCGGGCGTTGGTACAAAGTCCGTGGATAGGAACGACTGCAAAGCATAACGATTCTTGGGGCTGACGATGCCGATCGCGCGAAAGATGCCACGGAAGCCCCCAGACATCCCTAGATCAGCGACGTGGATAATCTGGGCCATCATCCAAAGCCAAGTTTCACCGCTGTCACCCATGGAGCTGATATGGGCAATAAACGCCTTCAAACGCCCCATGGCCTTGATGTCCTTATGGGCAAGTTTGAGGGTGGCGATCGCCGCGCTCCCCTCATCCATCACCATCAACTTCGGCCCCTGGATATTGGCAAACTCTTCCAAACGCTTGAGCAACCATCGAGCACAATCATCTGGGTCAGCATTGAGAAAACGGCATCGGCGAACAGTCGCACCCATGCCATCCCAATAACCGGCTTCCTTGGCATCAGCCTTGGGGTCAATCACGAAGATGGTGATACCTGGATAACGGGCTTTGAGGTGACGCAATGCATTAGAAACGACCATCCCTTTCCCAGCTCCCGGAACACCAGCGATGATGGCTGACTGGGGATTCTGTCCCAGGTCTGCGGCCAGGTCATACAAAGGCGGCAACGCGGGCACCGTTGCGACGGGAACGGCCTCAGCTTCTATCGTTTGGGGCAGAGTTCTAGGAATTTGTGATTGCTGCCATTGCTGGAGTTGCCAAGCGTTGGCGGCGATCGCGTTATCTGCCCAAACAGTACTTAACCGGGTCATGGCTTCAGCCTGGGCATTCATTATGCCAGTGGTAAACGCAGCACGACTCTGACCATTGTTCAGCGCTAGCCACAGGTCCGTATCCTGCTTCGCATCCACCGCACGAGCAACGGTCAACGCACCAGCAACCGCAGTTCCCAGAAGGCCAGCCGTGGCGATCGCCGGGTTCGCCCGGCCTTCCCTAGCGACATACCAAAGGGCACCTGCCCCTAAAGCTACAGTGCCAGTTAGTAAGCCAAGGGTTTGCCCAACGGACTTCGCCGCCTCAACCATGGCGTTGCGGTTTGCATCCTTATATTGAGCATGAGCTTCCTGGATTACCTGCATATCAGCTCCCGGACTTGCTCTAGGGTCTGCTGCTGTTGGGCGGCATGATGTTGCCACTGTTGAGCGTTGGCTTCTGCATTGAGGGCACGTTGTTCTACCGCCACTGCCGTGGCATTTGCATTGATGGCACTGCGTTCGAGAGCTCGGATATCTTGTCCACTGTAGAGTCCATCCACTACAGCCCAAGTCGCCAGGGAAAAGATTGCACCGCAAACTAAGCCCCCCGTGATCACCCCATCGATCCAGCGGCGTTGCCCTGCGTTGTTCTGCGTTGGTTGCGGCGTTGGCGTCAAGGCAGGAGAAACCGGTGGTGTTGCACCATAAACTGGGGCATAGCCAATCGGCTGGCCCGGTACAGATGTCATCGGGGCTTGAGTCAGCTGCTGAGTGTTCATTCTGCGCTCACCTCCGGGGCTTGGGGCTGGTGGGTCAGGTTGGCAATCGCTTCGGTCAGGCTGGCCATGCTGCTGAGCCCCCATTGCATGGCCAGCCTCTCCCCCAGGCGGTTGGGGTCAATACTGGTCACTTTGGCGTCCAGCTTGGCTTGGACGTGATGGTTTACCCGCTCTTGCAGCATTTGCTCAGCGCTGAGCTGGGAGACAACGATGTTGGCGATCTGCTCAGCGGTGCTGTCCAGTTGGGAAAGGTTGGAAGCGGTTGGCAACGCGGGTGCGTCCGTCTGGCCAACGATGCCCATAATTTGTTGTTCGGCCCAACGGCGAAATTCTTCACCTTGTTTTGACTGGGTACAAAATCCCAGTTGAATTACCCCTCTAGCAGTCCATTGGGTATTGCCCTGATCATCTTTAAGCCAGTGCGTCCCTTCAATCAGCTCCATCGGGCGATCTCGCTTATGACCGCGCAAGGTGCTATCGCTGACGCCATAGCCCAGGGCCACAAATTTCGTAGACATCAGGAAGCCATGCTCCTCGTTGGGCACAGCTTCAGAAAAAATATTACTCAGCTCAATTTGACTCATGAGTGCATCCTCAAAACGAAGCCCCAGCTCCCAACCAAGGAGAGCTGAGGCAAACAGGCTTACTTCTTAGGCTTTTGCAGAGTGGTTTGAAGCGGTTACGACTGACAGAGGCAATGGGAAACGATTGATGCCTCTGCAACAGTCAATAAATTAGCTTCGTAGTTTTTTAGCGACGGCTTTCACTGTGGGGAGCACTTCAGATCGAAGCACAGCCCAGTTATTACGGATGCCTTGACCGAGGGTGATGCCAGTCGTGGTGGGAGCGAAGATCGATTGTTCAATGGCTTGCTCTAGCTCTTGCACCGTAGCGGATGCAGGCAAATTTGCGCTGAGGCCATTGGCCCAGCGTTCAAGCGTCGGTTTACGGGTCATAATTCGTATGTCTCGATTGTGGTTGCAATTGAGGCCCGGCCTGCAATGGACAGGGGAGAAGTACCAGTTCTCCCCGTGTCCGGGCTGGGAATGGGCAGCAGATTTATTTGCTGCTGAAGTCAATATAGCCGTGCTTGCTAGTTTGGGCAACCCTTGCTAAATTTGGCATAGATTAGCGAGGGAATATGAGCGACAAAGTTTATAGACCGAAGCTTCCCATTGCTGAGGTCAACGGATACTGGAAAAAAATAGGTATGAGTGAAGAAGCTTGGATGAGGCTTTCAGAAGCAATGCGAGTTCAAACTGCTTGGGCAGATATGCTGACAAAACAAGAAGCTGCCCAGAAGTCAAATCAAGCGCTTCAAGATTCGGTAAATGAAAACTAACCCTCAACGGCCAGAAAACCCCGAACAAGAGATTGAGAAGCTCAAAAGTCAAATCCGTTTAATGGCAGTAGCTATTCAAGACGGACATGACAGGGCGGAAGCTCAGCAAAGGATTCTGGCACAGCATGAGCGAAGATTAGAGCGTCTTGAACGCCTAGCCAGTGGTGTCAACGAACAAAACTAATGAGCCCCATAACCTACATGTCTATTGAAGCCCAGATGCAAGACATCTCACTTCAAAACAGGAAAGCAACAGTAGAGCTTGAAGCGATGCTGGATCAACAACCTGAGTTTACTGACAAGCTCCCAGAACCTTCTCAGCGCGATCTTCCAAACTGGATATCATTTGCTGTACTGGCGGCGATCTCCGGGACTGTAGGTTTAATGGCTGGAATCGCACTTTTTTAAGCTGCTAACGGTTGCACTTGCATCCGTACTAGCGATCGCGCTACTCTTCCGATTAATTGAATGCAGAAAGACCGCTCCCCCAAGTCGCCAAACAACGTGGGAACGGCCTCACAATTTCTCAAAAACGGCCCCGCAAAGGCTGGCGGATTCGTTTGTTTATTTGTATATGCGAGTGTAAAGGATGAAGATCGAGATTGCAAGTGCAGTCACTGAATTAGTAAAGGGGAGGAGCAATGAACACAGCTCACTTACCTAAGAAAAGAGGCCCTAAGCCTCATATCAGTTCCGTAAGGCACACTACCTTAGACACAGCTGATGGGAACAGCATCTGGGAGATCAGCTTGCCTAAAGCAAGTCATCTTCGCTTTCCCTTAGAAATATTGGATTCTTCATGGGGCTCAGCTTTCTCATCCTTGAGTTCTGTAAGATTCCAATTACCACCTCAGAATTTAGTTCGCACAGACGAGGATGTAAGCAACCTAGCCTCTCGTATTGAACTTGCAACACATAGCGTTCTGATGTTTTGGGCCGCTTGTCACTGGGTCATTGCTCTAGGCCCAAAATCTCAAGAGTTCAGTAACAGAGCTTATTCACTGCCACTTGATAAGCGATCCCGAGAGGCTACGGAGGCTAATGGCCGATTCTTTCATGCACTGTTCCACCTTTGTGAAGTAATAGACACTCGACTGGAGAAACATAACAGGAGCTACATACCAACCACACTGTGGAGCCTGTGCCTACATGAATGGATTAGAGGGCAAGTTAACCAAATTGTGCAGAAACCTCCTAGTAAGCGCTCTCACAAAACCTTATCGATTCAATCTGCGTACCAGATCTCCAAACATCTAAAGCGTTTGGACTCTGTTGAAAGCGCATCCCTTGATGAGCTGGTAGATGAGCGATATTTCCCCTCATTTTATTTGGTATTCGCGAACGCGAAAGCGCTGCTACCCAATGACTCTGAGCTGAAAAATGGGGCATGGGCAGCTCTACTTCGTTCATGGGAGGCATTGTGCGCGCACATTAAAACTGCTCCTCCTGCGCCCTTCATTGGAGTGGATGGAACAATCAAATTGTCTACAGGAGGTCGGGGAGCTACAGGACATACAACACAGTGCTGTATTGCAGGAGAAGGAGGAATTCGTCGCTTCTTAACAAATATCTATGAGCTACAGAATTAAATTGTCAGGGTTTTTTAACCAACTCAAACTGGCTGGGTATAGGCAGTTGAAAAACATAATTCTGAACAAGCCTATTTTTAGGCTAAATATCCCTTTTATCCCTTTTACAGCAAGGTTTACAGGTGATAGGTTCCTAGTATGATTTTGCGGAATCCAATGAAAAACACACAGAGTAGACCATGGTCGATTTGGCTGAGTCCAAGCGAAATTAATAGCTTTGTCAATGCCGCCCAGCAAGCTGGATTCAAAACTCCTACAACTTGGGCGCGCTCAGTTTTGAAAGTTGAAGCGGCTAAATTGACACAACATCGTGCCGCGCTAGTACATTTGACCCCTAAAAGACCAGAGTCAGAAACTCAAAATCCCGAAGCGGCATAAGCAACTTCGGGACCCAATCACCCCGGATTCTATCAGCGACTAACTTTGGCGAGCAGGAGCTGTAAACACAGAATCACGGGATTCAAGCGGGTAGTTATACCCGTCGATATCGACGATGATAATTGAAAAATACAATCCTGGCTATTCAGTCCATCCCTCTACTGGCCAAGGTATGGATGAATTCCAAAGATCCAATATTCCTGATGAACTTACCCTTGCCAACATTGAATGGGCTAGTGGAGACGAAGCAATTGCCGTAGCAATAGGACCAGCTACAGCAGCCCTTGGTGGCCACGCAACACAGTACGCAACCAAGCCTGTTCAACGACTTAACGCAAAATACGACTTTCTGAAGGCAGGCTGCTGGTACACCCTAGGAACCACAATTGACGGGCGCGAAGCTGATGTTCCATGTATTAAGCCGACACAGCCACGGCCCAAGGTTGAACCAGTTTATAAGAATGCTCGACGTTCTAAGGTTATTGGATTTGGGGGTCCTATCGGGAAACCCGATGAATGGCGTGAGGTAAGAGACGAGCATGGCCAGCTCAAGCGAGTCAAGTACGAAACGCCCTCAGGTTGCCCTGGCCTCCCCATGCTGGCATATGTGCCTGAAGAGTTTGCCCAGGCTATTTACGAGAAGTTTGATGTCACCCCTATAGAGGGAGAAACGTTCTGGCAGGTTGTTCAACGATGCAACATCACTATTGCCATCGTTGAAGGCATTAAAAAAGCTCTAGCGCTAATTGCACAGGGCATCCCTGCGATCGCCATTCGCGGCATCGGTATGTGGCATGTCAAAGGCTCCCGTAAGCTTCACCAAGAGATTGCCCAATTTGCAATCCCAGGACGACGCATCTACGTTTGCTTCGACCAAGATGACAAACCCAAGACCGTTAAGGATGTGCGCTATCAGGCTCTAGCACTAGGCTTTGAGCTACAAAAGCTGGGACCTGATGTCCGTTTTCTACACTGGGATAAATTGATTGGTAAAGGCATTGATGATGCTCTCTACACTAAAGCTCAGGAAAGTGAGGGAGGAGATCGCGCATGGCTTCAAACCGTCATCGATGCTGCCATGACCCTGCGGCAATATCGCCGCATGGGCACCATGGCCAGAGCATTTTCTGTGCTCGATAGACTCGAACGATTGAGCTATCCCGTAGAACGAGAGACTGAAGGCGAGTATCTGCCCCAACTCCCTCCAATACTTCAATCAGCGATTCATGTCTTAGACGTTGCCTTAGGTGGAGGCAAAACTTATCGCACCGGAAAGGATTGGATTGCCGAAGCCAGAAAGCTGGGGTGGTTCATCGTTGCACTTTCGCCAATGAATGCTCTAGGGCAGCAGACAGCGGAACGATGGAACTTACCCCACATTCACGATTTCGACGTGAAAGATAGTGATGCACTGTGGGCAACAGCTGTTCACCAGCGTGGCATAGTGCTTTGCCCTGACAGCCTACATCATCTTCCCGGCTGGGTGATAAATCAGCCCATTCTACTGGTGATGGACGAGGCTAATCAGGTTGAGCAGGAGCTAGCAAGCGGTGACCGTTTGGGCGATCGCCACAGCATGATCAACCTACTCTTTAAGGCGCTTGCCACTCATGCAGCCCAGACAGGCGCAATTGTCCTGGCAGAGGATGGAATCGCAGACCGGGCCGTAAAATTTGCTCATGTCTCCAGCAGCGCTAAATCCATTCGCATTTTCAAGCACCACCGGAAGCAAGCCCCATGGGACTGCACGATGTATTCCGGCAACGCTAGCGGATACCGTGCCCGAGCTATGCAGGCAGTAACAGTAGGTCAAACACAACTCTATGTCACCAGTTCCCAGCGCGAAGCAAAGCGCTATGAGCGAGCCATTCTGTCCCATAACTCTTCCAAGAGAATTGTTCGTATTGATTCTGAAACTAACGAAGGCGGCACATTCACCGGCTTCTTTAACAACCCTGACCAATGGATTGCAACTAACCAACCTGATGTTCTGATTCTCAGTCCATCCGCAAAGTCTGGCATCAGCATCGAGGCTCAATACTTCGACGCAGTTTGGGGCTATTTCCCCAGCTTGGCAGGGGATACCCATTGGCAAATGCTAGGACGGTACCGTTTACCAGTGCCCCGGCATATCTTCTGCCCACCATTCATTACAGCGGCAGCTGATGAGGCACTGATGAGCCCGAGACGAGCCAAGCAGCGCTATCAAAACTACGCCCAACAGATGGCAGGCGCTTTTGACCTTGAGGAACTTCTGACAGCATCTTCAGAAGACGCAGAACATATCGCACAGATCGAGACTGCTGTGATTGACTTCCACGCTACTCAAAGGGCAGTGCAGGGGGCACAGAAAGCCATTGCCTATGAATACCTATTGCGACGGCTAGAGAAGGCTGGGCACCGGGTCTCGGAAATGAAATGCAGCCTGGACAGGCCAACCTCCCAGCTATGGACTGAAGTACAAGAATCAATTTGGCGAGATGATGCAACGGAAATTGCCGCAATCAGAATTGAGCCTAGTTACCACAAGAAAGATGCTGACCGAGCATCTATGAGCAATGGGAGCAGTAAGGCAAGACGACTCAAGGCCCAAAAGTTTTACTGGCGAGCTGAGTTTCCTGGCGTCCTGTTCGACGATATCCAGGAATGCTATGAAGCCCTTTGCCTAGATTACGGAGCAATGCGGCGCGGTGTCCTGTTCCAGGTCCAAGCAGAAAACCTAAACGCTACCAAACAGGCAGATATTGAACGAGCAAGGACAGTTTTGACATGTGACGTAAAGGCACTACACCGACTTCCTAAAAAGCTTGTGAGAGCCACTCTAATTGCAAAGCTAGGGGTTTTGAAATTGTTGGATGGCAAAGAGTATTGCAACCATTCCCAAATAGCCTTGGCAATCAAGAAGCAGGCACTCGATTTAGCAACACCAATACGTGAGTTCCTAGGCTTGAATATTCGCCAAGATCAAACTCCTTCAGAGATTGCAAATAAGTTGTTGCGAAAGCTGGGACTGGAGATTGATAGGAGTGATCGCCCTGGAGCAGTAAAACGATTACGGCGCAAAGGTGGGCGCGGGGAGCAGCGGTGGGTTTATGCTATTGATTTGAAATATTCTTTAACCCGTAGCCGATTGCTAGATGCAGCGCGACGGAAGGTTTCTGAGAGTTTTAGTCATGATTTCTCTAGTAATATTCAATCTTTAACTAGAGAAATCATAGCTACTACTGTTAGACCCTCCTTCAATTCTGTAAATGTGGTGACTGCTCTGGACGATGGGCAATTCCGACTGAGATTGGTTAGCGATGGTGTAGGAGGACAGCAAACCTTTCCTGACGGCCCTACATTAGGTCAGCTGACAGGTAAACTACCGCAGCTTCGAGGTTTTCAAGCAGCAGAGCTTGTTAAGCAGAGTTGAGCGGTTGGAGTGCAGCTGGTGGGAGCAGAGTTCCACTTCCCAGAAAAGTTGGTTATTCCGTCCGGTGCGGCTGGATATGAAGACTCCTTGGCTCACAGTGAGACATTGAGCTTCAGCAGCGGGGTAGGTCTTCCAGACTAGTTGGACTTGGTCCTGGTGGTCCCAAACGCCTAGGACCGATTGGACCCGGACATAGGGTAGATACTGGCTTTGTTGAATTTTGCCGAAGCGCTTGATGGTGCTTCGATTCGTGACAGGGTTCTGGTTGACATGGGGATACCCGATAGACAGCGAAAGCGGGTCTGCTCTCGTTCAGCGAAGCCAACTGGCTGCTGGGATGGAGAGCACATGAATGGAGGGGCGATCTGCTGGTACACTTCAGGCGATGCCTGGACAACTACATGATTATTGTGATTAGTTCTCGCTCTGGGGGCGTTGGAAAATCTACGACAGCCCAGCATCTGGCAGCATATTTGGCTCAGAGACGGGGGGCAGGTAGCGTTGCCTTGGTGGATGCCGACAACAATGAAACTTGCCTGGACTGGGCAGAACGTGGTGATGGTCAGCGCTTTGATGTAGTCAGTTCTGATGCTGAAGGCCTGGACGAATACGACCACCTAATTATTGATACGGCGGCGGCTCCTGATAGTGAGGAGCTGGGGGAAGTCTTGGAAGCGGCCAATCTGTTACTGATTCCCACGACTCCCAGCATGGCGGACCTGTCACCGGCGATCGCCACGGCCCAAAGCATCGAGGCAGATGGCACAGAAGCGCTGTTCTTGCTTACACTATGTCCTCCAAGGCCTTCGCGACTGGGAGAGCAGACTTTGCAAGCCTTGCAAGATGAAAACATCCCAGTTCTCTCGCAGACCATAACCAGACGAAATTGCTATCTCGATGCGATCTCTCAAGGACTGCACGTTGGGCAAATGAAAGGAACCTCACCCGTGAAGGCCTGGGAAGAGTGGAAGACTTTGGGACGGGAGTTATTTAAGGGGCGCTTATGAGTAGTTCAAAACGGTTAGGAGCACTGGCCCAGGGTATCAAAGGGGCAAAGCAAAAGCATTCCACCTCCAGCAAGCGCCAAAGCTTCGAGTTGGAGCAAATTCTAGAGCGCCCCCACGAAGACACCCGTCCTCTCAATCCGCAACACGTTGAGGAGTTGGCGGAAAGTATTGCAGCAGTTGGTCTCATTCAGCCTATAGCTATTGATTCCCAGGGCCACTTATTAGCTGGTGGTCATCGCCGAGCCGCGCTCCATTTCATGGCTTTAGAGCAGCCTCAACGTTTTGCTGAACTATTTGCTGCTGGTGTTCCGGTGCGGGTATTTGACTTTAATGCGGAGGATGACCCAGAGCGAGCGATCGCCATTGAAGCAGCTGAGAATGAAAAGCGGCGGGACTATACTCCTGATGAAGTCAGAGAGTTAGCTGACCGACTGGTAGCAGCGGGCTATCACGCCAAAGCGGGTAGAAGTAAGCGAGGGCAAAAATCCCTGAAACCAGCATTAGCTTTAATTATTGGAAAATCAGAGCGAACGGTTCAGCGTTATCTTAATCCGGACATAGACAAGCCAAAGGAGACATCTGTCCCTTTTAGCCGTGAAATCAAAATGTTGGCTGGTCTGGAGCGCAGGGGAGATATAGCTTCTTCGGTTTCTAAGCAAGCAACGAAGCTGCGGAAGTTGCTAGAAGCTGCGCAATGAGCCTCAAGCCCGGCAATCTGGCAATTTAGCTACCCAAGGGCAGAACAGAACCTCATCTCGTAATTTGCCCGTAATATAGACTATAGCTGCATCACAGCCTATCCCTACGCCAAGGATGTTCCTTCCCATACTTGTGTTCATGATGGCTATCTCTCGACTATTAGTGCTGTTCTAGAGGAACTCACTCCCATTGTTTCTGGCGTGCCTTATTGACATACTCTTGTGCCTCTTCCAGGGTGTCAAATCGCCATGGTTTATATCTCCGTTGAAGAACAGCCGGGAGTTTTTCGCAATCTCTATCCTTGTCAATCTCGATATTGTGGGGGAGAGGGGAGTTGCAAATTAGAGGAGGATTATCCCCCTCCAAAAGCTCCTTACTTAGGTTTTGAGTTGAGCGGAAGTCTGTATTGAAAGCTATCATTCCGCTGAGGTCGGCGTAGGTGAGGTCAGCAGAGCTGAGGTCGGTTCCTTCCAGGTTGGCAGAGCTGAGGTCGGCAGAGCTGAGGTCGGCAGAGCTGAGGTCGGCAGAGCCGAGGTCGGCGTAGGTGAAGTTGGCAGAGCTGAGGTCGGCAGAGCTGAGGTCGGTTCCTTCCAGGTCGGCGTAGGTGAAGTTGGCAGAGCTGAGGTCGGCAGAGCTGAGGTCGGTTCCTTCTAGGTTGGCAGTCCTGAGGTCGGTTCCTTCTAGGTTGGCAGGGCTGAGGTCAGCAGAGCTGAGGTTGGTTCCTCCCAGGTTGACAGAGCTGAGGTCGGTTCCTTCTAGGTTGGCAGAGCTGAGGTTGGCAATGCTGAGGTCGGTTCCTTCCAGGTTGGCGCGAAAAAGGCGAGCTCCTTCCAGGTTGGCAGAGCTGAGGTCGGTTCCTTCCAGGTTGGCTCTTGTGAGATTGGCTCCTTGGAGGTCGGATTGCTCAAGGTTGGCATAGCTGAGCTCGGCAGAGATGAGGTTAGCAGAGCTTAATGGAGCATTGTTGAGGGGGCGACAGTTTCCAGAAAATCGTTCTTTGATGTAGTGCGGCAGAAAATCTGTCTGCACTTTGCATCCTTTTACCAGTGCTTCGACCGCATGCTTCTCTTCGTAGCCTCCCTCGATATCGAGCCGCGCATAATTCTCTTGGACTCCAGCTTCACGCAGATTATGCTCAACAATCCCCCCAATGAGTAGCGCTGGAATAATCAGCCAACTGGCTGTCTTAAGTCGGCTTCTTCGGCGATGTCGAAGACTGCGCTTGATAAACGTCTTAGTCTCAGTAGATAGCGGAAGATTGTCCTTCTCTTGTTTATTGAATTGAACCGCTTCAGTCAGAGGTAACCCTTGCAAGAGATACCCTGCTTTTTCACCTTGTTCCTTCCAAGCTGTGGCGCTAGCTTCGATCCGTCGCTGCTTCCGTAATAAATCCCGGTCTTGCTCAATCCACTGTCGCAGTAATTCCCAGTGATTCAGCAAGGCCTCATGACTAACTTCTGCAAGCTTCTGACCCTCCTCACTGGATAAAGTAATTAACCGAGTTCCAGTGGAAGAAAATTTTCGTAAGACAGTTCGCACCAGCTCCGCTTGGTCTTTGTTGGTAATTAAGCTGTTGACAGTAGCTCGTCTACGAGTGTCCTGGCTGCCTTCTCCCAGCTGAACCAAGCCAAGAAAGCAGCGACGGGCAATATCCTGTTGTTGTGGATTTAGGTCGTCATAAATTTGCTGTGCTGTGCCTGCCAGCGCACCACCAACCCCACCGATAGCTTGTAACGTCTCGGCTGGTTCAATGCTATTTCCCATTCCCTCCCAAATCTGAGTCAGAGCGAACTGTAATAGAGGTAAGGCACCAGCTCTGCCTTCGGTTTGTTCAATCAATAGGTTGATCGTTGCGGTATCCAGGGGATGACCAGAATTCTGAGCTGGTAAAGCTATGGCCTCTCGTAATGCTTCCTCATCCATGTTGGGAGCAAAAAATCCAGGCTTTGAGAAGAGTTGATTGAGCTTAGAGTTCTGAGATGTTTCCCCGAGAAAGTCGCTACGGAAAGTGACGATCGCAGAAACGTATTGCGACTTCTCACTACAGGCATAGAGGAGATTCTCAATAAATGCTTCTCGTTCCTTGGCATCCTTGCAAAGGGAATAGACCTCCTCAAACTGGTCAACAACGATCACCAAGGGCATCGTCTGAATGTCAGGCAACATAGCGGCAACGCGATGCAGGCCATCAAAATCCCCTGCCTCATTCACTAGAGCCAGCTCTCTAGCAAACTCCCTCGCCTTAGCCACCGCCATGGCATCCTGCTGGGCAATCCGTGCCAATATTCCCGCTAAGGCCTGTAGTGGCTTGGTCCCCGGCACAAAAACAGCAACTCTCGCTTTGTCCTTCCCAGGAAGAGGCTGCTTCGCCAATGCCGGAATCAGACCAGCCCTAGCTAAAGAAGACTTACCAGAGCCAGAGGGGCCATAAATGGGCAGCAAGCGAGTTTGCGACTCAGAGCGATGCAGATCTCGGAAGCGAGTCCACAGTAGCGAGACCTCTTCAGAGCGGCCAAAGTAATAGTCAGCATCCTTCTCGTGATACGCCAGCAATCCTCGATAGGGGCATGGTCCAATGTCTTGTGTCGCTTGCTCAGGTTTAGTTGCTGTCTTTTCGCCTGGCTGAGGCAGGTTAATTACGGGCTGACCACCACTGATATAGAGCTTGATGTGATTGATGTCTTGCCCAGCTTGATAGACATTGCTCCCCTCATTGGCCTGCACCTGGAAGCCAGTCGAATCGCCGGAATTTTCCTGCTGCATTGGATCTGGTTCGTCCGATGCCATGGCTCCTAGACCTGAGTAATTAATATGACAAGTATACTTAGAGGAAGCTGATGCAGAGAACACCCCCCATAACTTGTAGGCTCGTGGGGTGAGACACCTACTGTGTCTTGCCAACCTCATAGCAGTTAGCAAGCTCAGTTAAGCATCCAGCTCCATGAGCTCAGCTTCCGCTTCCCTGGCTGCCCGGTCGATATACCGCTCCAGACTCGCCAAAGACTTATGCCCGCTCACCTTAGCAATCTTGGCTAACGTCCACCCCGCTTCATCCAAATGAGTACAACGACTACGCCGGGGCGAATGATTCGCCATCCCCTGATGGCCACATAATTCAGCCGCTCGCTTCAAGTGCTTCTCAACAACGCGAGTGGTAATAAAACCTTTGGGGCGCTCGCTAGGAAAGACGAACCCAGTTTTGGGCAACAGCGCTTCCTCTAGAGCACGACGAAGCGCAGGCGTAATCCGGCTCAGCTTCGTCTCCCCAGTTTTAGTCGTCTGACCTTGAAATCGAATATGGGTCGCCTGAATATCCACGGCTTGCAGCTGAACTACCGCTCCCACTCGCTCACAACAGTAATAAGCAATCTGAGCCACACAACAGTAGGGCTGAGCCATCTCAAACCAGACCTCTTTCCACTGCTCAAGGCTGATCACCGTAGCTTGACCTTCCCTATCGCGCTTCACTCGTCAAATTCAAGTCAATGTTCGTCTTTAGTATAAAAGACGAACGAACTTTCGTTGATTTAGCCAGTTGCGCGGGGCAACCGGCACAAGGTTAGCAATAGTAAAGCCAATCTAAGTACTGAATTATGGAAAGCGATACACTGTAGTATTCAGATTATGCTTGTAATCTCTGTTATTAGATTTGATGTCTAACAATTACTTTCAATGTCTAAATCCGCAGGGTCAGCTAGTTCAGGTCTCTCGTGAAACTGCTGCTCAATGGAAGATTCAGGAAGGAAGTAGTAAAGATCGGTATTTAGGTATTCATAGGTCTGAAATACCAGTCACTTTGATTAATATGCCTGATACAGCGGAGACTATTGAGGTACTGTATCTCGCTCGTGCTCTAACTTTAGTTGGGCAATATTCTGCTGAAATAGCTGCAGAGCCTGAGACGGCTTGTATGATGCGAACTAATCAGCATTATTGGGAAATTAAGGCAGTTGCCCTTGCTAATCTTATCTATGGCGAGCAGCATCGAGAAATGACCAGTGAGCATGGACCGCTGAGCAAGATTATGCCAAGACAAGGGCTATATAACCTTAGATATGACATTGCTGCTGATAAGGCTTTATTCGATCTCTTGCACTACGATTTGGCTCAAGCGAAGCATTCTCGGATTCTTTCCTGGTCTAAGGCGCAAGGATTCAAGCTGGACTGGCAGAGTGAGATTGATTTGTTTATTGAGATTCAGAGACAGCAGTTTCAACAACAATATGAAACTGTGATCTATGAGCCTTTACCTATCAAGCGCGATAAGCGATTGATTCGCAGGGCTCATCGTCGTTTTATAGAGTATCTCGAAGATAAGGTCGTGCTTGACGATGCTGGCTCTTTTGCTCAACGAGATCAACTTGACCGCGAAATTCTAGAGATTCGAGCTGCTTTCTTGGCAGCAGGTTGGGAAGGTCGAGTTCTATTAGCGATCTTTGATAGCCATCGGAATGAATGGAGTAAGCAACTTCAAAAATTATGGCGTCAGTATTGTAAGAAGCAACGACAACTGGTCACTCATGTTGATTCTAATATTCATTGGCTTATTGGTTCTCCTACCTATGCATCTCAAACGAGCGCTTTAATTCCTCTGAAGAGCTCAATTAACTCTCAAGGAAAGTTCGCTTGGTCAACCTCATGATCTTCTAACAAAATCACATAGTTTTCACACTCTTCCTACCTTTTGGTCCAATGCAGACTAAGAGGTTTCTTTTTGTACTCTGCAACTGGTTTGCAAAGTAAGGATGCTTTTTAAATCTTCTCTAGGAAGGAGATTAGAAGCTTTTTAGAAATCTCAGAAAAAGAATTTTTTGTGCATAACCGTCACCCAAAGGTTATGCACAAAAATTTTGAATGGACCATTAACTAAGGAATAAATGAGTAATAGTACCATGAATGAAAAAGCCAATAGTGTTAAGCGCATCGTTGCTTACGCACGAGTATCTTCAGCAGAGCAAGCTGAAAATACACATGCTTTGACCCAACAAATTTCGCGTTTAGAAGAGGCTGGAGCTCAGAAGGTTTTTCAGGATGTAATTAGTGGTCAAAGCAGAAAAAGACCTGGACTTGATGAAATGATGAGAAAAGTGAGGCAGCAAGAGATTGATGAAGTCATCATTGTTGCTTTAGATCGTCTTGGAAGAACAGTTCGTATCATCCATCGCAACGTAGAGTTCTTAACTGATGCAAGCGTTAACCTAAGAGTTTTAGATCAAGATATTGATCTGAGCACTTCTCATGGACGCTTTCAGTTAAATCTTCTGGCTAGCTTAGCTGAGTTAGAAGTTGGGCGACTAGGAGAGCGGGTCCGCCAAGGTCATCGTTTCTCACGTAAGGAAAGGAAGGCTTCTGCTTCTGTCCCATTTGGTTGGATCCGACAAGATGAACGTTACTGCCTAGACACAGAGCCTTTTCTTTGTCTTCTGACTGATCGGCCGGTCAACTTTGAAATTGAGACTGATGAACCGTTGCTTGGTCGCTCTCGCTGTGATGTTGCTCAAGATTGTGTTGCGATTTTTTTGGTTGCCAAGGGACTGAGCAAGGCCGTGAGGATGATCTTTGAGAAGTATGGTGTAGTCCGCAGATCAGGACATCGAGCTGGTGGGCGTGGGCCTCTTCATTGGACAGTCGCAGGTCTGCGAAATTGGTTGTTAAACCCTGTCCATTTAGGCCATACAGCTTATCTAAAGCGTAAGCAGATTAAGTATGGTGTGCGCAAAGATCTTCCTCGTTCAGAATGGATGCTGATTGAAAATACCCACTCTGAGGTCTTGATCTCAGCTGTGCAGGCTGAAGAGATTAATCGGATTATTAATTTCAATGCCAAACGAGTTGGAAGCCACCAACATTTCAATGCTAAGGATGGAGATTCTCTAAGACCTTTTAGCTATATGCAGGGGCTCATATTCTGTGCTAGCTGCGGAGCTAAAGCGATAACAAAGACGCGACAGTCTAAGGATGGGCAGAAAAAGTACTGTTACTTCGCATGTCGTCATGCAAAAAAAGGTTGTGATAACCACAAGGGTACTCCTAAGCAAAAGATGGAGGATGCGCTCATTCAATACTTGGTTGAACGTTCTCATGAACTACGTTCTGAAGCGATGCCACAAGAACAAAATGAGGAATTTTGCTCTGAAAGATTATTGATGCTTAAGGCTCGTTTAGCTGCATACCAGCAACTCGACGATGCTGACCCAAGTAAGCATGATTCATTGCGTAAAGTCGAGCGCGAGATTCGTGAAGAGCAAGACCCATTTTCTACCCGAGCCTATGAGCGTAAGTCAGTTCAGGAGCTAATCATAGCTGGAAATAGCTTGATGATTTGGAACACCTTGCCGACGGATGCAAAGGCTGAAATTTTTGCCCGGCTCTTACAGCAGATAAAAATTCGTGATGGAGGAGTGGTTTCAATTCTGCTCAATGACTAACTACTGCTTGCTTTACTTTCTTTACAGGTTTAATCATGAAATCTCGTGAATTCCTTGCTGCTCATAAAGTTCGCTGCACAGAAGCATTTGAGGAGCTCCTGCCTGCCTGGCAACCTACATCAGAACCATTAGGTCTTCAATGTCCACGTTGTGGGGGGGTAGATATTGCTCCAGCTGGCTGGACTGATAATCGTCAGAAGCGCCGCTATCAGTGCCGCTCTTGTAAGCGAAAGTTCACTGAGCAGCCACAAGCCCATGTATGTCGGTGTGAGATACCTGGGCAGCAACCTAGCTGTCAGGAGTGCCCTGAGTTTAAGCAGTTTATGGAGCGTGTAAATCAGCGTATGGCAGAGGTTTGAGTGCGATATACGCCAAACAGCCCTGCTCAGTAACGAGCAGGGCTGTTGAGGCGCTCTGAGTCCTTTGGAAAGTTTCTTAGGGTTACAGGTCATCCTTTATATTCAGCAATCAAGGTAAAATCCTCGAATTGCGCGAGGAGGTATCAATTTAGCCTCTGAGCTACTGATGGTCAGGATATGAATGCAGTCGAAATCGAAGAAGCCGTTTCTCAGCTTGCTGAAGCGCCCTTTGACCCAGAGACTTTTCCCTTTTCTTTCTTGGAAGCCTTTGGCAATAAGGCGACGACGATCAAGAAGCTGAAGAGCAAGCGCAACAGCTCCAATAAGTCAGATTTGGACGGTGTACTCCAGCGCAACAATATTCATATCAAGGTCTGTGGGGAAGGTGAGGTGGCAGCTACCCTCACGGCGCTGCGGGAGAGTCCAGCATCTCAGAAGCAGAAGGCGAAGTTTATTCTCGCGACTGATGGCATTAGCCTTGAGGCCGAGAGTCTGGCGGATGGTGAGACTGTTGCTTGTGACTATCCTGACTTTCATGATCACTTTGGCTTTTTCTTGCCGCTGGCGGGTATTACGACGGTTAAGCAGATCCGTGAGAATGCTTTTGACATTAAGGCTACGGGTCGCCTCAACCGCCTTTATATCGAGCTCTTAAAGGAAAATCCAGATTGGGATAAAGCAGAGCGGCGGGAGGAGCTGAACCATTTCATGGCTCGGTTGATCTTCTGCTTTTTTGCGGAAGATACGAGTATCTTTTCCAGTGACAAAGACGAGAATCCTTTCACCGACACGATCGCGAAAATGAGCGATCGCGATTCATCAAATACCCATGAGGTAATCTCTGAGCTATTTCGGGCGATGAGAACGCCACTGGCGGAGCGGGAGACAGCAGGCATTCGTAATTGGGCCAATCTGTTCCCTTATGCCAATGGTGGCCTGTTTTCCGGCAGCGTGGAGGTGCCTCGCTTTAGCAAGATTGCTAGGTCGTACCTGCTGCATGTGGGCAATTTGGACTGGACGAAAATTAACCCTGATATTTTCGGGTCAATGATTCAAGCGGTGGCTGATGATGAGGAGCGGGGGGCGCTGGGGATGCACTATACGAGTGTGCCAAATATCCTCAAGGTGCTGAATCCGCTGTTTCTGGATGACTTACGTACTCAGTTAGAAGACGCTGCGGACAATGCGCGTAAGCTGCTGAATCTGCGGAAGCGGATGGCTCGAATTCGAGTTTTTGACCCTGCCTGTGGCTCTGGAAATTTTCTTGTCATTGCCTATAAGGAAATGCGCGCAATTGAGGCAGAGATTAATCGGCGTCGGAATGAACCTGAGCTAGAGTCTGAAATTCCGCTGACAAATTTTCGAGGGATTGAGCTGCGCCACTTTTCGGCGGAGGTGGCGCGGTTGGCGTTGATTATTGCTGAGTATCAGTGCAATGTGCTGTACCGGGGACCGCAGTTAGCGTTGGCGGAGTTTTTACCACTGAAGGATGATAACTGGATTACTTGTGGGAATGCGTTGCGGTTAGATTGGGTGAGCTTGTGGGATGCGGATGAGCAAGGGGTTAGGGTTCGACAGGAAAGTTTGGATTTATATGGTGAGACGAGGGAGCAAGCTGAAGTCAGTTTTGAGAATGAAGCTGGGGAAACTTTTCTTTGTGGAAATCCACCTTATCTAGGTTCAACTTGGCAATCCAAAGAACAAAAAGCTGATTTAAAACATGTTTTTGAGGAACGAACAAAAAAATGGAAGTCGCTAGATTATGTGGCGGGTTGGTTTATGAAAGCGGCAGATTATGGAATGAAAGCAAAATCTGCGGCAGCTTTTGTCTCCACTAATTCAATCTGTCAAGGGCAACAGGTGCCGATTCTCTGGCCACTAATTTTTGGAACAAAGCATGAGATCAATTTTGCACATACCAGTTTCAAGTGGGCAAACTTAGCAAGTCATAACGCTGGTGTGACAGTGATAATTGTTGGAATTTCTAATTACGCTGGTAAAACTCGGCAGTTGTTTTCCATTGAGGATAACGGTAAAACGAATGTAAAAGAAGCTGAAAATATCAACGCCTATTTAGTAGTAGGCTCCAATGTTGAGATTTCAAAGCAAGCGGAGCCTCTAGCCAGTACAGCAGAAATGCTGCGGGGCAACATGCCTTATGACGGTGGGAACTTATTGCTTTCTACGGAAGAAGTGAATGCACTTGGTTTGAGTAGAGAGCAACACGAAAGATTTATCCGACGAATTTACGGCTCAGCAGAATTTATTCGTGGGCTATCTCGTTACTGTTTGTGGATTGATAACGAAAATCTTGACGAGGCATTAAATATTGAGCCAATTCAACAGCGAATTGAAGGTGTACGAGCAATGCGACTAGCTAGCCGTGACAAGAGTGCGAATGATATGGCTGCTCGTTCTCATCAAATGCGAGAGATGAATATCGGGAAACAGCAGACAATCTCAATGCCCTGCGTTTCGTCCGAGAGTCGGGACTATCTTCCAGTTGGACTGATTGACTCTCAATCGACAGTAACGAACCTCGCCTTCGCCCTCTACGATGCCCCGCTCTGGAACATGGCCCTCATCGCCTCCCGCATCCACCTAGTCTGGATCGCCACCGTCTGCGGCAAACTTGAAACTCGCTATCGCTACTCCAACACCCTCGGCTGGAATACATTCCCCGTCCCCACCCTCACTGAACAAAATAAAACCGACCTTACTCACTGTGCCGAAGCCATTCTCCTCGCTCGTGAAGCCCACTTCCCTGCCACCATCGCCGACCTCTACACCCCCGACAAAATGCCCGACAACCTCCACGAAGCTCACGATCGCAACGACGAAACCCTAGAACGCATCTACATCGGTCGCCGCTTCAAAAACGACACCGAACGCCTTGAAAAACTCTTCGACCTCTATACAAAAATGACTAAACAATAAGCCCGATCTAAAGAGCCTGCTAAAAGCAAAACTTTTAAACTCAAAACTATGAGCCGTTCTATCCCTGTTCCCTCCGTTTCTGTCTCCTATGCCCAAGATGGAACCTCCACTAAATCTAATGCCCTTGGTATGCGCCCCATGCAAGAACGGGCCTACCAACAACGCGGCGAACAATATCTCTTAATAAAATCCCCCCCGGCCTCTGGCAAAAGCCGAGCCCTCATGTTCATCGCCCTCGACAAGCTAGAGAACCAAAACCTCAAACAAGCCATCATCGTCGTCCCTGAAAAATCCATCGGTTCCAGCTTCCACAACGAACCCCTCAGCAAATACGGCTTCTGGACAGACTGGCAAGTCGAACCTAAATGGAACCTCTGCGATGCCCCCGGCGGCGACAACGGCGGCAAGGTCAACGGCGTCAAAGCCTTCCTAGACAGTGAAGCCAAGGCTCTCGTTTGTACCCACGCCACCTTCCGCTTTGCTGTAGATAAATTTGGCATCGAAGCTCTCGACGATCGCCTCATCGCCGTCGACGAATTTCACCACGTTTCCGCTAACCCCGACAACAAGCTGGGCGACCACATCCGCCAACTCATGGCCCGCGACAAAACCCACATCGTCGCCATGACGGGCTCCTACTTCCGTGGTGATGCAGAAGCTGTCCTGCACCCAGAAGACGAATCAAAATTTGCCACCATCACCTACACCTACTACGAACAGCTCAACGGCTACGAACACCTCAAGCAGCTCGACATTGGCTACTTCTTCTACTCCGGCAGCTACACCGACGAAATTATGCGGGTGCTAGACCCCCAACAAAAAACGATCCTGCATATCCCCAACGTCAACTCTCGCGAAAGCACAAAAGACAAAATCCGCGAAGTCGAACACATCATCGAAGAACTCGGCGAATGGCAAGGCGTTGACCCAGAGACAGGGTTTCAACTCGTCCAAACAACCGACGGAACAATTCTCAAAATCGCCGACCTCGTAGACGATGACTCAGCAAAGCGGGATAAGGTCGCAACATCCCTCAAAGATCCTGCTCAGAAGAACAACCGCGACCATGTAGACATCATCATTGCCCTCGGCATGGCCAAAGAAGGCTTCGACTGGATCTGGTGCGAACATGCCCTCACCATTGGCTACCGCTCCAGCCTGACTGAGATTATCCAAATCATTGGCCGCGCCACCCGTGATGCCCCTGGTAAAACCCGTGCTCGGTTTACCAATCTAATTGCCGAACCAGACGCCGCTGAAGCCGCTGTTGCGGAAGCCATCAACGACACTCTCAAAGCCATCGCCGCCAGTCTCCTCATGGAGCAGGTACTTGCCCCCCGCTTTGAATTCCGGGCCAAACAGCCCACCAATCAACCCACTCCCGGCTTTGATTACGGGGAAAAGGGTTACAACCCAACCGGGACGAATGTAGGTGTCAACCCAGGGACAGGCCAAATTGAGCTCGAAATTAACGGCCTAACTGAACCGAAAACCCCAGAAGCGCAACGCATCTGCCGCGAAGATTTGAACGAATTGATCACCGCCTTCGTCCAAGACAAACCAGCGATTGAGCAGGGTTTGTTCGGTGGCGAAGAAGTTGTACCCGAGGAATTGACCCAGGTGCGCATGGGCAAAATCGTTCAGGAGAAGTTTCCAGACCTGGAGACTGAAGACCAAGAAGCGGTCCGGCAACATGCGATCGCTGCCCTCAATATCGTCCAACAGGCAAAGAAAGTCGCTGAACCAGGGGGAAGCTATTCGACAGATGATGATGCAACACCCAACACCGCACTCATTGACGGAATTAAACAATTCGCCCTTTCCGTCACAGAACTCGACATCGACCTCATCGACCGCATCAACCCCTTTGGCGAAGCCTACGCCATCCTCTCCAAGTCCATGAGCGAAGACCGGCTCAAGCAGGTCGCAGCAGTCATTGCAGCGAAGCGGATAAACCTCACAATGGAAGAGGCACGAGACTTAGCAAACCGTGCCCTACGATTCAAGAATGAGAAAGGGAGGCTGCCTTCTCTGACAGCAGCAGACCCCTGGGAAAAACGCATGGCTGAAGGCATCGCGTTCTTACAACGTAAGGTAAAGGAAGAGAGTAATGCCTAAGAAAACTACAGCTGCCGACCTAGACTTGCTCAGTGAATTGGGGGTAGACACAGCACCTACCAAAGTTAAAAAGCTCTCTGCGAAAGAAGAACGGATTATCGCAGGCTTCGAAGAAATCGAGCGGTTTGTAGAAGAACAGGGCAAGCTGCCCCAACATGGAGAGGACCGCGATATCTTCGAGCGCCTCTACGCCGTGAGACTAGACCGCTTACGGGAATCTGAAGAATGCCGCGAAGTCTTGAAGCACCTGGACTCACGAGGGCTTTTAGACGCTGGAAGCGAGACCAACCTGGCGACCGAGGAAGAGCTTACAGATGAGGCATTGCTAGTCTCCCTTGGGCTTGAAACAGCGACCGAGGACGACATAACCCAGCTCAAGCATGTCCGCTCTCGCAGCGAAATCAAAGCTGCTGAGGAGATTGCACAACGCAATCCCTGTGAAGACTTCGAGCAATTCAAACCCGTTTTCGAGAACGTTCAAAACGACCTAGATACAGGTCTACGGGAAACGCTCAAATATCAAGACAACGCAGCCGTCAATCAGGGTGACATGTTCATCCTGGATGGACACAAGGTTATCGTTGCCGACATGGGCAAGCCTTTCATCGCGGACTATGGCCGCCAAGATCGCAGATTGAGGGTGGTGTATGACAATGCCACTGAAAGCGACCTGTTGATGCGATCGCTCCAACGCGCCTTAAATAAAGACAGGGCTAGCCGCCGCATCACCACTCCAGACCTTGGCCCCCTATTTTCGCAAGTCGAAGCAGATGATGATTATCCTACTGGCTATATTTATGTGCTTCGGAGTCAATCAGATGACCCCTTCATTGCGGAACATCGGTCTGTAGTCCACAAAATTGGCGTAACGGGCGGGGATGTTAAGCAGCGGGTTGCTAACGCCAAGAAAGATCCAACTTTTCTGCTCGCAGATGTTGAAATCGTCACAACCTTCAAGCTTGCGAATATCAATGCTAAAAAACTTGAAGCGCTTATTCAAAAGTTCTTTAGCAATGCCCGATTGGACGTGAAGCTACAGGATCGCTTTGCTATGGCAGTAAAGCCCAGAGAATGGTTTCTCGTTCCGCTGGAGGTGATTGAGCAGGCGATCGAAAAAATCAGGGAAGGGAACCTAGACCAATTTCAATACGATCCAAACACAGCAAGACTCATAAAAGTCAGTGAAGCTGAAAAGCTTCCTGCCGCAAACGAAATCGCTACCACGGCAGATGGAATCAAAGCATTTACTATTTTGCAAAGCGGTCGCGCCGACAAAGCCGCTTACCAGGAGCTAATGGCTCTCTCCAAGCATGCCAAAACGGAGTTGGCTCGCTTGGAGACGGGGTCCGCAATCGAGGGGTTCATCGTTATGCATGGCCATAAGGCGTTGCTGGATTGAGGGATGCATTTGCAATCTGATGACCTCTTGGCCTATTACTAGAAGCGGAGAAATTTTGGTCGCCAAGCCCGAAACCCTTGCTATATAGGGGCTACGTGAATGAGTCTAAATGCTTGCCTTCGTTAGCTTACTGCCTCAGTCAAAGGCTGAAAGTATTGAAAACTCGTTAGCTCTTGGGCGAGATTGGCCCTTAGCGACCAAAATTTCTCGGG
>CALLAT010000173.1 GCA_938002085.1 uncultured Pseudanabaenaceae cyanobacterium
GGCGTGGTGAAAGTCACTACTAAAGTGCCCCTAGCCACGATGTTTGGATATGCCACCGATATTCGGTCGATGACGCAGGGTCGTGGCATATTCTCGATGGAGTTCGCGAGTTACGAGGAAGTTCCGAAGAACGTCGCGAAAACCATCATCGCCAAGAACAAAGGGAACGCATAACTTTCTAGTTAAGACAGAGGAAACAAGAGCAAATGGCACGCGAAAAGTTCGAAAGAAATAAGCCCCACGTCAACATTGGCACTATCGGCCACGTGGACCACGGCAAAACCACGCTAACTGCGGCAATCACCACCGTATTGGCTGCAGCGGGTGACTCTGAGGCACGTGCCTATGATGAGATTGATGCCGCTCCTGAGGAGAAGGCTCGCGGTATCACCATCAACACTGCCCACGTGGAGTATGAAACCGCGGATCGTCACTATGCTCACGTGGACTGCCCCGGTCACGCTGACTATGTGAAAAACATGATCACCGGTGCGGCTCAAATGGACGGTGCCATCCTGGTGGTTTCCGCCGCTGACGGCCCCATGCCTCAGACCCGCGAGCACATCCTGTTGGCCAAGCAGGTTGGCGTGCCTAACATTGCTGTTTTCCTCAACAAGCAAGACATGGTTGATGACGAGGAGCTCCTCGAACTCGTCGAAATGGAAGTTCGTGAGCTGCTCGACTCCTACGATTTCCCTGGCGACGATATTCCTATCGTTGCGGGCTCTGCTCTCCAGGCTTTGGAAGCGATCGCAGGTGGTGCTTCTGGTACCAAGGGCGATAACGAGTGGGTTGATAAGATTCTCAGCCTCATGGATGAGGTTGATGGTTACATCCCCACGCCTGAGCGTGAAGTTGACAAGCCTTTCTTGATGGCTATTGAGGATGTCTTCTCCATTACGGGTCGTGGTACCGTTGCCACCGGTCGTATTGAGCGCGGCATTGTCAAAGTTGGCGAGACTGTGGAAATCATTGGTATCCGCGACACGCGTGAAACCACCGTTACCGGTGTGGAGATGTTCAAGAAGCAGCTCGACCAAGGTCAAGCTGGTGACAATGCTGGTTTGCTGCTTCGCGGCATCCAGAAAGAGGACATTGAGCGCGGCATGGTGCTTGCTAAGCCCAAGTCCATCACTCCTCACAAGAACTTCGAGGCTGAAGTTTACGTGCTGAAGAAGGAAGAAGGCGGTCGCCACACTCCTTTCTTCGCTGGCTACAGCCCTCAGTTCTACGTGCGCACCACCGACGTGACCGGCAAAATTGCCCAGTACACTGCTGACGACGGCAGCGCTGTGGAAATGGTTATGCCTGGCGATCGCATCAAGATGACTGTGAACCTGATCAACCCCATCGCTATTGAGCAAGGCATGCGCTTCGCGATTCGCGAAGGTGGCCGCACTGTTGGTGCTGGTGTTGTCTCCACCATCTTGGCTGACTAACGTCTGAATATGGGCTGCACCTCAATTTTGAGGCAGTAGTTCATTCTTAATCCCAGCAGTTAATGCGTTTAGCTGCTGGGATTTCCACCGCTACTCTTTTGGAAACGATCCATGGCCACGATTGAACAGCAAAAAATTCGCATTCGGCTCAAGGCATTTGATCGCCGCTTGCTCGATACCTCTTGTGAGAAGATTGTCGATACCGCAAACCGCACCAATGCTAGTGCTGTCGGCCCCATTCCTCTTCCCACCAAGCGCCGCATCTATTGCGTTCTCCGCTCTCCCCACGTGGACAAGGATTCCCGCGAGCATTTTGAGACCCGCACTCACCGCCGCATCATTGATATTTATCAGCCTTCTTCCAAGACGATTGATGCCTTGATGAAGTTGGACTTGCCCGCTGGTGTTGATATTGAAGTGAAGCTCTAAAGATTAAGTTGCGATTGCTTTGCAAGTGTCCTTCGGGACCTCTACCTTTATGACATTGCTGAGTCGGTTAAGGTTATCGCAATTGCGTTATTCGCTTACTAATCATGAGCAACTTGGGTTAGATGATATTTCCTTTCTAAGGTCTTGGGTTGCGGTCACGCTCCTACAAGGTCGCCATGGATCTAACCGTTTAAGATCGATAGTAACAATCTGGGCTTGCCTGTAAACCCAAGGCTTGGTCGGATTGTTTTGCTATCGGTCTTTTTTTGTCTTCTTCGTTTTGATGTGAGCGATCGCTTGGCCAGTGAAGTCCCAATTAACTCCTTTGGCTCACGGCATCCCGCTCGTCCATGCAGTACCCTAGAAATAGGGATTGCTTTCAGTTGCGCCTTAATGTCATCTTTTTCTTCGTCTTCTTCTGTTTCCGTTCGGGAATTGCCACTATTCCCGCTCCCGGAGCTAGTGCTCTTTCCAGGGCGACCTTTACCGCTGCATATCTTTGAGTACCGATACCGCATCATGATGAATACGGTGCTCGAAACTGATAAGCGGTTTGGCGTTTTGATGTGGGATCCTGATTCTGAAGAAGCGGCAAAAGTGGGTTGCTGTGCAGAGATCTTGCAGTGCCAGCGCTTGCCTGACGATCGCATGAACGTGATGACCATGGGGCAACAGCGTTTTCGAGTACTTGAGTATGTGCGTGAGAAACCCTATCGAGTGGGGTTAGTTGAGTGGATTGAGGATGAGCCTCCCCAGAAAGATCTGAAGAATGTTGCTCAAGATGTTGAGAAGCTTTTGAGGGATGTGGTTCATCTCTATGGAAAGCTATCAGGCCAGGAAATGGACTTGCCGGATGATTTGCCGGAGTTGCCGCGCGAGCTTTCCTATTGGGTTGGCCATACTCTAAATGGTGTTCATCAAGAACAACAAAATCTGTTGGAGTTGCAGGATACTGGAGCGCGTTTGGAGCGGGAGTTAGAGATTTTGACTTCGACTCGAAATCATTTGGCTGCAAGAACGGTCTTGAAAGATACATTCGCGGGAGATGAGTCTGAGTGAAGTTGTTGAACTCTAGAGTTTGAAGCGTTTGCTGGATGTTATCTGTTCTACTCTCTGACTGCTTGAAAAAGCCTGGGCAATCATGATTGCCCAGGCTTTTTGTTGTTTAGACTGTGTTTTATCGCATTGAATGCTGATCACAGATTCTAGTTGATTTCCCCCTGAGTCCTTTGCGGGGGAATTGCCGTTTGTGACTCAACTGATTTGAATCGGGGGCTGAATCGGCTTGGCTATTAAACCTTGGCCATGATGTCTGCAACGATTTGGCTGTCGATGACTTTCAAGTCGTAACTGCCTAGGAGTTGATAGGTTGAGGCATCTGCTTTGAGGTTCGCGAGGGCTGAGTCAAGCGGAGACTTTTGGGCGTTGCCTTCAAAGTCTACGAAAAATCGATAATCGCCCATGATGCGCTTGGTGGGGCGAGATTCGATGCGGATCATATTGATGTTTTCTTTGGCGAAGAGCTGTAGCGCTTGGACGAGGACGCCGGGGGTGTTGCCGCCGTGGACGCTGAAGCCGATGGAGGTGTAGTCGCCGCCAGGGGAATTGGCTTGGCTTAAGGCCCAAAAACGGGTGCAGTTGCCGGGGTGGTCGTTGATGGAGTGTTCCATTACGGGGACGTTGTAGAGGCTGGCTGAGCGGAGAGAGGCGATCGCGCCACTCTGTTTATCCCCGTCCAAGAGTTGAACCGCACGAGCAGTGGAGTTGACGGGGACTCGCTCGACCTGGGGCAGATTGCTATCTAGCCAGGTCTGACATTGGCCAAGGGCTTGAGGGTGAGAATAGACTGTTTTGATAGCGGTTAAGCTGCTCGCGTTGCTCAGGAAGGCATGGTCAATGGGCAGGACTAAAGCTTGGTGAATGTTGAGATTGGGATGTTGCCAAGCCGTGTCTAGGGTCATGGAGACGCTGCCCTGGACGGAATTTTCCACAGGAACTACGGCCCAGTCTGCTTTGCCTTCGGCAACTTGGATCAGGGCCTGGGCAATGGTGGGTTGAGGTGAATAGCTCACCTCGGTATCACTGGCTAGACAGCCGGAGTGGGTAAAAACCATGGCAGCCATTTCGGCATAGGTGCCTGCGGGGCCTAGATGGGCGATTGAAACTGCCATGATGTCGTGATAAATCTTCCAAGCTGAAGGGCTGATCTGGGAATAGACAGTGTAGGATACGGGGGCATTCCCAGGCTTTGCCTTGGCGACTCTTGCATCCATAAACTATGCAAAATCAGTTTACGGCCTCTCAAACCGTTCAGATTCCTGTGCAGGAAGTATCTGGTGTTCCCATTGAGGAATATTTGGCAGTTCCCCAGCGTATTGTGGCTGGATTGACGGAAGCTGGAGGCGTAGAGCAGGTTAGTGCGGAAGAGTTTCGTTTGACGCTGCGGCCGTTGCAGTTTTTGTCGCTGAAGTTTGTTCCAGTGGCGATGCTGCGGGTTTATAGCCCGGCTCCGGGCGAGCTGTCGATTGAGTCACAGGATTGTCAGTTATTGGGGGCTGAGACGTTTAATCAGCATTTTCAGCTGCAGCTGAATGGTGTGTTGCAGACCCAGCGTAAGGGGGGGAAGGCCCAGCTGAATGGTCGAGCGGATTTACGGGTGGGGATTAACGTGCCACCGCCGTTTAATTTGACGCCTAAAGCGGTGATTAATGCGACGGGGAATAGTCTGCTGAAAGGGATTCTTAAGCGGATTCAGCAGCGTTTGAAGCAGCAGCTGATGGCGGATTATCAGCGCTGGGCAATGCAGATGGGGTCTTCGGCTGGGGTGCGTTCTTCTTTGTCGGCTTGAGATTTGGGTTCGAGGGCTGAATGCTATGGCTGACAAGTTGATGCCATGTCACTACGGTATGTCGGCTTGATTGCTTTCTTTAGGCGATGCTGCCTCGTTTGCGGGCTTCTTTGTAGGAGGTGCCGATGTTGGGGAGGCCGGCTTTGAGCATTTGGCGTTCGAGCATGAGGAAGAAGCGTTTGCGATCGCCCCCTCTCACCACGGCATGGTTATGGGCTTCGGCTAGGGCAATGGGATAGCCATAGCCTTTCTGCACCTGGGCTAGGACGAGGCTGAGGGCGGAGTCCAGCATGGCGGAGTCCGCAGCAACCCAGGCAGGGAACTCAATCCGAGCGGTTTCCACGCCGACGTTAACGTAGCAGAAGTAGATGGCGTTTTCTTCGCCGTATTCTTCCAAAATTCGGGCGGAGCTGCGCCAGAGGGGACCACGCTCACCAGGTTCTAATGTTGTAGACCAGAGAGTGACATCCCGTAGGGGCGTGAAGACTTGGCAGGGGGACTTGTCGCGGTTTTCAGCGCAGTGAGTTTGGCAGTCTGGAGCCAGATAGGGACAGGCCTGAAGGCGAAGGAAATTGAGGGATTCGGTGCTGCGTGAGGCACTAAGGTATCCCACAAAGGGAATCCCATTGGCTTGGAGTTGCTGCCATGCTGCGAGGATGTCCGGCAGGATGAGAGCACGGGCATCGGCGGGAAGAGAATCTAAGAACCAATAGATTAATGAGCCATCGACCATGGCGAGGCTGGGAATTGCTGTTGGAGCAGATGACGGGGCTGAGTCCGTTGCGCTGCGGAGTTGTTGCTCAGTTAATGCTTCTCCCAGTTCGGCCAGCATCTCGATTTCTGAGACGGTGCGGCGGTGGCCCATCCATTCTTCGGTGCTGATGCCCCATGGTTGGGCGGCGTAGAGGTCCTGGGCTTGGTAATAGACTTCGGGCAAGCTATCGAGCAAGGGCTGACGCTGTTTGCCGTTGTGCAGGCCGTAGTGGATGGCGATGCGGCCAATATTGATTAGGTAGCAGTAGGCAATCTCGTGGTGGCTGGGGGATATTTGGGAGCCGTCGGTGGCTAGGACGCTGTGGGAAGAGGGGGCTGGGGCGATCGCCACCCTGGTATCCAGGGCCTCCACCGGCGTTGCTGCCGTAAAGGTCATGCGGTGTTGCCAGTCCTGGTGCAGTTTGACCAGTTCAGTTTGGCGAGGGATGGCCTGTCGCAGGACTTCCTTGGCACGGTTGAGGCGGGTTTGGCTGGCAGCGGCTTCCCGCAGCAGGTGCTGGCTGATGCCTTGCATTTGGAGGGCAAGCTTGTTCAGGTCAAGCATGGCAGTTGCCTGTAACTGTTGTTTTTGCAACTATGGAATGCTGCATTAGCAATAGTCTAAGTGCAAAAGTACTATTCTGCTGTCACGACCATTGTGTTACGCCCATTCCAAAAGTCTCCACATCCAACAAACTTACCCAAGCCTCTGTTTCAGCCGCTTGCCGCGCCGCCGCAGTGTTGTAGCCCCAATCTGCCAAAAATAACTTGACGTTCTGCAAGTCCGGTTGCTCATGCACCAATTCCAATGCAGGCAGCCGATCTTCCACAAACCATATGTCTGCATCGGCGGTGAGGCTTTGCTTGAGCAGTCTCAGCGTCTCGTACTTGGGGCGCTTCACTTCCTTGCCAATGATTTGCTCGGGTTTGAGCGTGACGCCTGCTCGGGCGAGGAGCTGGGTGATAAAGCGGCCTTCTTTGGTGGAGACGATGTAGAGCTGAGTCTTGCTGGCTTCGACTTGCTGGACGAGTTCTATGGCGCCTGGGTAGAAGCGATGGAAGGCGAGCCAGTCGTCGAGGTGATGGCGGATTTGGCGATCGCGCCCCCCATCCAATGCCCTGGCAAGCACTGTCTTGTCTTTACCTGCCTCCACCACTAAACGCTCAACTAACCCTGGCCAATCAGCAAAAATAGCCTCATCGCTAATGCCCTGCAAAATGGCATGGACCAGCACTGGCATTTCCCAGCCCGTTTCAATCACTGGGCGCAGGACATAGAAGCGCTCTGCCGTACCTTCAGGAGGCGTCATCTCTGTGGGCTGCCAGACCTCGCAGTAGCCCTGCCAGGCCGCCTGAAAGTACTCCAACATGCCATCGCAAATGACACCGTCAAAATCCAGGGCCAATAGGTCAGGAACGGGCATGGCAGTGACTCGGAGAATGATGGGGAAGCTAAGACCGGATAAAACAAAAGCGAGCTTCGACTTAGTCGAAGCTCGCTTTTGAACCAACTGGGGTGCTAGGGATCGAACCTAGGAATGGCGAGACCAAAACCCGCTGCCTTACCGCTTGGCGACACCCCATTGCTGGACCTCTAATAAGATAGTTCAGCAGGGGAAAAAATGCCAACCCCTTTTAGCAATTTTTTTACTGAGAGACTGATTGGGAATTCCAGTCTCTCAGCTGGGCTGACCCAGAGGCTGCTCCATTGAATGGTTTAGCTGGGGCCTGTAATGGAGAAATCACCCTAGGCCGGATAGATCCGCAGACGCCGATTGGGCTCGTTGCCAAAGCTCACCGACTTGAGTCGGTAATGTTCGACTAGCTCATGTTGCATTTTGCGGACTTTGGGCGATCGCGGCAGCAATTCCACTGGCTGCCCCTTGGCCAAGACAATTTGCTCAACGGCGAGGCGAGCCTCCTCAAGGGCTTCCAGCTCATCATTACTCCCCTTGGCTGAGAACAGATTGAGATCAATCTCCTCGGGCTTGCTGGGGTCATCCATATTCAGCAGTCGCTGCAAGGCCCGAACAATTTGGGGCATCGTATTGGACTTGATCGTATGGATGGGGACTTCATGGTTCTTGGCCATGGCCCGCAGCTTGGAGTGGTTCTTGAGATGGCTACGCAAGGCTAGGACCACATCGGCATTGCCTAGGTCTTTGGTGATAGTCACAGGCAGCTCCATGGAGCGAATCACCTGCTCCATCTGGTGACGGCTCACGGCATAGGGATAGATATGCAGGGGAACGCCTTCGCCATTGGCTCCGGCACTGTAGATGCCGTAATCTGCCGCATCTGTGTCACTGTATTCAGCCTCATTGGCACCATGGTCTAGGCCCAGGCGATTGAAGGAATCGTCCAGCATCTCCGAGAAGGTCTGGCGCGATGGCTTGGTGGGCTTAGGCAGGCTGATGAGATTGCTATGACCGGGAATCTTGGTGGCGGCTTTAGAGAGCGGCTCGCCCAGGTTGGGGCCACCCTTCAGAGGGACTGCTCGCATTCTGCCACTGCTGCGCCAGTTGGTTTCCTGGCTGCCCGGCATATCCTTCGTCTTGAGCTTTTCGGGCAGAGGCCGCTCATGGGTGATTTCGACCTTTCCGTTCTTATCCACGCTGCGAACGTGGGGTTGAGGCTGTTTGCCCCGTAGCAACATGTCTACCGTTTGCGCGACGGATTCATGGACGACCCAACGCTGGCGCTCCATCATTTCCACTGCAATCTCAAAGGTCGGTGGGGCCTTGCGCTCCAACACCGTCTTCTGGGTGCTGCGGCGACGGGCCTCATCATCGCCCAAGGTAACGGACTGAATCCCGCCCACTAGGTCAGAGAGCGTTGGGTTTTTGATCAGGTTTTCAATCTGATTGCCGTGGGCGGTGCCAATCAGCTGGACACCCCGCTCTGCAATGGTGCGAGAGGCCAGGGCTTCTAGCTCTGTACCAATTTCATCAATGACGATGACTTCAGGCATGTGGTTTTCCACCGCTTCGATCATGACTTGGTGCTGCAACTCCGGTTTGGCAACTTGCATTCGTCGAGCACGACCGATCGCCGCATGGGGAATATCTCCATCCCCGGCAATCTCATTGGAAGTGTCGATGATGACGACACGCTTATCAAAATCATCGGCTAGAACCCGCGCAATCTCCCGCAGTGCAGTAGTCTTGCCCACACCCGGTCGCCCCAGCATGAGTATGGATTGCCCTGTTTCTACCAGGTCGCGAATCATTCCCACGGTGCCAAAGATGGCGCGACCGACCCGGCAAGTCAGACCAATGATGTTTCCAGCCCGATTGCGCATGGCGCTAATGCGGTGCAGGGTGCGTTCAATACCTGCCCGGTTGTCACCGCTAAACATTCCCACCCGATCCACGCAATGTTTCAGGTCTTCATGAGTGATGAAGTCTTCGGACAGATATTCGGCCCGCCCAGGAAATCTGGCTTCTGGGCGACGGCCCAGGTCCAAGATGATTTCTACCAGCTTGGCCTTATCTGGATGACGCTCTAGCTTCTGGCGAAGTGCTTCTGGCAATATCTCGAACAGAGAGCCCAGGTCGTCGATGACTTGAGACTCATCCACATGCATAGCCAATGAATCTGAGGACTCAGGTGCATTTGCCTCATTGGCGATTTCGTTCTGTAATTCGTTAGCGGTCTCTAAGCCGAAATCAGCCTCTCCCTGATGGGCAGAGACCGGTGGATCATAGTTGGCCATACGGTGGCGAGTTTATTAAAGCTCGAGGAATAAAGGTTCGCTAGCTGGCGATTGTCGAGATCGAAAGACCAAAAGGGCCTTTGATTAAGCTGCATTAGGACGACGGTGGCGGCTCGGCTATTCTGCGGAAGTTGAGGTTTCGTCGAACACTTCGCTGACCATCAGCGCGTGATTAGGGCGGTTTTGAAGGGGAGCGATTAGGCCTTGGGCTTGCTTGAGGGCGGACCTGAGTAGGTCTGGATGATTTTCCAAATGACCAGGTAAGTCTCCACCCAGAGCGGCAAGTTGCTCAAGCATGGGATTGAGCAGCGATCGCCCATAGCTGCCATAGGCAACTCCAGCCACAGCGCGAGTCTTCTGACTTTTTCCCCCTTCAGTCTGCAATAACCCTAACGCATCTAGCTTGGAGACGGTGTAACCGTTTGTGCCGCCTGCTAACTGTATGTAACCGGGCAAGCCCATCTTCAAGACTCGACGTGCAAGTTGAATGGCGGCGTGAGTTGTGCCTGCACCTATGTCTCCACTCATGGGACGACCGTCGGTTTGCCATATCAATGCGGTGGGGCGGGTCTGCATTAAGGCTTCTAGCCGATGCAGGTATTGCTCCAAGGTCTCGCCATCAGGACCATTCTGGCCAGGGCAACTGACGGCGATGAGCTTGAGCGATTCAACCCAAGGGGAAATCGCAGTCCAGAGGCGTTGAAAATCTTCAAAATGTCCCACTTGGGTGTGAATTTCTAAGGCTTCTACGCCAGAAGCGATCGCCATCTCCATCGCCACCGCCGGAGCAGAAATATAACTATGGGAGCTGATGTTATCCACTGGGCAAATGGGCCAACAACGACCACAGCCGTAGCAACGGCTTTCAATCACCCCTGTATCAGTGCTATGCAGTTCTACAGGCAAGGCAATCGCTTGAGCCGGACAAACGGTTTCGCAAGGCCTTGAACAATCTGCTGGACAATGGCGTGGGTCAAACTGGGCCTTACGAAAGTGAGGATCTTCACCGTCATTCAGGCTGACCATCAAGAGAGGCTGCTGCAAACTGGGCTGTAGCTGAGCGGCTGCATCCAGTCCTGCTTTGACTGCGCCAATAACCGCTGGGTCCGCTGCCATATCAATGCAATCCGCCCCGGCCAATCCATAGACCAAGGCCAACTCCCGCACATTGGGCAAATGCTGAAAGCTAGCGCCGCAGATCAATTTGAACCAGCGGCCCTGTTCGAGGGATTGAATAGCAGGGTGGGTAGAAATGGGGGAATTGCAGAGGCGATCGCTCCTGCCAACAACATGTTCTCAGTGTTTAATCCCCCTCGTACTCATCGGGGGGAGAGGGAGACTTGTGCCAGGTCCTTAAGCCACAGTGCTCAAAGGCTTGTACTGGAAAGAACGGCCACCGCCCATCTCAACGACAACCTTGAGCTTCTTCTCCCGAGCCGTCAGATTAATCAAATAGGTCAATTCTTGCTTCGACAACACTTGCCCTTCAATCAGCCACAGCACAACGCCTCGGTCATTCGGCTTCAGCTCACCCAAGCGGCAGCTCAACATGGGGGGGACAAAGTAGGTCGGACCCACAGCGGCCTCATTGCCAACATCCTTCTTACCCAGGTGGGGAGGGCGAACACCATGGACGCCATTGAGATAGCTATCTAAGTCACCTAAGCCCCGAGCTGTCATGGAAATTGCGCGGTAGCCCTTGGTCCGCAAGCGCCGCAAATAACGCCCTTCGAAGCCGCCTTCTAGGGGCGCATAGACTGCTAAAGCTCCGTTCTGCTCCAATGCCTTGATAAAGGGCTTACCAGTGGTGAGAAGAGCGGGGAAAGAAAGGCTTGCCATAATGAATGCGCAGGTGAGCGGAGTTCACAGTATATAGGAGCTAATTAATAGCTTAATCGGCCGCGGCAGTCCTTTCCTAAGATTTACCTCCTCAAAACAACCTGAGTAACCGCTCTCATTTTGCTGCTTACCACAGTTGTAAAAAAAGATCAGCTCAAGGCTAGACAAGCTGCATTAAGGTCCGTATCATTAGAAATCGCCGCGTAAGCCGGACGCATCGATTCATTTGAAAGGGTGAATCTGCACCGAAACGTAAGAGTTTGCTCTGTAATGAGCTAGCTTGCCTCGCCTTTGTGCAAAAGGATACTGGAACAGTCTTGTTCTAAGTCCTGGCAAGTGCGGTTAGAAGTGAGACCGCTGAATCGGTTTTAGACCCAGGTTTAAAGACCATAATTCAGTCTGAGTTGCGAAAAGACGAGCAGTTAAAGACTCCCCATCACGGTTGTGATATTCGGGGAATTTTGCCCTGTGGCGCTGCTTGCCTCTTCTCGTGAATGTTTGGCGTGATGCCGTCTTTCATTCCACTTCCAATGTCCTGTTCATCTGGAGAAAAGCTGCCGTGTCTGTCGGTATTCTTGGTACCAAAATTGGCATGACCCAAGTCTTTGACGAAGCCGGGAAAGCAATTCCTGTCACCGTCATTCAGGCTGGGCCTTGCAAAGT
>CALLAT010000174.1 GCA_938002085.1 uncultured Pseudanabaenaceae cyanobacterium
TAAGAAGCATCAGGCCATTATTGATGCGATGACGCGGGGCATTGTGAATAAGATTCTCCATGACCCCATGACTCAGTTGCGGGCTCCGCAGAATAATGATGACCGGCAGCAGGCGATGGATACGCTTTGCACGCTGTTTAATTTGGAGCAGGCGCAGGTTTAGAAGAGATCCTTCATTCCTGGGTTTGGGTAATTTAATAGCGGATGGTGCATTTACGGTGCCATCCGCTTCTTTTTGAGTCATTGCTACCCAATCTGCCGCGATGGAGGAGTTACGGCTGGCGAAGAGATCGGAATGAAATTTGAGTGGAACCCAGATAAAGCCAAAATTAATCGTGAGAAGCATGGCGTCTCTTTCGAGGAGGCTGCCACGATTTTTGGTGATGAGCTGTCGATGACTTTCCCAGACAGGCAGCACTCTATCGATGAATATCGCTACGTTACGATAGGGCTATCTCGATTTGGTCAGCTTCTGATTGTCTCTCACACTGACCGTGGTGAAGGCGTTCGCATTATCAGCGCCCGCCCAGCAACTCGTAAGGAGCGAAAGTTCTATGAAGAAGGAAATTGAAACTGAGATGGAAGACGAGTTGCTGCCTGAGTATGACTTTGCTCAGATGGGTGAGCCAGTACGAGGAAAATATGCAAATCAGTATCGTGAAGGGACTAACCTTGTTCGCCTTGATGCTGACGTTGCCGCAGCGTTCCCTGATGATGATGCGGTCAATGATGCACTGCGTTTGCTCATGCAAATTGCCCAGCGTCAGTCAGAGCAAAGCACCATCAATTAACTGGCTTTAAAACCCCTCCTTGAGGTTCCGCGATGGTCCATCCATCCTTGGCAGAAGTTATCGATTGGCTTCGAGACTTCACCAGGACTTGCGATCGCCAAGTCATCACCGCTCAAACCCGCATTGAAGCAGATTTATTCGTGACGGGTGACGATGGTGACGACTTGCTCATCGCAGCAATGGAGCACTTCAATGTGAACCTCAATGATTCAGAGCAAGGCATGGCTCAAACACTTCAGCTTGCTCCCCATGAATGCTGGTTTGGTCCTGAAGCTGCTTTTGCACTGCCGATATGGTTGGGTGGACCATCCGATATTGTTTATCGAGATCTGACCGTGGGTGAATTGCATAAGGCGATTCTTCAAGCACCGCTGCGAAGGAAGGAATGATGATGAAATCTGAAGATGATCTTTGGTCTTCATTGATGGATGTGCTCGAACAATTTGATCTCTTAACTCGGGTCAAATGGTCAAAAAACGATATTCCGAGTGAATGGGAGAAAGTTCTGTTTATGCCCACGTCAGGCTATCTAGAAGCTCCAAGACTGGGGCCAGTTCCATGTAGAGAAGTGGAATGGCTAGAAATCGATTCGCTAGAGCTCAAACATAGAGGTCGGTTAGTACCTCCGCAAGAAATTAACCGTTCAGAAGCACTTTGCAATGCGCTGCGAAATGCCAATATCCCATTTGTGCAGATGGATAATGTGATTCGGTTGCAGCCAGAGCGCTAGAGGAGAGGCTGGACTTTACCCCCCATCGGGGTCAACGCCCAGCTCTCGCAACTTCGCTGCTAATCGCTCTGATCGCTCTCGCTCTACTTTAAATCAGGTGTCTCAGCAACTAATTCACCGGGTAGTGGATAGGGATCGCCCTGTTTGTCGCACCAAATCAAAACCTCCTGATCAATCCCACCAATCTCTCGCTGCGCCCGGCCAATCCCTAGCCCAACCTCTGCCATCCAAAACGGCTCACCAACCTGCAACCGCTAAGCCTCACCCTCTAACTTGATAAACCTCAAACAGCAGAAGCAGAAGTCACTTTCCCTCATAAGTCCAAGTGGGTTTATTCCATAGGGCTGAGTACAATAGTGTTGCTGCATCAGCCATTGCTCGATGATTGCCATCCCTGCTGGATTTAGCCCCGAAGAATATTTGGCCCTGGAAGAAGCAGCTCCAATGCGCCATGAATTCCGGCGTGGCTTGGTCTACGCCATGGCAGGCGGCAGCGATGACCATAGCCGACTCAGCATTAACCTGCTCACCGCACTCAACCTCCACCTGCGCGAGGGGGACTGCCAGTTTTATTCCGGTGATGTAAAAGTCAACTATGCTGCTGACTTTTACTATTACCCCGATGCCTTCGTCACCTGTGACCCCAGGGATAAAGCCGATCGCTACGTAAAACGCCATCCCAAACTAGTCGCCGAAGTTCTATCGCCTTCCACAGGGGAATTTGACCAAGCCGAAAAGTTTCAGGACTACAGTACAATCCAGAGCCTTGAAGAATATGTCCTGATCGCTCAGGATGAAATGCGAGTTGAATGCCGTCGCCGCCAGCCTGGCCAAACAACCTGGGAAACTGTGATTTACGGGCAAAATGACGTCGTGAAATTGGAAAGTATTGGGCTGGAAATTGCGATAGCCGAACTCTATCGAGGCATTCTCCTAGGCTGATGAAACGATGGCAATGACGAAAAAAGGCTCTCGACTCATTGTCGTGGGTGAGATTGAATACCGTTGGAGCATTCGTTTTAAACCCAGCTATGCTCAAGGGCTTTGTGAAAGTCCATTAACTGCCGCAATTGAGCTTGCCGAATCGCCTGGTGCAACGCTCATCGTGAATTTCCATGCCCCCAGGCCTGACAATTGGTTAGGCCTGGGGGCATGGACCATTACCCCGCAGCATATTGCCTCAAGCATTGCTCAAGGTCTTCAATCAGGATGGAAGCCTGAGCAACAAGGAGCGACACAGTACCTACAATTTGATGTCGGCACCTAGGAGACATAAACGCATTCGCCTCTCCTGCACTTGCCCCATGGGGGACCACATGAGCAAACAGTATATTTTCAGAATTTGGCAGGATTCACCGCTGTTGACGCTGTTACTATCCATAGCCTTAACGCCATGCCATGCCTTCAGCCACCCCTGAGACCAAGCCTGTTCCTAAATCCCCCCAACGTTTCCTCAAAACCTGGGGCCTCACCTTCGTAGCCCTCACCGCCCTCAGCGGTGGCCTATCCATCTGGTTCTCCACAGCCCTTTGGGGCTATCCTTTCATCGCGCCTGACCTGCCTGCAACCGTCAGCGAGTTTGACGAAATCCTCACCATCACCCCCTTTGAAGCTCAGGCTGAGGAGAATGCTCCCGAGGGTAGCCCACTGACCTATCAGCTAGCGCCGGAGCGCTTGAGCGATCGCAACTACCTCCAGCCCCTCGGCGACAGCGGCTACATGGGTTCCACCAAATGCAATACCGAATACTGCCACCCCAGCCGTATCCTTGTGCAGCTCGTCGAACAAGGCAGCCTTACCGAAGTTAAGCCTAGCCTCACTCCAGCCCAGCTCCTCCAAGCAGAACAACAGCTACGCCAGACCGACCTCTTGCTCACCACTGACGGTGACTATGCAGAAACTGTTCTCTGGGAGTCAGGCTTGATTGTTGAAGCCATGGCCGATGGACAACGCCATCTCTTCTACGCCATTAACGCAGGGCAGATTGAGAACGATCACTACCCCTATTACGAAATCGTTTTCCAGCAGGACAGCTTGGCTACCCCCTTGGAATTGGTGGAAATGAACCAGTTCTTTTATGAAATTGCAGGTATTGAAGGTGCTGACTTCCGAGCAATGTGGATTCTATTCACGATGCTGAGTTTGCCGGTGAGTTCGGTGATTGCTGTCTGTCTATATGGGATAGGGCAGCATCGCGATCGCGCTCAGCCATCGCCAATCGCTTAATGGATTAACAGATGCTGAGGCAACTTTTATCCCCTCCGCCCAAAATATTGCTTCAACACAGCGGAGCTACTGCCAAACCGTCGCAATGCCTCCGGCAAGTCCCGTCGCCGCACATCCCGCAGTAAATTCTTTGCCCCGCGAATGCGTTGCCCCACCGAAGCCGTTTGGGCATCTAAAATGCGTGTTTGAAATGCCTCCTTCTCCTCCAGCGGCACCGAAATATCGCTGGCAAAGTAGTTCTCTAGAAAGCGAAATCCCGGTGTCAAATCAGCACTTTCCTGTAGCCCGGCCTCTACATCCGTCCAAAACTGAGCGGTGCGACTCGTCTGGTTACGGGCAATCATTTGGTAAGCCACACCCACCACAATGATGTAGATATTCTTGAGGTCATACACCCGCGAGCCAATCTCCGTTCGCGAGTTAAGCAGAGCCACAAAGCCAAAGCCAAACAGCAGCGCTTCAATCACTAGCTCCAAATAATTCGTAGGTTGATTGCCCAAGGAAGCAATCATCCAAAACAGCGCCATGGGCAGCAGGAATTGAAAGACTGACCAGAGCCAAACACCAGGATTTTTGTAAGGTTCAAAAAATGGCAGGAACCGGCATTCTTCATCCAGCTCCTGAAACGCCACCATCAGATTGATGAAGCCTGGCGTTGCGGCGATCGCCAACCAAGGCCACCAAGCTTGAAACCAAATCAAACCCTGTCCTCTCGTTGCAAAAAGTCGAGCTCTTAATATTTCCGATAGCTCAGTGCTGATGCCGCTCGCGCTTTTGGCGAGACAATGCGATGCAACGCTAAACGCCCTTGGGCTGTCACCGTCAGATAGGTCTGGTCAGAAATCGCCTCACGGTCACTGCCCCACAACTTCGGAAAAATGACCTGGAGCACCCCTGCGCTAGCGTGATCAATATAACCTCGCTGGTGGAGATGGTGCAGGATTTCCATCAAATAGTCTAGGGGGAGCTTTACCGTTTCAGCTAGAGCCTCGGCGGGTAAGGGGCGCTTTTCTAAGGCATGGAGGATCGCGATCGCCTGGTGGTCCATCACCGCCACCGCCTCTTCCAGCGCCGCCACAAACGGTCCAAACTCCACATGGTGAGCCAACCGTTTTGCCATTTCCCGGGCCTTAGCCTTCACATCCGCCGCCGTCAAAATCTCTGTAGCGGCGCCTTCCAAGGCCTGTTCCAATGGCTCCGGCACCTCTGTGTCAGCTCCCATGCTGGGCTTAAGCTGACGGTGGGCTAAAGCATAGCGATCCTTGATGCAGTCGTTGTGGGTCACCAACTCCTGGATTTCTGCCAAAGCCTGACTCACTTGGGAAGACAGCGCTGCTCCAATGCGCTGGGCTGTCTGGCGCAGGTCCGAAGGCAGGACGCTTTCCATCCGCGAAACGGTGACCACAAAGGCCTGAAGCACGATCGCATCGGTGACTTTCATAACGGTCGTTGCACCTTGCTGTTATTGCACCTGAGGGGAACCTGGCTGAGCCCAGACGCGGCAGCGCCGGGGACTGAATGCTCCAGTTTCCAACTGTCTTGTAGCCCTATCATATCCAACTCCTAGGGGCGATTGAGGCTTTTGGAGTAGTTCTTGAAGGAAGGCCATGGGAGTTAACATGCTGTCCCTTTAAGCTTGCCGATGCGGCCCTTTAGCTGCGCCTTGCAACGTAGCCTGCCTAGGGTTGTTTAGATTGAGATCGCGTTAACTGCATCGCCGCTGCCCCCATCCAAGCGCAGGACCACACAGTTTCGGCCCTGGTTCTTAGCCAGATACAGGGCCTTATCCGCGAGCCGTAGAGCGGCATCTGAGGCAAGATGACCCTCATTGATGGTGGTCACACCACAGCTCAGGGTTACATGGGGGCCAACTTGAGAGCCGCTGTGTTCCAGCCCCAAGGACTCCACTTTGGCCCTGACTCGCTCGCCAATTTCTTCAGCCAGCTCCGGGTGAGTGTTGGGCAAAATGACTGCAAATTCTTCGCCACCGTAGCGAGCAACAATGTCTGCGCGGCGAACCGCCTGGCGGATGGCGCGGGCCACTTGGGTAAGGCAGGCATCTCCGGCCTGGTGGCCATAGGTGTCGTTGTAGGGCTTGAAATAATCGATGTCGCAGAGAATCAACGACACATGCTTCTGCTGCTGGATCTTTTGGCGCAGCACTCGGTCAAATTGACGGCGGTTGGCCACTTGGGTGAGTTCATCGACCAGGGCTAATCGCTCTAGGATCTGGTTGTGATAAGCCACCATGGCCACAGACATAGTTACCGTTGCCACTAAGGGAGCCCCCACTGGCACCCACCAGCCTAGGGTAAATAGCCCATATCCACTCAAGACAATGGCACCGCCCATGGTGATAGTGCCACCGAACACCAGCCAGCCTGGGGGCACAAGCTTTCGCAGGCTGCTAGATTGCAGCAGACGCCAGGAGACCCCGGCGGCGGCGATCGCCCATAGGCCAATCCAGGCATATTCCCAGGGCTCAGACCAATAGCCCAATAGCCCCTTCCCTTCCAAGGATGCTGTGAGCATTTGGCGGGTGAGGTGGGCATGGATGAACACCCCCGGCATATTGCGACGGCGATTGGAAAAGCTGGTGTTGTAAGGGGTCATAAAGGCATCATTCAGGCTCGGGGCCGTGACCCCGACTAAAACAATGCGATCGGCGAGGGCTTCTTTAGGCAAGGTGCCGTTGAGCACCTCCATCACCGAGTAGGTCGGGAAAACTTCGCGGCCACCATCCTTGCCACCGCGATAGTTAATCATCATTTGATAGCCACCACTGTCGATGCCTTGGTAGCCGCCACTGCGATCGCCCAACGCTTCAAACCGAGACTTACCCAAGCGAATCGTCTCAGAACCATCCTCAGCTGTTTCGGGGCTAATCCCTTCTGCGGCGAGATAGTGGAGAGCTAGGGTTGTGGAGATGCCTAGCTTGAGTTCATCCGGGCCAGGCTGTATTGAAATGAGGCTGCGACGCACTCTGTTATCGGGATCTAGCACTAGGTCCGCCAGGGCAACCTGACCGAGGGATTGCAATGTGGGAGAGGGAGGGACGGGTTGACCCACAGCTTTCTCGACACCCACCAGGTTTGGCATTGACTGGTAGACCTCATTCAGGCGAGGGAGTCCAGGCGGGACTTCAACATCTCGATAGAGGTCGAGACCGACTACCCTAGGCTCATAATCATTGACTTTCTCTAGTAGCTCTGCCAGCTGCTCATCGGAAATTGGCCAACGGCCTAGGGCGGAAATATCCTGTTCCGCGACCTCTAGAACGGCAATGCGGCTATCTTGCTCCACGCTGGGCTGCTGCCTCGTGAAGAAGTCAAACGCTTGAAATTCTAGCAGTTGCAGCCAGCCCAAACTATTGATAGCCATGACTGTCCCCGTGATGCCTAGGGTGACTGCAATTCCAGAAGAGGAATGGTGGGCAAACTTGCCCTGGCAGCGGCGCAGACTGGCTTTTATGCTGTGAAGAATTGCCTGCATAGTGGAGAAGGAAGATGCCCAAATGAGAAGCAATTCGCAAGAACCTGAGTCATGAAGAGCTTCCTGCGTTCGCAGAGACTTAGTGTTTGCAACTATCTCGCTGGTTGCGTGCGAGCCGTACTGCGTTGAACGAGGAATAACATGGAATCAGGGCCTCACAGTTGTCCCCTGAATCGGGAGACGACTTGTACTTTTTGTTCCCTGAAAACCGATGGGAGTAACGAACTAGCAGCTTAAAAAAGCATCAAAAAGCCCGCCGCGTAGTATCGCGGCGGGCCAGGATTGGAAACTGATTGAGGAAACGAATTATGGCCTGCATAGAGAGCTGTGAACCTTGCTGCAGGCTTCATGCATCCGTAGTCCTCCAATCTTCCTACTTAATGTCCGTGGTGATGCCGCCCTCATTCAGGAGCTGAACCCAGGCAGAATCGGCATCGGTACCATTGTTTTCGCGGTGGTTTGCAAGCACCGCCACTGTGTCATACCAGAGACCGGCTTTGCCGTAGTAAGACGCTTGTTCTAAGGGGGATAGTGTGGCCACGGTCTCTTGGTCCGTGGTTTCCACCCGCTCCACCCAGCCAGAAGCCCAAGGGCTGTCGGGGCCTAGCTTGTTGCCGCAAATCACAGCGACGGACCAACGATACTGTTCTCCCATCTCCAGTGGCGGAGCATTTTCAGGTAAGGGGAACTTCACCAAGCTGCTATCGCTGTTGGGGAGGCTCATGGTCATTTCAAAGAAGTAGCTCTCATCCTCATTTTTGAGGCTGAAAAAGACTTGATTGGCAGAGGTTTGGTCAATATTGGCGATGAAGGTGGGGCGGGCCGAGATCGTGAGGCCGCTGTTGCCTTCAGGGGTGAGCAGGGTCACGGTGTCCTGGATGCCAGTGCGGTTCTGCAGGCAGCGTCCTCGGGAGGCTCCCCCTTCGGAGTCTTTGGGCATTGCCCGACCTGTAGGGGCAAAGAAGCCGCTAAATTTGGCCTTTCTCGGGGCTGGCTGGGTCCG
Source organism: uncultured Pseudanabaenaceae cyanobacterium (assembly GCA_938002085.1). Taxonomy (GTDB): domain Bacteria; phylum Cyanobacteriota; class Cyanobacteriia; order PCC-9006; family JAAUQQ01; genus JAAUQQ01. The sequence continues at coordinate 8,243 of CALLAT010000174.1, forward strand.
GGCAGTGCCTCCGGCAGCTGGCGAAGCAATGGCATTACTGGGCTGGGTTATTTCCCCTAAGCCTGCTGTTCCTAAAAGGCTTAAGGCTAATAATGCGTAACTGATGGACTTCAATTTAGACATGGCAAAATCAGCGAAGGTTCACAAGGTATAGATTCAAAAGAGAACGATCAATTTACGGCAGTACTCGCCTGTTCTTCCCTCAATGGGGACTCAGAATAAGGATGATTTACTTAGGAGTGATCTATTGATCTATCTCATCGCTTGAACTGGCTAAAAAGAGTAAAGGCTTCCTGCCGACTGCGAGATGTCGAAATCACTGCCGAAGTTACGAATTTCCCTTCCTTTGGGCTTATGCTCTCCGGTGAAAGCAAGGTACAACTTGAGAAGAATGAACGAATCCAGCTATCCATAGAAGATGAAACTATACTCAGTAAATCACCGGAGTTAAGAGCTGGACTACCTCAGACTTCTACCTAGTATGGTTTAGGTCTCTAGAGATGAAATCACTAAAACTACGCTTTATAGAGGCTTAAATGTGAGGTCAAAGAATCAATAAGCCCGTCTCTTTTCGGTTGAAAATACAGAGATTTAATTCTGAAATCTAATCAAAAAAGTCCGCCAAATAGCGGACCTTTTTGATGCTTTTTGATGCTCGTTTTTTGAAAGTCCGTGAATTTACAGCCAGTTCCCGACTAAGACAAAGGTGGACCAGTAAAAGGGGTGACTATATCTATCACTGTGAAGCAGGGCGAGCTGAGCCTGGCGGAGAGATTCGCCACGGGAGATCTCGTCTGAGGAGGCTAGGTCTTGGTACAGCTCGGTCATGAGCTGGGCTGTGGAGCGATCGTTGACGGACCACAGGGTTGCCAGAGTACTTCGAGCGCCGGATTGCACCGCTAGACCAGCTAGGCCTAGGGCTGCTTGGTTATCTCCTGCAGCGGTCTGGCAAGCGCTGAGGACTAAGAGTTCAATAGGCTTCGTGACACTGTCTCCACGGCTTTTGAGCAGCGCACGAATGTCCCTAACATTGATTTGGTCATTCCAGGTGAGCAGAAAAGTCTGCTCGGGATCCGAGCTGAACTGGCCATGGGTAGCCAAGTGGACAATGGGATAACTACTGTCTTTGAGTTGATTCTGGAGATTGGCTTTTGTGAACTCTTCGTCCAGAAAAATTTTGGAAGGGACGGCTGCTTGGATTTGATCGATTTCTTGCTGGACACCAGGCAAGGCTGAGAAGCCTTGACGAGCCTCGGTTAGACCCACGCTTAGCGCTTGTAGCTGCTCTTGGCCCAGGGTTTTAGGCTCTAGGAGTTGAAGGCCAGGGGTTAGGGCGACTTGATAGTTCTCTACCAAATATTGCTGGCCGTCGTAGAGGGCTGCCATGGGCAAATTCCTCAGGGGACCATCGGGCACGAAGACTATGGTTTCGATGTCTTGGTCTTGAAGTTGGGCCGCTGCAGGGCGAATGAGCCAGTCGTAGAGTTGGCTAGATAGCTTGAGTTGGCGACGGTTGGAGGCGACAGGGGTGAGGGCTTGAAGCCAATTTGCCAGAGTGTTGTCTATTTCCTCTGGGGTGGTTACCACGCTGTGGTGACTCATGGGTTTGCCAGGGATGGAGACGAGCACCTCCATGCGATCGCTCAAAATAATCGGATAAAACACCGCTGCGGTGCGGTCGATCTCATCGATTTTTCGACTGGTGACATCGAGGCAGGCAGAGCGGAAGAAGTTTTCTAATTCCGCGAGCTGTAGTTCCTCAATGGCGTCACGGGCTTCGGTCAGCATGGCTTCATCAGAATCGGGCTGAATCAACAAAGACATCAGCTCCCGATAGACGGGCTCGACGCTCTCTTGGAAGGAGAACTGAATTTCTGGGTTGGTCGCCACTAGGTCACCGCGAATGGAACGCAGGGTGGTGACGGCATCCCGATAGGCGATGATGGCTGCTTGGCGTTGGGCGGGACTCAGGGATGAGTTGGGGCCTTGCTCCCCTGATTTAGTCGTGATGCGGCCCATTTGCCACTGCCAGCGATAGGAGACATCGGGGGCATGGTTGGTTTGGGCGAGGCGTAGGGCTTGGCGGGTGAGTTGAGCGGCGTCGTCCCATTGGCCCGTTTGCTCATAGAGGGTGCCTAGTTCCCCGAGGGCATAGGATTCAGCGCGGGCATCTTGGATTTGGCGGGCCTGGTCTGTCGCGATCGCCAATTGCTCTGCCACGCCTCGAAAGCTGCTGAGCTCGTGGGTATCAGCCACCCAAAGAGCTCTATCTGCTGCTTTGTGGTTCGCTTTGAGGCTTGACAGTGAGATCGCTGTGGGCCGAGCTGCTTTGGTGAACTGTCCCTGTTGCTCCAGCATCTGCATCAGGCTAGATGCTAGATTCACGCGGCCATAGATTGCTCGGCGGCTGGGAGGCAGTTTGTGAAATTGTTGATTAATGGCCCCGAGTAGCGCGCGAGCCTGGCCCCATTGCTGTTGGTCAACATGAAGGCTGAGCTGATTGAGTTGAGCTTCGAGGCGAATGAGATGATCTTCGCCAGTGCTGGCAGCCTGACGATATTGCTCGAAGGCGGCTTCCGGTTGTTTGAGGGCCCGTAGGGTGTTGCCCAGAGTAATGCGGGCAGCGCTGCTATCTAGCTGATGTTGCTGGGCAATGTCTAAGCTTTTCTCCAGGGCCGTTTGGGAATCTGCGAGGTATCCCGTGGCCTGAAAAATACTCCCCAGACTTTGGAAGCCCAGCACTTGAATTTCTGGGTCGGCTTGGGTTTCCAGTTGGGTGTTCAGCGTCTCCATGAGCGTGCGTGCTCGGTTGTAGAGACCGATGGTTTGTAAGGCCTGGGCTTGATTGATTTGGCTACCCAGAATGCCGCGCTGGTCGTTGGCTTCGCTGTACTTGGCTTGGGCATCGCGCCACATCAGCAATGCTGCTTCGGCATTACCGCGACTGAATAATTGACTGGCCTCGGCATTTAAGGCCTGGGCTTGGCGCAGGGCAGGGGTGGTCTGGGACTCTGGGGTCGCCTGGGCAATTAAGGTTTCGCTGGGCTGGGTTAGTGCTAGCTTTAGCCCCAGTTGGGGAGAGTAGGCTAAGGCCTCGCGGCTAGGGGATCTGCCGGAAAATTCTGCAGCAATGTGACCGCTACGATAGGCTGCCATGGCAGGTAAAGCTAAGCTGGCGCAGCAGAAAGACGCGATCGCTAGAAGCAGTAGCCAGCTGCGTCTGAGCCGACGTAGGCCTGCATAACGATCATTGCTTCCTCTCTGGAGCAAACCTTTGAACTTGGTGGCACTCAACTTCACGGCGCTCTTTTCTCGCAACTGCAGCGTGGAATGAGGCTCATATATTGCCTCTGCCTTAGGTTTCCCCAGGCGCTTTGCAAAAGAGACAACAGCAAGATGTGGTCTATGGGGAGAAGTTGAAGGCTTGTCGAAGTGGTGGTAGAAGCGTGGTTGGGGATGCTAGAAGCAGTCTAAAGAAATTTGAAAAAGAGAGTAGTAAAAAACACCTTTTAAGTAGGATTTTGGATGTTTCTTGTATTAAATGATTTTTGTTGGTGAGAAAAGTATGAAAATTATTGAGTGAAATTAGAATTTGTCAAATATTACCGATATCTTTACGCCTAATAGCAAGAGGTGACTTGAGTACCCTGAGCTGGGCTTAATGCTCTGCTGCTAGGGGAACTGTCTCGCCTTGGTGCTTGAATTTAAGACATCCGTAGGATTTGACAATGGGTTTCATCATCAGTTTTGTCGTGACACTTGTCGTGACTGCGATCGCGTTAATCATCATTTCTAAGATTCCTCTCGGAGTGGAAATTGATAGTTTTCAGAAGGCACTCGTGTCTGCATTTGTCTTCGGTATCTTGAATGGAATTGCCCAAGTCATCGATAAAATCATCACCCTGGATGGTCTCTTGACTTGGTTGGTTTTCCCGATCGTGTTCTTGATTAACATCATTGTTTTTGGTCTCACTGCCAAGCTGGTGGAAGGCTTCCGCTTGCGGAGCATCTGGAGTGCTGTGTTTGGCTCTTTGCTCCTGACCGTGCTGACTTCTATTCTCTCTAGGGTTATTTTCAATACGTTTGGTGTTGCTTAAACAGGGGCTATACTCTCGTGTCTATTAGCTGCTGATAAGGCATAGGCAATGTGGGTCTCAGAACGTTCAAGTTTGAAGTGGCTGAAAACGCCAGGTCAAGTCTTGATGAGATGCGTTGAGTAAGTTTTGAATCAAGAAAAGGGGCTGGATGTCACGATATCCAGCCCCTTTTCTTGAACAGTTGTACCTTGGGATGGCTCCTAAGCTATGCGCCTTTGGGAACTTCCACAATCTCTGAACCTTCTAGGGCGAAGGCTTGGTGTACGGCCTTCAGGGCCTCAATGGCTAGGTTCTCATCCACAAGACAGCTAATTTTGATTTCCGATGTGGCAATCATCTGGATGTTGATTTTGGCGGTGGCAAGCGCCTTGAACATACGCGCTGCCACACCGGGGGCTGCCACCATGCCTGCACCCACCACACTGACTTTGGTGACGGTGCGATTAATTTCTAGCAAGGCACAGCCCATTTTTTCAACTAGGTCTGCCAGGGCTGCCTGGGCGCGATCGGCATCGTCCCGAGCCACGGTAAAGGCAATGTCTCGGGTGTCGATGCCATTGACTCGGCGACAGCGCTGGGACTGGATAATCATGTCCACGCTGACCTGGGCTTCGGCGAGCAGGGTGAAGATGCGGGCGGCCATGCCGGGGCGATCTGGCACATGGCGAATGGCGAGCTGGGCTTGTTCTCGGTCTAGGGCGACACCGCGTACTGGAGGGGGCGTTTGCAGACCCGCAGGCTTGAGGGGAGCTAGGGAGGAGCTGTGAATTTCAAAGGTTTTGCACAGAGCGGCGATCGCGTGGTCGCTCTGGTCCGCATCCACTAAGCAACTGACCTTCACTTCTGAGGTGGAGATCATTTGAATATTGACCCCGGCATCAGACAGGGACTGGAACATTTGGGCAGCCACGCCGGGGCGACCAATCATGCCTGCGCCGGAAATACTGACCTTGGCGATCGCTCCATCGGTGACAATGCCTTCTCCAGAAGATCCTTCCCCAGCGGGAGCGCTAGTTGGGGCATCGCAGAGTGACTGATAAATTTCGCCAGCGGTGCTTTGGGCGAGGTCTAGGTCCGCTTGTTTAACCGTGAAGGCAATATCGTTCGCTTTGCCTTCGTAAATGGACTGGATAATCAAGTCGACGGGGAGCTGCTTGTCGGCGATGGCACCAAATAGCGTAGCGGCGATACCCGGCTGATCCGGAACCTGGAGGAGGCCCACCTTGGCCTGGTTGAGGTCTAGCTCTACGCCATCCACAGGTCGGGCAATTTCCATGCCCTCTAGGGAGCGGGGGCCAGCGGGGCGGGAGCGTACCCAAGTTCCGGGCTGCTCAGTCCAACTGGAACGAACGACGACGGGAATGCCGTAGTTGCGAGCAATTTCAACGGCGCGGGGATGGAGCACACTGGCGCCTAAGCTGGCGAGCTCAAGCATCTCGTCACAGGTGACCTCCTCCATTTGGGAGGCCTCGGGCACGAGCCGAGGGTCTGTGGTGAGGATGCCGGGAACATCGGTACAAATTTCGCAGTGGTCCGCGCCTAAAGCAGCGGCTAGCGCTACGGCTGAGGTGTCGGAACCGCCCCGGCCCAGGGTCGTGATTTCAAAGGCATCGCGGTCTTCGAGTTCGGGGTTGCTCATACCCTGGAAGCCTGCCACGACGACCACTTCTCCTCGGTCCAGGGCTTGGCGCAGGCGATCGGGCTTGATGGAAAGAATACGAGCGCGGGTGTGGTGGGCTTCGGTGACGATGCCCACTTGGGCTCCGGTCATGGAGCGGGCGGGCTGGCCCAGAGCCTGAAGGGCCATGGTCAGCAGCGAAATGGAGACTTGTTCGCCGGTGGAAAGGAGCATGTCCATTTCCCGCTGGCTGGGGCTGTCGGTAATATCGGCGGCGAGGCCCACTAGGGTGTCAGTGCTTTTGCCCATGGCGGAGACAACGACGACAACCTGATTGCCTTCACGGGCCGTTTTTGCCACGCGCTGGGCGACGGTGCGAATTCTTTCCGTTGAGCCGACGGAGGTACCGCCGTACTTTTGAACCACCAGCGCCATGGGAGTCGTCCTTGCTTAAATCCTGCTTTGCAAAAATGGTTGGTTGCGTTGACCTACCGAAGGGGTCATCCACCAGAGCCATGTCCCCCTGGTGACCATGACAACTTTGTGGGGGAAGTTGCGGACCAAGAGAGTGAGCTTTAAACCTTATCAGAGCAAGAAAGCTCATTGACAAATGGTCTATATGTTGGAGTGGAGCTTCGCCACAATAAAAGCCTCCTCGCTGCTCCCGGAGGAGTTGAGCTGAGGAGGCTTGGCTTGGGCGGCTGAGATGGCTATCACCCCAGTGATTGAGACGTAAAACTGCTGGGATCGCTGGTCTTTACTTCTTGCGACAAAGGTTGCTATCCACACGGCAGATTTCACCTTGGATGCGATCGCGCAATGCTTGGTCTGCCTTCTGAGCCATCAGAATCTCGTTGAAGCGCTCTACGCTCAAACCGCTGGATTCGACGATGCGCTTGGATTCATTGCAATAGTTGATCGCGACCCCTCGCACTTTGGGATCCAGCTCATTGAAGCTCGAACGATTATCACAGCGAATGGCAGGTACGGCTCCCATGGCTGACTGAATTTCTTGGACGGCCTGCTTACGCTTAGGCTCCATGGCCATGGCTGCTCGCACAAAATTGGCTACATGCTCGGCGGTGACAGGCTTCTTGGACTGGGCCATGGCTGCCGAGGAATAATCCAGTTGACCTGCTTGCCAACCTGGGGCCACCCCGGACAGTAGACCAGCACCCGCTAAAACACCGGCTAGGAGCCAGCGTGAAGCAGATTGCCTTCTGGACAGCAAGGAATTACGACGGTTCTGGGAGCTCAAAGAATTCATCATGTTGACGTCAGATAGGCAGAAGGAACAACCACACCCTTTTAAGACTACTCAGGCGGCTTAAGAGTGCCCGGGTAATTTTTTAACTGCTTTTTCCCCAACGACCTGACTAGCGAGGGCGCTGGTTATCCACATCACTGCCTGCCATCTGGGTGGGCTAATCCGCATGGATGCGCTAAGTGATGCGACCACAGTTAATCACTGGGCTCAAGATAGCCTAATCCCCCGCCAAAAGGCCTATGGGTCCAAGACCCACAGCTTTTGGGAGGTCATGGCTCTGAATTCGCCACGGGCCCGGGGGCGGGAGATTTGCTTGAGGAATCTAGCTAGGCATTATGTCGTAGAAGACACATCGCTTGAGAGATTGTAGGACGACGAGGGCTCCCCGATTGTTTCTTCGCCTTTTCTTTGTGTCTGGGACGGGTAGATGATGAATTGCCCGGTCTAGGGGGATAGCTGGCCGTTAGCGGCGGCCTCGGCAGATTTGACAGAGCTCAATCACCTTGGTTTGCAGAGTGGCTTCTGGGTTGCGACCGATCTTGATTTCTGACTCTAGGCTGAGTAGGACCGGCATGGCTTGGAGAAGCTGGGGCTGGGAGAGGCCGTTGATTTCCTGACGGAGGAAGTAGATACGTTTGGGATTGCCAATTCCGGCGGCTTGGGCGATCGCCTTTTCATCTCGCTCTCCGGCCTCGGTCATGACCCGCACCCATAGCCAAGTGCGGAACTGCCCCACCAAGGTCGCCACAATGCGTAGCGCTGGTTCATTGCGTCCCAGCAGATCTGCTACCAGCTCTAAGGCCTTGCCTGTATCACCCATGCGGATGGCGCTGGCCAGTTGCAGGCTGCTCTGGGTACTTGTGGTGATCAGCCCCGCGACGGTTTCTAGGTCCAAGGGCTCGGCTTCCGCATGGCCATCGAGCTGTCCCTCTGCCACGGTGCCGCTGCCAAAGAGGCGTAGCTTCTCCAGTTCGTTGTAAAGCTGACGAGTATTGTTGCCCACGGCTTCCACCAGCAATTCACCGCTGGCTCGCGTGAGGCGAACCCCCACCTCTTTGGCAGCCTGGCGAACTTTGTCGGTGATTTGGTCCGTTTTCCAAGGCGAGATCGCCGAGAATTCCTTCACCTCGCCATGCTTTTGCAGCAGCTTGGTGGACTTGAGGCGGCCATTGGGCTTTTTCTTACCTGTGATTACCAAGACGGAGCTATCCAGCAGCTGGGGCAGCGTCCGTTCGAGTTCTTGGGTGACAGCTTCGGAGGCTTGCTGGAGAAAGGGCGGTTCTGCTAGCCAAATAAAGCGCTTGCCCATGCCGAAGGGAGGTGTCATCGCCTGGGTTAGGGCGGCCAGGGCTCCCTCGGGCTGATCCGCATTGATGCGCTCGAAGTTAAAACTGGCCCAGTCCGCATCAAGGCTTTTGTCTTTGAGGGCGGAGACGGCCTTCGTGAGGGCAAAATCATCGTCGCCCCAGAAGAGATAGAGAACCATGATTAAATTGAGGGCGAATGGAGGTCTAGCAGGGCCTGGCATTACCGACAGGTCGTGATCCCATTCGCGATCGCCTCGGTCACATCACGGCGTTTGTCAGACGCAAACCTGCTCTGGCCAGAGTAAAATCTTAAGGTACGTTTGCCTCATCTATCGGAGTTCCGGCCACCGCCTCGATGAGATCGCCAGGATCCCATGCGGTCCGGTCCGGAATACAGTCAGCTTGGACGATCAATTTCAGCCCTACGTTAATCGAGTTGTTAGCCTGACCCAGCGGTCTCAATACGAACAACAATTACCGATTATCCATTCCTCTCCCAAATACAAACATCTAGGGAAGCAGTGGGCTGCGGTGCCATTTCCAGGCTGCACCATCATTGCCCCTCCCAGTGGGGAAGACCCCGTTAACCAGGGCTTTTACGAGCAACTTCATGCTGTGCAAGCCAAGCTTGCCTTGGATCTACCTGACGATTTCTTTATTCCCCTACCAGCTGAGAGTTTGCACCTCACGCTGGCTGACTTACTGTGGGCGGAGAACTACACCCAAGCTCAGTCGGTTGAAGGGTTTGAGGCGAAGCTCTCCCAGGAAATTAGCCAGGTTTTCCAAGAGATGCCTAATAACCAAAGTGCGCCCATTCGCTTTCAGGCCGTGGGCTATATGGTGATGGCCCGTGCATTGGGGATTTGTCTGGTGCCGGAGACCGAGGCGACCTATGAGCGGGTGCGGTTGCTTCGGCGATCGCTGTACCAACAGCCTGGCCTATTGGCTTTGGGCATTGAGCAGCAGTACAACTTCACGGCCCACCTTACCTTGGGCTACTTTGGCAAGGTGGGCGATGGCTTAGATGTCGCAGCCTTGGCTCAACGGCTGGTTGAGCTTAACCAATCGGATGTCACGGCCTTGCCCGAGTTTATTGTGCAGCGGGCAGAGTTACGCCAGTTCGATGATATGACGGCTTATAAGCGTTCTCCGGGTTGGCCAGTTTTGGAGTTTTAGAGACACCTTCAACACAACTTTTTTTGTACGCTAGGGCCAGGGGCTCCCGGCCCTGCTCCATCGTCAGTCTTGTTCAGGCGAAGGATGGATGGACTGGGTCTCCCCAACCCCACTGTGGATGGGTCACGTTGGGGGTTGGCTAGCGCCGAGCTGGACGGGGCCTTGATGTTGCAACTTGGATTGAGATTGATTTGACTGATCCTGTTTCTGCTCCGCCGCTCCATCCCATCACCGCTGAAAGCTTTGCCATCATTGATCGGGAGTTTGGCCCCCACGAGGCGTTAGACCCGGCGGAATATGCCATCATTCGCCGGGTGATTCACACCACAGCAGATTTCGACTATCGCGATCGCCTCCAGTTCAGTGAGGGGGCGATCGCGGCTGGCATAGCGGCTCTACATCAGCGACGACCCATCATCGTGGACGTAACGATGGTTCAACAGGGAATTCGAGGCCTGGTCGGACAAACCTTTGGCAATGCCATTGTGAGCGCTATTAGCCATCCCGCAGCATCCCCTTCTGGGGCTGGTCAGCCTGCTGGAGCTGGACCCGTCAAGACTCGCAGTGCCAGAGGCATGGCTGCTTGCATCGCTCAGCATCCCGAGGCGATTTATGTCATTGGCAATGCTCCCACGGCGCTATTGACGCTGGCGGAGCAGATTCGTGGGGGCTTGGCCAAGCCAGCTTTAGTGATTGCGGCACCGGTGGGGTTTGTTTCGGTCGTAGAGTCTAAGGCCGCGATCTCGACGCTTTCGGTGCCTCAAATTCGCGTCGAAGGTCGCAAGGGAGGCTCAACAGTGGCAGCGGCGATCGTGAATGCCCTCGTGATGCTGGCTTGTTTGTCCTAGAAGCAGCCACTATTCGATGGGGTTGGCCCGATATCCATCGGGCTGAATGACCGTATCGTCCCACTGGCAATTGCTGAAATCTATGCCCGTGGATCGAAAGAACGTGCAGCGGGACAGGACCGCCCCAGCGAAGTTAGCTCCATTCGCTTCTACTCCCGTTACCGTGGCCCCCGTCAAATTAACGCCGCTCAAATTGGCCTCTCTTAAATCGGCGCAATGAAGAATCGCCCCGCTGAGGTCGGCCCCGCTGAGGTCGGCATGGCGTAGATTGGCTCGCGGCAAATTGGCCTGAGCGAGATTGGCTCCTGCAAAGTTCGCTCGATAGAGCTGAGCCCCTGATAAATCTGCTCCTGCCAGCTCCGCTCGATAAAAGATGGTCTCGTTTAGCTGACTGTAGGGAAGATAGGCCTTGCGCAGGTCGCAGCCAGAGAAGTCCGCATTGCGCAGGACTTTCTCGAACAGTGATATTTCCCTTAGATCCAACTTGGAGAAATCTCGCTTTCCGTTCTTATAGCGAAGTAAGAGCTCCTGTCCGCTCAGTTTCTCCATAGAAGACAAACTTAATTAGTGCTGTGATGTTTTCTCGATATGTACAGACAGGCTCTAACCTGTTTCAGTCTTTTGTAAAGTAACGGATTGTTAAGCGAGATCGGTCCAGGCTTAAGGTTTTCTTTGGCTCTCTTGGACGAACCTGAAAGGCTTTTCTGTTGAGGATTTTAGCTTTCTAATTTGGCTTATAAGTTGAACTAATTGACGTTGTCAAGCAAAGCTGGATTCTTACCTTTGTTGCGGCAGTGAAATATTTCTACAACATGGATTCTCCATGGCCACAGCTCTGTTCGGAGCCAGAAGCAGAGTGGGAGTGTTTTAATCCCAGCATTAGATTGGACACCATGCTGGGATTAAAACTTTTGCCATTGCTTGAACTCCCTGCGAGATCAGCGCAGGATAATAGAACGCAGTGCGATGGCCTGATGGGAGTTGACATGCTCTTTGCTGTCGCCTGTTGCCATTGCTTTAAAACTGCTATTCGCAGCGCACCATGACGGACGTTTCCCCTTCCCTAGCGCAGCATTACCACGAACGGACCAAATATCACCCAGACACGATCGCCCAGCAGGGACGCAGCCTGGATTGGAGTCAGCAGCCCGATGGGTTTAAGACTTACCAGATTGGAGCAACGCTGGACCTCAAGCCTTATCTCAACGGTGAGTTGGATGGAAAGGGGAAGAGTGCAGTGGGTGCAGCGGATCCATTGTTTATGGCTCGCCTGTCCCAGTTCCTCCTCTGTAGCTATGGCCTGACTCAAAAAATTTCAACCCCTAGCGGAGCCCTCTATCTACGGGCAGCGCCTTCGGCAGGGGGACTCTATCCTGCGGAAATTTATCTCCTCTCCAGTGGTCGGCAGCTGGATGGTAAAGGTTTAGCGGCGGGCCTCTATAGCTATCAGCCCCAAACCCATAGTCTGGTTCGTTTTTGGGATGAGGATCGTTGGCCCCAGCTGCGGGAGGCCTGTTTATGGCATCCCAATTTGGAGGGGACTCATTTGGCCCTCGTCGTCACCGGAATCTTTGAGCGCTCCGCCTGGCGTTATCAGGCCCGAGCCTATCGACGCATTTGTTTGGATACGGGCCACCTGCTGGGGAACTTGGAACTCGCGGCGGCGATGGTGGATTTTTGCCCCCATATGATCGGTGGCTTTGTGGATGAAGCTGTCAATGAACTGCTCTATTTGAATGGAGAGTTGGAGGGCGCGATCGCCATTGCAGCCCTCGCCGATCGCCTAGACATTGATCAGAATCTTCCCCACCTTGCTACGTCCTTGGCTTCACCGGCTCAGCGAGAAGTGGATAATCAATTTCAAGGGCTGGGGGAAGATGATCTGTTGCCAGCTCTGCACCAGGCTAGCCAGATTACCGCAGACTTTGGTGCCACGCTGAACTGGCGCAAACTGCCCAAGGGAACGGGTTTTACCTGCGAGCCCTACATTGCAGGTGCTGCGCCGAAGAAGGTGGAGCCTGGGGAAGAGGTCGTGGAAGACAAGTACAACTTTCCCTTTTGCGATCGTGTCACCCTGCGCTCGGAACCCATCGACTGGGGCAATGACCTCTCCGGGTTGCGAGAGACTATCCTTGAGCGTCGCTCCACCCGAGCCTATAACGGTGGAGATTTGACTTTGAATGAGCTTCAGGCCCTGCTGCATTTCACTTACCAGCCCGATGCCTATTTGCTCCAGGGTTTGAATGATGACCCCGATTACTTTGATTTGGAATCCATTGAAACCTTTGTGGCTGTTTCTGGGGTGCAAGGCTTAGAAGCGGGTTGTTACTATTACGCGCCCAAGGCTCAGGAGCTGCGGCAAATTCGATTTAAAAACTTCCGACGGGAGTTGCATTACCTTTGTCTCGGTCAGGATCTGGGGCGTGATGCGGCGGCGGTGGTGTTCCATACGGCGGATCTAAAGGCGGCGGTGGCGAAGTATGGCGATCGCGCTTATCGCTATCTCCATTTAGATGCGGGGCATTTGGGCCAGCGATTGAATTTGGCCGCGATCCGTTTGCAGCTAGGGGTGAGTGGCATTGCCGGATTCTTTGATGACCAGGTCAATGATGTTTTGGGAATTCCTGAGGATGAGGCGGTTTTGTACATCACAACATTGGGACAGCCGCGATCTCGGTAATTTTGTGGTAGCGGTAGGGGCAGGTTGAGACCCAATCTCCGCTGTTCCCTCAATGGATATTGTTAAAACCTGTCCTACCGCTGGCTGTTGTGCATTGGTCGGGGCCGCTCTGCTGTTGGGCGTTTGCCAGGGCGGGTTTTGACGGGAAATTTGGGTCTCTGGCGAGGAGAGATCTCCTAAACCCGCCCCTACGCATGGGCACTTACAATGGGGGCGTCTTTAATATCGGCTTAACGAAACCGCATGCTGGACGTCCAAGAAATCAAACGCGAAATCAATCTTCTGTCGCAACGCCTGGGTAAAACCCAGGAGTGTCTTTGACGTTCCTGCCCTAACTGCGAAAATTAATGACCTAGAGCAAGTCGCCTCCCAGCCCGGCTTCTGGGATGACCCCGCGCAGGCCCAGCCCACGCTGAAGGAGCTGGATGAGCTGAAATCTAATGTTCAGCAAATGAATGATTGGCAGCAACAGGTGGACGACACCCAGGCCATTGTGGAGTTGCTGGAGCTGGAAGCGGATGAAAGCCTACAAACTGAGGCAGAGCAAACTATTGCTAGCCTGGATAAAGAATTAGCCCAGTGGGATTTACGTCAGTTGCTTTCTGGTCCCTACGACAAAGAAGGCGCTGTGCTCTCCATCAATGCTGGCGCGGGCGGCACTGATGCCCAAGACTGGACCGAGATGTTACTGCGCATGTACACCCGCTGGGCCGAGAAGCAGGGCTATAAAATCACCACTGCTGAAGTCTCTGAGGGAGAAGAGGCAGGGATTAAATCCGTCACTTTGGAAATTGAAGGTCGCTACGCCTTTGGCTATCTCAAATCCGAGAAAGGCACCCACCGCCTCGTTCGTATCTCGCCTTTCAATGCCAACGGCAAGCGTCAGACCAGCTTTGCAGGTGTGGAGGTCATGCCAATTCTCGACCATGATGTCGAGCTAGATATTCCTGACAAGGACTTGGACATCACCACGACGCGTTCTGGTGGCAAGGGTGGCCAGAACGTTAACAAGGTGGAAACGGCAGTGCGTATTACTCACCTGCCCACGGGCCTGGCAGTGCGCTGTACCCAAGAGCGATCGCAGCTTCAAAACAAAGAGAAAGCTCTCGCTCTGCTCAAGGCCAAGCTCCTCGTCATTGCCCAGGAACAGCGCATTCAAGAGATTGCTGAAATTCGCGGTGATGTTGTTGAGGCAGCCTGGGGCCAGCAAATTCGGAACTACGTTTTCCATCCTTACCAAATGGTGAAAGATCTGCGGACTGCGGAGGAGACGACGGCGATTGAAGATGTTATGAATGGCGATCTCGATGCCTTTATCCAGAGTTATCTGCGCCAGGAAAACCAAATCACTGCCTAAGACTCACAACCAAGGACTGTGCCCTTAACCGGGGCGCTATCCTGAAGACAGACTATCCACATCGCCATTTCCCATCCATGTCTGAAACCACCGAAGCTGCGAACGCCTCTGAAATTCAAACGGACACCCCAGTCGAATCTGTTGCGGGTCAAGCCCAAGAGCCCCCTGCCAGCTTTGTGAAACTGGCCATGCGCAACATGGTGGCGAAAGGTGCGAAGTCGCTCAAGCACTTCGCTCTGACATCAATGGGACTGCTTGCGGTACTAGTAGGCCTCGCTTATCTGACAAAGCCTTGAGCCGTGAATTTGGTATGAGTGCCTAAACCTGGTTCACAAAGAATCGTGCTGTAGGGGCTGGATTTCCCTGCCCTTTGCTCGGTTTGGGCATGTGGGGCAGGGAAACCCAGCCCCTACCGTAGATTTTGGCCTCACAAAATTTGTGTGCAAAACGCAGATGCTCATTTCTAGCCCTTTGGCTCTCTCACTATGACCGTTGCCAAAACCGCTCCCCACTTCACCCTCGACCTCGCCGTCCAAGACAGCGTCAAGGGCCCTATCTCCAGCGAGCAATGGGAATCCTTGTTTACCGCCTGGCTGGAACTAATGGCGGGCGACCTGGCCGAGCTTTTGGGCGATCGCGATAGTGGCTCCAAACCCGCATACGAAATCAGCCTCCTGCTCACCACTGATACAGAAGTCCAAACCCTCAATCGCGACTATCGCAACAAAGACCAACCCACCGACGTTCTCTCCTTCGCTGCCCTAGAAGTAGACGCGCCTTCCCTACCCCCAGGCGAACCCTTGCCCCTGGGAGACATCATTATTTCCATCGATACTGCTCAACGCCAAGCGGCAAACCAAGGTCACAGCCTCGCAACAGAATTGCAATGGCTTGCAAGCCATGGACTTTTGCATCTGTTGGGCTGGGACCATCCTGATGATGCAAGTTTGGCGAGAATGCTAGAACAACAAGGCCAACTGGTCAAAGCATCTGAAATCTCTATCTAGTCGGTCTGCCAACAACCTGTGGTGGTCTGAAAATCACGGAAATACCCGATTCTTTAGATAGCGTTAAGGTGTAAAGTGGGCGCCTGGATAATTCCACGGTAGGCAATCGGATTTTCTATGCCCAAGATCTAGTTGGATAGCCAGGCTTAAGCGAACAGAACCTTTTGCTCGTTTAACGTATGCTCTCCTTGGCTGTTGGTATGGTTCCAGTCATTGGGCTTCAACCAGCTGCTCCATCTACCCCATTACTTTTGGATTTCTTCATGGCTCAGGACACCCAGGCCAACCCTATTTCTGTAACTGAATCGGCTGCTGCTGGATCGGAGCATGTCGCAGAGCCGGTGCAGCGGGGCTATTCCTGGCATGTCGCCTCTAATTTGTTCGTCAGTTTTAAGTACGCTTGGGCTGGAATTACCTACGCTTTCAGCACCCAGCGCAATTTCAAAATTCACGTTTTGGTCGGAGTCACGGTTCTATCTGCGGCGGTCTCTTTGGGCTTGCAGCCCATTGAAGTGGCCGTGCTGGCCCTCACCGTTGGGGCGGTCATGACTCTGGAGCTGGTCAATACAGCTTTGGAATCCGTGGTGGACCTCACTGTCGGCCATAACTATCACGAGCTGGCTAAGATCTCGAAGGATTGTGCTGCTGGGGCTGTGCTTATTTCTGCAATGGTGTCGGTGGTGGTGGCTGCGTCGCTGTTGCTGCCTCCCATTTGGCTGGTTGTTCAAGCTCAGCTTTAGTCGCGATCGCCATCCAAGCTAGCTTCGGAATCACAATCCCCAGTGCTAGGGCGATAGGATAGAGGGGCAGAGATATAACCCCCTAATAAATCCTTGATCCTCGTCATCGATAACTACGACAGCTTCACCTACAACCTGGTGCAGTACCTGCGGGAACTAGGCGAGACCTATCCTGTGGCTGCAGAGGTACAGGTCATTCGTAACGACAAAATAACCCTCGAAGAAGCCCAGGCGATGAAGCCCGATGGCATTGTGATTTCGCCGGGGCCCAAGCGGCCCGAAGATGCCGGGGTGTCCCTAGAGTTAATTGAGCACATGGGACCTACCACTCCTTTACTTGGGGTTTGTTTGGGCCATCAAAGCATTGGACAAGTCTTTGGCGGGGACGTGGTCTCAGCGCCAGAGTTGATGCATGGCAAGGTTTCCCAGGTGCACCACAATGATGCTGGGCTATTTGCGGGGGTTGAAAACCCGATGACGGCGACCCGCTACCATAGTCTGGTAATCGACCGGAAGAGCTGCCCGGAGGTCTTGGAAATTACGGCTTGGGTGGATGACGACACGATTATGGGGGTCCGCCATCGGAACTATCCCCACATTCAGGGCGTCCAGTTTCACCCAGAGAGCGTGCTAACCCAGGCGGGTAAGCAGCTTTTGAGTAACTTCTTGGCTTCTATCAGCGCCTAGCGCTGGTTCTTTGGTTTGAGCCCCCTTTTAGCAACCCTTACCTTTTGACTATGAAACGGCGACAGTTCTTTTTGGCGGCTAGTGTCGGTGTAGCAGCGATCGCAGGCAGTAGCCTCATTCCTCAGCTGGGTAAAGCAAATGCCCAATCCAGTGGTGGACTTAGCATCAAGTACCTGGGCCACAGCTGCTTCGTCTTCGAGGGAGACGGCCAAGAAGTCATGGTCAATCCGTTCCGCAAGATTGGCTGTACAGCGGGCTACGCTGCACCCCAAGTGGATGTGGATCTGGTGATGATCAGCAGTCGCCTATTTGATGAGGGCTATGTGGAAGGGTTGCCTGGCGATCCCCGCATCCTGTTCCAGCCTGGCGTATATGACTTGGGTGCCCAACAGATTCAAGGCATTCGCACGGACCACGATCGCCTGCGCGGTCGTCGTTTTGGCGTTAACGTTGCCTGGAGCTGGATTCAAGGCGGCGTCAAGGTCTTGCACCTGGGCGGGGCAGCAGCTCCCATCACCGTTGAGCAAAAAATTCTGATGGGCACGCCTGATGTCTTGATCGTGCCAGTGTCTGGCGGACCCAAGGCTTACACCCCCGAAGAGGCGATCGCGGCAATCAATACGCTCAACCCCAAGATTGTTATCCCCACTCAGTACCGCACAGCCGCTTCCGACGAAGCGACCTGCCCCGTTGAAGAGCTAGATGCTTTCTTGGCAGCCGTGGGCGGAATGCAGGTCAAGCAGGGCGGCAACCAGCTCAGCCTAAGCGCTGGCAACTTGCCCCAGTCCGGCCCTGTGATTCAGGTAATGAATTACGCCTAAGTTCGAGCAAGGTTTGCATTGTGAGCAGTCCGCTCTGGTTTAAAAGCCGAAGAGACGCCAAGCACAGGCGTCTCTTCGGCTTTTAAACACAGGTCATTTCATACCTAATCCGATGCAGTCCCCCGATTCCCATCAGTTGAACCATAGGGGCGAACAGCCGTTCGCCCGCAGAAAAGTGAGTACCAAAAACTACAACGCCTTGGCCGTTAATTGCGATCGCCCCAACTATCCATGGCTTCCTTGCGTCGGGTATTCAAAATCATCTCCATCGAGATGATGCCATCCTCATAAAAATTGATTGGCAGTTCCTCGACCTCTGGCCGAGGCTCTTGAGCGACTGCTTCCAGGAAGCTGGTGATTTCCAACATTCGTTCCGTCGCATCGCTACCTAAGGTGGCTAACTCTTCAACTTTGGCCAATACCTCATCTGCCCGTGAGGCTTTGATATGGCTCCCTTCGAGCAGCTTCTCCACATGTTTGTAGCGTAGGGGCTGCTCTACCTCACCAGGACTAAAGAAATAATTGACCAAATGCATCTTGGTCGCCTTGGCGATTTCGCGATCAATATGGCGGTCAAAGAAGGGAATGGCTTGGAGTAGGCGGTCGAAGGACAAGACGGTGAGTGTTACACCGTTATCGAAAATTTCAAATTGCCCCAGCGTAACTGGGCGCTCTTCGGGCGTGAGCTGGCGATAGATGCGCTCAAAGCGCAGCCGCTCGGCTTCTGCTTCAAATTGCCACAGCCATTGGCCCTTGCGATTTCCCGGCACGATACAGTCCAACTGTTGGAGGCGATCGCGAAAAGCACTAACCTCACCGAGCAATTGGTAATAAACTCTTGCCGGTTGATAGGGTTCGCCAGTGACCAAGGTGAGCCAAGGAGGAGCCATAAAAATCTGGGTTTTGCAGCAATCCTTATCTTAGGGGGCGATGTTGGATTGGAGCGCTGGTTGGGCGGAATGAAAACTCAAAACTTGAAGGTTGGGACTGGGAATGAATTGCTACCACTAGTTCTCTTCAACCACTGTTGCGATTCGTAGAGAAAGTTAGGATTTGATACAGCCTGTTAGCATCTTACGCGACAGCCTAGAGCCAATAGGCGATCCCCGCGATGACCGACCGGCAAGACTTTAGGCGATTTGCTCACAATCACGAAATCCTGCAGAAGCTTAAGGTCTTCTTCCTAAATTTCACATGCAAGCGAGCTAGGCTAAGCGTAAATCTTACGAAATTAAGTCGCTGCGCTAAATCACTCGATTCAGCTCGCTGTACCCACCGTTATCCCCTGCAGAATCTGTTTATGAGCACCCAAAGCTTTGGCGTCATTGGTCTCGCTGTGATGGGCGAGAACCTAGCCCTCAACGTAGAACGCAATGGTTTTCCTATTGCTGTCTACAACCGCTCCCCCGAGAAGACCAAAAAATTCATGGCCGAGCGCGCCCAGGGCAAGAACGCCAAGGCAGCCTATTCCCTCGAAGAATTTGTTGGCCTACTGGAGCGTCCCCGCCGCATCCTCGTCATGGTCAAGGCCGGTGGTCCCGTAGATGCGGTGATTCAGCAGCTCAAGCCCCTGCTGGACAAAGATGACATGATCATCGATGGCGGTAACTCCCTCTATACCGACACCGAACGTCGCGTGAAAGAGCTGGAGCCCACGGGCCTACGCTTTATTGGCATGGGGGTTAGCGGCGGTGAAGAAGGTGCCCTCAACGGCCCCAGCCTCATGCCCGGCGGCACCAAGGCGGCCTATGACTCCATCGAGCCCATCGTCAAAAAGATTGCGGCCCAGGTAGATGACGGTCCCTGCGTTACCTACGTTGGCCCCGGCGGCGCAGGCCACTACGTCAAGATGGTCCACAACGGCATTGAGTATGGTGACATGCAGCTCATTGCTGAGGCCTACGATCTGCTTAAAAATGTTGGTGGCTTAGACCATAAGCAACTCCACGAAGTCTTCTCCAGTTGGAACAAGACTGAGGAACTGGACTCCTTCCTGATTGAAATCACCGCTGACATCTTTACGAAGATGGATGACGACACCGGAAAGGCATTGGTTGAGGTGATTCTGGACGCTGCTGGCCAAAAGGGCACCGGCATGTGGACTGCGGTGAACGCGCTGGAAATGGGCGTGACGATTCCCACCATCGGCGCGGCGGTCTCGGCCCGCGTCCTGTCTTCGCTGAAGACTGAGCGCGTTGCAGCGGCTCAAGAGCTGAGCGGCCCTACTCCTGAGCTGTTTGGCGATACCCAGGCGTTGATCGACATGGTGCGCGACGCCATGTACTGCTCCAAGATTTGCTCCTATGCCCAGGGCATGGCGCTGATCAAGAAGTCCTCCGATGACTTTGGCTATAACGTTGACCTGGGCGAGACCGCTCGCATCTGGAAAGGCGGCTGCATCATTCGGGCTCGCTTCTTGAACAAGATTAAGAAGGCCTATGACGACAATCCCCAGCTGGCAAACTTGCTGCTAGCGCCTGAGTTCAAGCAGACCATCCTGGATCGCCAGGGCGCTTGGCGTGAGGTGATTGGTTTGGCAGCGAAGAACGGTATTCCTGTGCCTGCCTTTAGTGCATCACTGGATTACTTCGACAGCTATCGTCGCGATCGCCTCCCCCAAAACCTAACCCAGGCCCAGCGGGACTACTTCGGAGCCCACACCTTCCTACGCACCGACAAGGAAGGCACCTTCCACGCCGATTGGTTCTAGGAACAAACTTCTGAAGAGCGGAGTTTGCTTCGATTCACCGCTCTTCAGCAAAGTTCTTAAAACAAAGCCCCAGATGTATTGAATTACATCCGGGGCTTTATCGATGGAGCTGAGCGGAATCGAACCGCTGTCCGAACTAGCTATTAGCACTTAGCTCATTCACAGGCTTAGTCTCGTTAACCCCCGAGACAGGAACCATCACTTATCCCCGATGGTGGGCTTCTCTAATGAGTTCTTAGTC
>CALLAT010000175.1 GCA_938002085.1 uncultured Pseudanabaenaceae cyanobacterium
CCCCCCCCCCCCCCCACTACTCTTTCTGAACTCAATCGCTAAAACAGCAGTGAGACTTTAAGCCACAATTTGAGTCACGAAATTAGGTATGTTTGCCAATACTATTTCTGAGTCAATAGTGTTTTGAGCAGTCATGGACCAGACGACCCCTTCGCCCACACCTCGATGACGCCAGAAAACATCCACAGTGCCATTCCCATCAAAATCACGAGCCCCCTCAATTTGCCAATCCATATCAGGTACATCACGACCAAAACGTGACTCCGCCAGAATCACGGCTCCATCCATCTCCCATAGAACATGCTGCCCCACTTCGCCATGGCGTAGCAAAATATCAGCTTTACCATCGGCATTGAAATCAGCTATTGCAGCAATTTGCCAGCTACGATCAACTAGCTCGCGGCCCACTAATGCCTCGGAGAGGATTTTGCCAGCCCCATCCATATACCAAGCCACCATTTGGTCAGCAACTGAGTTGTGCAGGAGAATGTCCGTATGGCCATCGCCATTCATATCTCCCGTGCCCGCTATTTCCCAATTGGCATCGGACACATCGCGACCGATCTTGGCTTCAGACTTGATGCTTTGGCCATCAGAATCCATGTACATGACCAGGTTTTGCCCAGCCTGGGCATGGCGCAAGAGCACATCCTTATAGCCATCGCCATCCATATCCCCCATAGCCTGTAAGGCCCAGTTGGTATCTGTAATGGTGCGGCCAATGGAAGCCAGGGAAGACGTTGCTGCATCTGTCTCCAGAATCAGAGAAGAAAGCACACCAGTTTGGGTATTCCAGATAATGGGTGGCTGTATGGGAAATGCTGGGTCCCCTTTCCAGCTGACTTGATCTAACCGCTTTAAATTGGGCACTTCATAGGCAGAAACAGTTTGACCTGAAACGGCAAATAAGTCTCCGTCAATATTCACACTTCGGTTAATCCAATCACTGCCATGCTCCACTTCTCCAAGGCGTTTAATGCCCTGTTGACCATCTAGCTCAAATACGGTCAGTTGGTTTTGGCTGGTAAAAGAATTGAAACCATACTCCTGATTGGGAATAGCTAAGAGCTTTTGTTCCGGAACATAGGTCACCGCTTTATGGTTCCACAACGCTTCCGAGCTAGAATAGTCCCCTTCAAAAATATAGTTATCGACTTCCACTGGATTCGCCAGATCAGTCACATCAAACAGCGAAACCTTAAGGGCTTGGGCTCGTCCTGTGGCGGGGTCTGCATCCCGTCCAATCCCTAGCAACAGCCGCTGGTCCCCCTGCTCAATAACCTGCAAATATTCTGAAAAGCCAGGGATTTTCAGCTCTCCTGCAAGCTTGGGATTGTGGGGGTCGCTGAGGTCGAAGGCAAACAGCGGATCAACCTGACGAAAGGTGACGACAAAGCCATAGTCTCCCTGGAAACGAGTGGAGAAAATACGCTCACCGGGCGCTAAGCCTTCAACCTTGCCCACAACTTCCAGCTGTTGCTCGACTTGATCTAAAACATAGATATTGTTGAGCGATGCATTGCCAAAGCCAGTCGTGGTGCTGATCCGCAGAAAGCCATCCTGCTCA
Source organism: uncultured Pseudanabaenaceae cyanobacterium (assembly GCA_938002085.1). Classification (GTDB taxonomy): domain Bacteria; phylum Cyanobacteriota; class Cyanobacteriia; order PCC-9006; family JAAUQQ01; genus JAAUQQ01. The sequence continues at coordinate 1,568 of CALLAT010000175.1, forward strand.
TCCACCGAGAATTGGTTATCAATGCGTCCAGGCACCTCACCCACAGCCAGAAGCTCTGAGGTCTCTAGGTCCAACTGAGAAATCTGCGTACGAAAGATGCCATCGCTGTAGCTTGAACGCAGTAGATATAGATAATCTTGAGAAACGAAGACTTCCTGAGTCCAGGAGGTTGCTAAAGCAACAGAGTCATCGACGCCCAAATTATCATCTCTCACATCAAAGGTTGAAACCGTAGTGAGCTGTTGCCCAGAGTCAGCTGTCAGCGGCTGATAAATATTTATAGGCTCTGTGAGCAAGCCCGATTCCACAACCTCTCCATCACCATTGAGGCTCCTCACATTGGGAAGGCCCAAGTCAAGCACCTGTCCCTGGACACGCTCAAGATAAGCCTCCTGGGTTTCGTAAGTGCCGCTGGTCCAGGGATAATAGGGTAGCAAGCTTAAAGAGAGAGCCTGACTGCTCGCCTGATTTGTTTGGGACTGAGCCGATTGCTCTTCATCTTCAATCACTAAAGGAGCAGGCAATCGAAACCCATTGCTCGTCACCACCACAACTTCATCACCAATCGCCCGTGAGGAGATAAGGCGACCCTCCAGCAGTGAGGTTTCTAGGAGGCTAACCTCCTCTGGATTAGTCACATCTAGGACAGTCACCTGCACCTGGGACTGCCCAGCCGGAAGCCAATCAAAGAAAGGCTCATCCCCCTGCCCCTCTCCTACAGATTTAGCTGGAGCCCAGCCGGTGGAGATAACCGTGAGGCGATCGCCCTGAAGATACATGCCATCGATGTTATTCCAGCCCCCCACCGGACCACCAATGGGAAAGAAAGGTTCAACGGGAAAGATGGATCCAGTTGTATTCGCACTACTATTGCCAGCAGAGTCATTGGCGACTTCCCAAGGTGGGGTAATAGTTACTTGGGAGGCGATTTCCAGGTCTGCGGGATCGGCCGCATCCAGAATCGTCAGCGTTTGCCCATTAACTTGATAGAGAAACTCACCATCGGTTTCGATTAGATCTGCTTCATCAACCCCTGCCACCTGAGTGTTGGTAGTATCCGAGCTGGCATTAGCAATCTCACTGTCTGCAGTAAGAGCAAAGTCACGGAACAGAAGGTCGTCGCCATAGTCGTAGTAATAATATCCACCACTTTCCTGGCCAAAGAAGTCGGCATATTGCTCCTTGGCCTTATCAATGAGATAGGCTTCCATCGCCGCAGCAGAAGCAAATTGATCGAACTGATTGTGGGTATCCATGGTGAGGGTCCGCAGATTACAAGGGAATGTTGCTGAGGCTGCTTGCGGAGTCAGGCTTTGGCTAGGCAAAGATGGCGAGAACAGGCGAGTTCTCTAGATGTGTCACAATTCTAACTCCGTATTTCAGTAGCGTAGGGAGCTTTGCTGGGTTTTCAATATCCGTTACTGAAATTGAAACCGGCTTATCACGGCATTTCGAAGGTTTTGAGCCAAAGTCCCCTCCTCTCTCTGTGGATGAACAGCCTGTGGACGAACAGCGGTTTGCCCTTACGGTTCAAATGGTAAAAAGTAGGGGTCACTGAATCGGAATTTGGCAGCCGATGGCTGAGGCGATCGCGAATCAGGCTCCCCAAGGCATCGCACATTACTCCCTAGCGCGATGCCCCACCATCGATATTTAGCATGGAGTTACAAAGTTCTGACGTGGGAGATTGGGAGCAAATAGCCCGGTTTGCCAAGCTATGGCTTCCAGAGGTGGGCTATTTGAGACAGCTTGAAGATGCGAATAGATGCGAATGGAATCAGCTCAGATTTGACTGCACAGCCTATCTACTTGGCTCGGCCTAAACCTCAAGGTTGAAGCCAACAGATGCCTCGACGTGACACTGAGTAAGGGATGAAATTAGAAATATGATTCAATTCCTGTTCCTTAGCTCTCCAAAATATGACCATCTTGTACCCGCAACACGCGATTCGCTTGCTGGGCAATTTCAGGATTATGAGTTGCCATAATCAAAGTCTTACCGCCTTGGCTCGTTAGCTCCAGCAGCAGTTTGAGCACCGTCTCCCCTGTCTCTTCATCCAAATTGCCTGTCGGTTCATCCGCCAAAATCAAATCTGGGTCATGGGCCAGGGCACGGGCGATCGCCACCCTTTGCTGCTGCCCCCCCGAGAGCTTATCCGGGTAAGCATTGCCGCGATCGCCAATGCCCACCTGCTCCAACAGTGCCATGGCAGAGGCGTTCGCTTCTTGGGCGGACTTGCCCGCTAGCTCCTGGGGCAGGGTCACATTCTCCAATACCGTCAGCGTGGGGATGAGATTGAAGAACTGGAAAACGAAGCCGATGCGATCGCGGCGAAACAAGGTCCGTGACTTCTCATCCAGCGCTGTGATTTCAGTATCGCCAATGCGAATGCTGCCCTGATCGGCCTGATCAATGCCACTAATGAGATTCAGTAAGGTGCTCTTACCGCTGCCACTCTGACCCAGCAAAACCGTAAACTGCCCTGGCTCCAGCGTTAAATCGATGTCCCTCAGCACCGTCCGCTGGGTTTCGCCCTCTTGGTAGGTCTTGGTGAGATTTGCGATCGTCACCTGGGAGTTGGTTGCAGCGATGGTTTGAGCGAGCATGGGGAACCGATAGAATGGCTTGGCTTCTCAAACAACTTGAGAAAACCTCTTTATAAATCTTAAACCCTGCTTCGCGTCCTTGGCGCATTGAAGCTCCAAGCAGGGTAGTCTGATTCTCTGCAGAGGGAATGCTGAAGCTATAGTGATGCCGTTAGGTACGAGTTGTGAGCTGATGACTTATAGGTTGTATTTTGGGGAATTAGAAGTGGGGCAGATTGAGAGCTATGGTGCCGAAGCGCCCAGCTGCTCTGGAAAGCTGCTGTATTGCGATGCTTTAGCCAGACCCAGTTCTCCCGAGGTCAAACTACTCCGAGAATTTATTCGCTTGAGTGAGGATAGTGCTCGCTTGACGATGCTCAATGGCGTCGCGGATGCCGCCTTGGCCAAGGTCAATGGACGGCTGACTTTATTTGGAGCTTATTTTGCACCGAAGGCCTGGGCTTTGGTGGATGGAGCTGGAAAGCGGCGCTCCATTCTGACGCCGTTGTTTTGTGGGCGGAACGATATTAGCTGGCGCTGGGAAGAGGGCGATCGCCCAGCTTAATCAAACAAGCTCTCCCTTTGAACCGTGAGATTGAGAAACTTGCTCTATCAGCAACAGGCCCAACCTGGCTCGAACTTCAAATTCAACTATTGACAGCGCTGCTCCCATCGCCGAAACCAAGGCTGACGCAACAACGCGATCGCGACTATCGCCGGAAACAGCACCAGCTGACCGATCACCTCACCCCCTAAACGCAGCATCTCTCCCGACAACATGCCCTGCTGGCCTCGCCAGCCCAAAACTACAACCAGCAATCCCACCAGCCCGACCAACAACGCCACCATCGACTTGGGCATCTTGGGGTCGAAACGAATCTGCAGGGGCTGGCGCAACCAAGCGATCGCCTTCCCCAAGCCCGCTGCCAAACTCCCCAGGACAATCCCAGGTCGAACCAGCTCTAGCACCAGGGGCAGCCAAAATAAAAGACTGACTTGAAAGGCAAAGCTGTAGGCCGAAAACAGCGCCCCTCGCAGACTTTGATAAATGAGATAGCTCAGCATCACAGGCCAGCGCAGTAAAAACAGCGGGAATTGCCCAAGATATTGGGGCTGAAGCGCTATTTCAGGTGCCGCACGGAGCAGCGCGATCGCTCCCACGGAAGCCGTCACCAGGGCGACATATAGCAACGTGAGTCTAAGCCAGCAAATCAACCGCCCTGGCTGGGCTCTCCCGATATTGAACAGGGGCACGAACAGCAGCAAAAACATCATGCCATCACTGGCCCAAAGCCCCGGGAAACTGCCGAACTTGGCCAGCAGCCAAATCCCTCCAGCCCCACCAACCAGCCCATAGCTCAGGACTTTCCCCAAGTCCGATCCGGACCGAGAGATGCTCACACAACCGCCCCAAATTGCTAAGCCCAGCCCCACTGTGAACGTTAACCATTGTCCCAAAATCCAAAACGTAGCCAGGGGCAATACCGCAGGCATGGGCCGACCCAAACAGCCTCGCAACCAACTCACCGTCGCCCCGATCAAATCACTCGAAAACGGCTCCGTGGCATGTTCACTTAGGCCAGAAATAACGAGCTGGCGGGCAGTTCGCTGCTCCAACTGGCCATAGGTCATGCCAGGCTTAGCCCCAGGATTCGCCGTCGCCACAGCCAACATCTGCCGCAGATCCCCTGGCGGATGGAGATGCTCATACAGGCCAATTCCCAACAGCAAGTTGGGGGGCATAGTTGTGTCAGCCACACCCTGCATGCCCAAGCTCACCGTCGCCAATAGCTCGGGATGGGCATGGGCCAAAGCCAACACCGTCGCGCCCCCCATGGAATGCCCCACCAGCCCAATTCTGGCTTGATCAAATGTCTGGGGCTGAGCCTGAACATAGGCCAGCACCGCAGCGGCATCCAATAAATTTTGCTCCTCGGAGAAGGGGCGATCGTAGGATTCACCAAAGCCGCCAGCGTCGTAAATCAACGCTGGAATTCCCCAAGTCGCCAGTTCACGGGCAAGGGGAGCCATAAATTCTTTGTTGGAACTCGCCCCATGGTGCAGAATCATCAGCGGCATGGAGCGAGCCATGCCCGGTGGTTGATAGAGCCTACCCACCAGCTGAGGTCCCCTCGGCTCGCTGCTGCGTAGCGGAATGCTCAGTGACTGAGTTTGGATTTCAGCAAACCCGCCTAGGTGACTGAACAACAGGCCCAGCCCCAGCATCAGCGCAGCAACGAACCATCCCAATCGAGGCCAGCGGGACAAAAAGGGCATCATGTTTCCCAAGCTCGAACCAATGGCTAACTCGTCAACAACTGAATATTGAACTCACGGCGAATCTCTCCAAGGGGTCTATCCAAATAGCCCTCCCAATTTGACCAAGGCCATTTTCTTGTCATGCGACGCGATCGCGACCAAATCCTCAGCCCCGCTGGCACTGCCAGAACCATGACCTTCAACGTCTCCCAGGGTCGCAACGACTGCATTAATGCCTTCGACTCATCTGTCCCGAAAAAATCAAAGACATAGTCCTTCTTAGGAATATCAACCGCCAAAAGCGTCCACAGGTCCTGCAACATCTCTTCAGCCATCACGGTCGTGGTTCCAAACACCACATGGGTCACATCGTGATTGCGCAGGTAAGCTCCAATCTTTTCACTAGAGGCTTGGCTCGTATCAAATAAACCTGAATTCGCACCATAGTACTCATCCAATCCTTCCCGCAGGGTCATCGCACAATCCTGTGCTTGATAACAAAGCCGAGTCGAATTTTCAGTCTCAGCCACAGAAGACGAAACCATTTGGGCATCCATCCTGTATTACCCCCCAATGCAAAAGCCTGAGCATCAAATCTATCAATAGTTTAGCCAATATTATTCAATTCAGCTCTTACGATGAGGCAGTAAGACCCCTTATATAGCGAAGTAAGCACCCCGCAACATTAGACAGAATGATGGCCCTAATCCAGCAGTTTCTCAAGATTTATATATTGCTATAAAGCAATATCTCTTTGTAGGTCTAATCCCGGAACAAAACCTGAGGCCGCAGTCAAGAAATAGCAGGTTAAGGCCAGTCTAAACTTAGTCCATTTACCTAATTTTAATTCAAGTCAACCAGGAGCTCACAACTAGTAACAAATGCTACTCTTGATTCAACATCAGCCTAGGAAAACCCACTTTACCGACGGACCAGGCTAACGCTCTACTCAATCAGGACTCAGGCCATGGACATCACCGCCCCCCAGCTCGGCATCACGGAAATTGCGATCCTAGAGGGGGCTTTAGCAGATGCCCAGACTCAACTCTCCCAAGCTGCCCTTGAAGAAACTTTTGAGGGGCACCTCAGCCAAGCCTTTGGCTCACTGTTTGAGCCTGCAGCGGCAACCCAACTCAAGCACAGCCTAGGCTCCGGCCAGTACAACTGGCCTCGGCTGGAGGTCCTCAGCCACTCAGCCCTACAGGGTGCTGCAGGTGCCTATGCAGCCCAAACCCAGACGATCTATCTATCCGCAGAATTTATCCAGGCCAATGCTGCCACTCCCAGCCATATCACCGCTGTCCTCCTGGAGGAAATTGGCCATGACCTCGATCGCCAACTCAATCCCCACCGAGATAGCCCTGGCGATGAAGGGGAGATCTTCTCAGCCTTAGTGCGAGGTGAGACCCTGAGCCCAGCAAAGTTGGCTGAACTGCGATCGCAAAACGACCAAGCCTCAATCTGGCTCGATGGCATTGAAACATCCATCGAAACGGCCACCACAGACTCCATAGGCAGCGGCCAAGCCTTTAATCATCAATCGCCCTTTGGGACGTTGAATTACGCGATCGCGCTCCAAGGCACCTTCCCCTCCCGCAGCCTCAGCGCCGACCCGATGCTCGGTGCTGTCATGCAATTTGCGGGCAACTTTGCCCCCCGTGGCTGGGCTTTAGCCAATGGTCAAACCCTCTCCATTAGCGAAAACACGGCACTATTTAGCATCCTAGGTACAACCTATGGTGGCGATGGTCGCACCACCTTTGCCCTACCAGACCTACGGGGCCGAACGCCCATTGGAACCGGAACCGGGGCAGGACTCTCAACCATCAATCTGGGTCAACGAGGAGGAACCGAAACCACCACCCTCAACTCGCTCAATCTGCCCAGCCACAGCCACAGCATCACCGACCCCCCAGTTACAACCTCAGTCGTTGGCAACTCGCAATCCTTCAGCAACCGAGATCCCTATCTGGGATTAACCCCCGTCATTAACCTGGAGGGAAGTTTCCCAGTACGCAATAACCTCACCACCTTTTCAGACATCGGCACAATCAGCTGGTTTGCAGGCAACTTTGCCCCCCGAGGCTGGGCCAAAGCCGAAGGTCAACTGATAGACATTGCAGACAACAATGCTCTGTTCGCCATTCTCGGCGACACCTTTGGCGGTGATGGTCGCACGACCTTTGCCCTACCCGATCTGCGGGGTCGAGCTGCGGTGCATTTCGGCAGTGGTCCAGGCCTAAGCCCCATCAGCCTCGGCGAACAGGGCGGCACAGAAACGACCACACTCAATATCAACAACCTCCCCGCTCACGATCACGCGATTTCAACGGACCCCGCGATTTCGACCAACAGCATAGGCAATGGACAGAGCTTCAACCACCGCTCTCCCTACCTGGGCGTCAACTATCAGCTGGCCCTCACTGGCATCTTTCCCTCTCGCAACGGCTTGGATGCTGACGAAAACAACAATGACTCTCCAGATGAGCAACCTCAAATAAACGGTTTGCTCTCAGGCAATACAGTTCTAGATCAAGCAGTCGCGCTGGCAACCATCCAAAGCCTGGCCCAAGCCGCCATCAGCCAATGGCAAGCCGCAGGCATCAGTAATGCCCAAGTTGCCCAACTCGAATCGGTGACCTATGAAATCGCCGACTTGGAACCCGGCAATCTTGCCTTCGCAGGCGACGACCACCGAGTCATCATAGATGCTGACGCATCTAGCAGAGGATGGTTCATTGATGAGACCCCCTGGGAGCATTCAGAATTTGGCTCCACCGATCCCAGAACTGGAGAGCTTTTAGCCACCGACCCCACAGCCCTAGGCGACTTTGATCTCTTGACCGCCATCCTCCATGAACAGGGACATATCCTTGGCTTTTCCCATACCCCAGAACCTGGTGCCATTATGTATGGGGCCTTGGGCACCGGCGGACGCATTCTAGCCACCGCAGCAGATGTGGTGGAACCCAGCCATGATCACGACGACGATGCATACCTACTGGGTCAAGATGCAATCATTGCGGGCGTTGGCATATTTGGTGGAAACTTTGAGGTACGAGACTTCAACCAGACTGATGGTCAGCTGATAACCGTAGGCGACAATGATCCGTTATTTAGCCTCATCGGAACGACCTATGGCGGAGATGGCCGCACGACATTTGGGGTTCCAGACTTCCGAGGCCGCAGCATCATCCATGCTGGACAAGGCCCAGGATTATCAGATTACAGCGAAGGACAAACGGGGGGAGCAGAAACCACAACGCTTGCGATCGCCAATCTACCAGCCCACACTCACAGCTTTAACGCAGCCCCCATCATTACCACCGCAACAACGGTCGATGCAGCAGAAAACCAAATCACAGTCACTAATGTTGATGCAACTGACGATACCGATAGTGAAGGCTCTGGCTTAACCTACAGCCTGACTGGCGGCGCAGACCAGGCCCTATTCACCCTTGACAGCAGCAGCGGAGCACTAGCCTTTGCAACTACCCCGGACTTTGAGACACCGGGAGATGCTGATGGCAACAACGACTACCTCGTTCAAGTCACCGTGAGCGATTCAGGCAGCCTAACAGCAGTTCAAGACCTCACCATCAGCCTCACAAATATCAACGAATCCCCCATCATCACCACTGCAACAACGGTCGAGGCAGCAGAAAACCAAACTACAGTCATTGATGTCAATGCAACTGATGACACCGATGGCGAAGGTTCTGGCTTAACCTACAGTCTCACCGGAGGCGCAGACCAGGCCCTATTCACCCTTGACAGCAGCAGCGGAGCACTAGCCTTTGCAACTGCCCCGGACTTTGAGACACCGGGAGATGCTGATGGCAACAACGACTTTCTCGTACAGGTTACCGTCACTGACGCTGGCAACCTCGCGGCAGTTCAAGACCTCACTGTCAGCGTCACCAACATCAATGAAGCCCCCAGCGTTCTAGCCCCCAATATCGTCAACGTCCCCGAAGACAGCTCCCCCGGGCAGCTCCTGGCAATAGTCTCTAGCCAAGATGTCGATGGCCCAGACAGCATTTTCTCCATTAGCTTTGGCAATGATGACGGCTTGTTTGCCATCAACAATGCTGGCGAAATCCGCCTGGCAAACAATGCTCAGCTGGACTTCGAAACGGGCCCAACGACCTATGCCCTCACCATCAAGGTTGAGGAGGCCTCGGGCACCAATCCCCTCAGTGTCTTAACCCCCCTGAGCATCAATATCACAGATGTCTTCGAGCCTGCGACACCCGCTGCGATCGCCTGGGATACCGACACCGGAACCGTCTCTGCCTTTACGATCAACACAGCCACAGCGGCTGCACTCCAAGCCCCCATTGACCGCACCATCACAGACCCCAACTGGGAATTACAAACCACAGGTGACCTCAACGGCGATGGCCAAGATGACGTCATCCTCCGCCATGGTCTAGCAGGGCAAAACCTAGTCTGGACTATGGCGGCTGGCGGCCAAAGCATCAGTAGTGAAGCCCTGGTTGGCCGCAATGTGCCAGACGTTAACTGGCGCATTGTTGGCGCATCCGACCTCGATAGCGATGGCAATGTGGACATCGTCTTACGGAATCAAGTTGCCGATCAAACCCTGGCTTGGTACATGGACGGCAGCGGCAACATTCTCTCCGAAGACGTGATTGGGCGTGCCATTGGCGATGCCAACTGGGAGATTGTTGCCGTAACTGATTTCAACAATGACCGCAAAGCCGACTTACTCCTACGCAACAGCTTGGCCGGACAAAACCTACTCTGGGAAATGGATGGCGCGACGATTCTGGGCGAGTCCCTGCTGGGCCGAGAAGTCGCCGACCCCAACTGGCATATCGAAGGGGCACGGGACTTCGACAACAACGGAACCACGGATGTCTTCCTCAGACATCGAGGTGTAGGTCAAGGCTTGCTCTGGTCCATGGCCAACACCACCGACATTGCGGCAGAGACCATCATCTCCAATATCCCCAATGGCCAAGTCCAACTCATCCTCTAGCTCAGAATCAGTTGATCGCCGCCGCCTCACGGGCAAGCCCAGCAATCTGTGAAATTCGATTCATCGACAATTCATCGACAATTCACCGATAGGGCGATCGCCTGCTCAACCATTACCGTATCCCGGCAAGAGCGAAGCATTTCGGCGAAATGCATGGGTGAGTGATAAGGCTAGAATCCTGTGCCCCGACCGTTGACTGTTTAGAATCAAGGCTCAATGAATCGAACCTGGTATATCTGCCCTAGCATTGACTGCCTAACGGTCTAATTAAATCTTCGTGCCTAAGCAACTTGCCCCAGATCGCGAGGCGTAGCCAACCTATCTTGTAAGTGCAACAGTGTTTGTTCATACACCGCTGGGGGAATGCGTTTATCCAATGCTGTTTGCATCTGTTGCTGAAAGTCATAGCGATCCGGCGGGTAGATCAAACCCCGCTCGATTTTGGCACAGCGCTCTAAGAGACGATCGCGCACATCCACCGTAAATGGCTTGGACCGCATTTGCTCAGCCAGTCGGCGACCACAGTAGGCTCCAATGCCTTCTGCAAGGTCAATCAGCGTTTGAAATGCGTCAATCCCAGCCGTACAAATCATCTCATCGGGGTCGCTCCCCTTCGGCAAAGTTGCAATGCGCAAACGCATTTGAGGCATCTGAGTCAGGATGCGTTCAATAATTCGCTTGCGAGCCTTGGCCCCAGCGCGATCGCCATCCAGACATAATGTAATGCCATAAACTCCCTCGCCCTGGAGCTGTTTCAACTGCTCCAGGCTCAGACTAGAGCCCAACAGCGGAATCACTTGAGTCAGACCTTGGGCTTGGGCGATCGCAGCATCCAAAACCCCTTCCACCAACACAAGCTGCTCACAGCCAAAACCATAGCCAAACAGCGCAGCCGTTTTATCCAAGCCCTTGGTATTGACGTACTTGGGTTCCAGCGTTGGAATAATTGTGCGGCTACAAAAGCCAATCACCTGCTGTCGCCGACCGCGCACCGGAATCATCAGCTTGTGACTTTTGCCCATGTAATAACCAAAGCTGCCCAGACAAGCTTGAACCCGCTCAGCTGTATAGCCAACCTTCAAGAGATGGGCTTCCAGTGCATCGCGACTCGGCAGAAAGCCCAATTGCATCTGCTCAATATCCTCACTGCTGTAACCTCGTTGCTGGGTCAGATAGCGACGAACCGCAGCAGCTTCAGCGGAGTACAACGCCTCATGCATCCATTGCAATGCGGCTTGCAAAATAGGCTGCTGCGCTTCCACGGGTCGCTGGCCTCGCGATCGCACTCCGGAAGATATTGCCCCTGCCGATGGATAGCGATCTGCCAGCTCAACCCCAGCGAGCCCAGCCAACTGCTGCAACACCGCTTTGCTGTCCTGGGGATGCAATCCATCCCGTTCCGCCAAGTAGCCCCAAAAGGAAAGACCTTCACCCAAACGATGGGACCACAGGCGGAAGGGGCGATCGCGATAAATATACACTTTCCCCCCTTGCTTCGTTTCGCTGCCATCCAAGTCTCGCTTTGCCGCTGCAACCCAGCCACTCTCATGGGCTTGAAACTGAAATTCAGGAAAGATCTGATCAGCAGCATCAAAGAGCTTTGGATAGATTATGTCCAGCACGCCCATGGCAACTCGTCAGGAAAATCAGCTTGGGCCTATTATCTCTAACAAGAACATTTGTTCCCCTGAGTGAAAATTGCGATTTTTATTATTAGCGTTCCAGGTAGAGTATGAAATTTGCGTAGTCCCGCTGACGTCGAAGGCATTGAGGCTTCCATGCCAAGCTTGAACAATTTGGGCTGAAGCTTTCAGGCCGCTAAAGCTTGGCTACAGTAATAGGAAAGCTCAACCCCCCAGCGATTTGAGCAAGCTTCCTGGAGAGTAGAAAATGACCTTGCCGTTATGGAATCCTGAGGGCGTCATTAAAGCTTGGCGTTTTGCCGCAGCAGCCCACCAGGGCCAGCAAGTACCCGGCACAGAACTGCCTTATCTCACCCACCTGGGCCAGGTGCTCATGGAAACCATGGGAGCGGTGGCGGTGGAACCATTGACCAACCCCGATTTACCAATTCTCTGCGCGATTCTCCACGACGTCATTGAAGATACGCCCGTGACTTACGAAACCGTGCAGGCTGAGTTTGGTACTGGCATTGCCGATGGGGTGATGGCATTGACCAAGAATGCTGCATTACCCACCAAGGCGAAGCAGATGGACGACAGCTTAAAACGGATTAAGCAGCAGCCCAAGGAACTTTGGATAGTCAAATTGGGCGATCGCATTTCTAATCTAGGCAAACCACCGCATTATTGGAAGCCCGAGAAAATCGCGACCTATCGAGACGAGGCGGTTAAAATTCACCGAGCGCTTGGGGAGGCCAGCCCACTGTTGAGCAATCGCCTGCTCGCCAAGATCGAAGCCTATGGTGCATATCTATAGCGGCATGGATGGGATTTTCCAATCCATGGGCTGAGCGAGGTCAAAGCCTATGGGCATCCAGCTAATCAATACGCCCTTGCTGGTGGAGTTGCTCCAGAACGATCGCAGTAGCCGGGGCACATTGACAGCGATCGCCATGACCAAACCAAGCAATCTCGGCAATCTCAGCATCCGCTTGGATATCACCACGAAAGCCTGACTCATAGCAAATCAGGACCACTTTGGCATTAGGCCCATGGCCATGGGCCGCAGACTTGATGGTGCTGAACGGTTTTAAGCTGCCTGGGACAAGGGTTAGACCAATTTCCTCCTGGACTTCTCGGGCGATCGCTTCCCAGTCCGATTCACCCAGTTCACGTTTCCCCCCAGGCAAATAAAAGGCATCTTTATCCTGGGAGCGCACACAGAGGAGCTTGCGATCGCTCACATAGACCCAACCCACAGCATCAATGGTTTTGTAGCTCGGTTCGTCAGCCATGAGAAGTCATCCAACATGTGAGTGGCAGGAACAGCAAAAGCCATAACCTTGGCCAGACTCAATCATTCAAGCCCCTATCCCCAGTCTCTAACCTACAGCGAGAATAGGTCCGCATTGTTGTGCCTCCCAGAGAAATGCTGTCTCTCGCTGCCATAGCAGACCGGACGAAACAACAGTCCAAGGACTCATCCCTAACAGCGCAAACAAAAGTCAAACAGTTCACCTAGCCATCCGAGCCATAGCGCTAGAGAAAGACCTAAGCTCCATATGATTGTGGCTTTGAGCCTACATTTGAGCAGTCTTACTACTACTGCGACAGGCATTAAGGTCCGGAAAATCCCTCAAGAGAGGTAGTAGTTTTCATTAGCGCTTTACGCAAATATACGCAAACTTTTTTGCTGCTTTAACTACTCATTGAGAAAGCTGATTATTTTAGATATAGAGATCATGCACAACCCAGCATGTCTCTCTACCAGATTTTCAGGGGCATTAGGTATGGCTGCACTACTTTGCATCACGATAAGCTTGGCAGTCATTGAATGCAGCTTGCTCTCAAGGCAATCCAAAAAGCTCTATAACCCCATGAGTCTAATGGTGGTTGCAGCGGCAGCACTTTTACTCACGGTTATTGCAATTAACAGTGGCTGGATTGCAGCAGCAAGCTTTACCCTCACTTACCTGGCTCTCTCCTTGGGCCTCATCGTATTTAGTGCATCTCTGTACAGTCAAGAAACCTTGTTTATTCCAATGCTGGGGTCACTAGTTCTACTAATTGAACTCGTCTTGCTAATCTTGCCGACCCAAATGATTCTCTCTGTTTTCTAGCCCCTCCAAACTTTCTCATTTATCGACTCCCCATTGCTCAACGGACGGTTCACAAACCTAACTGCCCGAAAGGTTGACTTCAAATAGCCTGAGCTAAATCTCACAGCTAGAATTCAAGTTTATGAAACGAGCTATCATCGTCATAGACAAAGATTTTAACCGACTGAAACGGACTTTTCTTCTAAGCGAGAGTTCACTTCGAAGCGAAGGGACTTCCAAGGAATAAAGTATCCGAAGTCAAACCGTTCTAGCAGAGCTGCATTCAACCCTCGCCAGTTTGGCTTCGTCTGGCTGCTGTGAGCTAAAGTTCACAGCTCAAAGCTCAAGTCCGTTAAAACGGACTGAGAATCGTTTAATTCTTGGATTTCAGCCCACTTTAGTGGGCTTTTGCTCTTAGCCTTGGGATTTATCCCTAGGCGTTTCGGAAAGGTATTTCAAGTGCTATCAGACTAATATCGGGATGTTTTATTTCTGGGACTTCCCTAAGCACCATCAGGCAAAAGCTTTAGACAATTTCCGAACTCAGATTCAAAACCAAATTCGAACCAGCACCCTCTAATTCTTATCAGTGAAGCCGTAGGGAAAACGTCAGTTTTCCCAAATAAAATTGAAGGAAATAGAAACTAGGATTAGGCATTAAAAACCCACCCATCGTATTGGAAACAATGGGTGGGCTTTGTCTAGAATTGAAGCAGTGATATAAACAAGAGCAACCCAGGTCTAGAGGTTACTGGTTCATTCGGCTTAGCATCAGGCAAAGTTCCCTTCTTCACGCAGCTTTCGAAGGGGACTTTACCGTTGCTAAGCCACCACAGGTTCAGTAGATTTCACTGCTGCTGGTTGAGTAGATTCCATCGTGGCCTGCTGCTCTAGCTCCTGGGGAGTGTAATCCTCGTGGTATTCCTTCTCTGTATTGATATTCCAGAGGTCATGGGAACCGCCCAACAGATTTTTAGCCGCCAGCAGACCGCTCATCATGGAATGATCCTGGTTGTTATAGCGATGCATCCCATTACGCCCCACAGTTTGTAGGTTTTCAAACCCCGCCAAATAGTCTCGCACCACTTGCAAATGGCCCTTGTACTCACTGTCATAAACGGGATACGCCTTGCGTTGACGAATGACAGTTCCATCCTCAACTGTAACGCCCTGTTCCATCAGGCCCAGACCTTGGATTTCCTGACTCGCTAGCGCAATCAGCTCCTCGTCCGTCATGCTCCAGATATCGTCGCCTTCGCTACAGAAATACTCCATGCCCAAGCAAGTCTTACTCGCATCCGGCACCATGGCCGGACTCCAGTTTTTGAAATTCTGGATACGGCCAACCTTAAAGTCAGGACTGTGAATGTAAATCCAGTTATCCGGAAACAGGTCTTCTTGGTCCACAATGATGGACACAATCAGGAAGTCCCGATACTTCAAGCTCTTGCTAGCATCTACAACAGCCTGGGGCGGTGCAGGGTCCATGCAACGGGCCAAGGCAGTCACAGGCATGCTGGAAATAAACTGCTCAGCCTCTACCTCAAAGGTTTCATCGCCTTTATGGGCAATTACTTTCGTGATCTTCTGGCCGTCATGCTCCACGCGGGAAACGCGCGTTTCCATCAGCACCTCGGAGCCATTGCCCTCAATGATTTCTGTACAACGCTCCCACATTTGACCTGGCCCATAGAGGGGATAGTCAAACTCTTTAATCAACGTTTTTGCATCGCTGCTGCCGAAAATTGCATCCGTTACGGCCTTACGTAGAGACAACCCCTTAATACGCTGGGCAGCCCACTCAGCTTGAATCTCATTGCAAGGCATCCCCCAGACCTTCTCGGTGTAGGTCTTAAAAAATGTATTGAAGAGACGCTTGCCGAAGCGATCGCTCACCCAGTCCTCAAAGTTCTCGGCTTCGCGGGGCTTGAGCGTCGTCTTCACCGCTGAATTGATATAACTCAGGCCAATCAGCAGACTGTCAACAATCCCTAAATTCTTCAGAGTATTAGTGATCGAGAGGGGGTAGTTAAAAAACTTGTTCCGATAATAGATGCGAGACATGCGAGGAACTTGGATAAACTCGTCCCCGAGAATCTCTTTCCAGATACGCTGGACATCGACAATTTTAGTAAAAAAGCGATGCCCCCCAATGTCAAAGCGATAGCCTTTATAAGTTTCTGTCCGGGAAATCCCCCCCACCTTGTCAGCTAACTCAATAACCGTGGGTTGAACGCCATTCTTGCTGAGCTCGTAGGCGGCAGTGAGACCTGCTGGCCCAGCCCCAATGACCACAGCGCTGCCTTTCATACTTGCTGCTTTCAATTCCCTCGACTCCAGATGGTCTAATGCCATGAGACTTAAATTTATCGCGATGAGTACTGTCGAAGGTGAGCCGACATTGCTGACTTAATCTGTAAGTTCATCCAACCTATAAGTTACAACCCATTAGCCGTTGTAACGCATTGGATTAATTCAGATCTCACCAGTGCAACGAATGCATCTGGACCAGCCCAGGTGTACCACACTTGCGCATAGATTTTAATTTATACAAATAAGAACGTCAGGTTTACGGAGCATCCCTAACGACTTGGTCGAATCATAGCTAGCCCGGAGTTCATTGGGATAGCTGGATCCAAGCGGCTTTATGAATCGTTCACGATATATAAACGGTGAGTGAAGTGCCTAACAAGATAATTAAAAATGACAAAGCACTATGAAGTCGACCTATCTATTTATTTCCCTCAAAATGTTGGATTTGCTTGCTAGATAGGAAATTAAAAACCGCCGATTGACTTAGTTAGATTTAGGTAAAATTAGCATTGCATCACCGAAAGAATAGAACCGATATCCTACTGATATCGCCTCCTGATAGAACTGCAGTAACCGCTCACGTCCCGTCAAGGCACTCACCAGCATCATGAGACTGGACTTGGGCAAGTGGAAATTGGTAATCAGGCCATCCACCACATTCCACTGGTATCCCGGATAGATAAACAGGTTAACTTTCTCGCGAACCGCTTTGAGTTCTCCATTTTGCGCCGCCCCTTCCAAAGAGCGCACCGCTGTCGTCCCGACTGCAATAACCCTTCCCCCTCTGGCCTTCGTCGCTTGGATTTTGGCTACAGTTTCGGGCGGAACTTCCACCCATTCACCATGCATTTCATGGTCCGTAATCGTCTCTGCTTCAACGGGGCGAAAGGTGCCCACTCCCACATGAAGGGTGACAAACGCCTGCTCAATACCCTGGGCGTTAAGGCGTTCGAATAGCTCTGGCGTGAAGTGGAGACCCGCAGTAGGAGCAGCAACGGCTCCAGGCGTTTTGCTATAGATCGTTTGGTATTGCTCTTTTTCCGCAATGGATTGGGTTATGTATGGGGGCAAAGGCATTTCCCCTAACCGTTCTAGACAGCTCCAAAAATCACCTTCATGGGCTTGAAACTGGACTAAGCGGCCTCCCGTTGCAGCATCAAAATCGAGAATCTTAGCCGTAAGTAGCGGGGGCTGGCTGGCTGGCGCAGCATCCAAGTCAAAACGAATTTCAACACCTGGCTTAAGACGACGGCCTGGCTTAACTAAGGCCAGCCATTGAGGCGACTGAGGGTCAGGATGCTTTTCCTCTAGGAGGAGGAGTTCAGCCTTGGCCCCAATGCCCCGCACAGAATCAAACTTATGGCCGTAGAGGCGCGCAGGAATGACTTTAGTGTTGTTGAGTACCAGCAAATCTCCCGGCTGAAGAAGCTGGGGCAGCTCGTAAAAATGATGGTGAGCAGCGTCACCTTGGTTTGGGATAACCAAAAGGCGAGAGCGATCGCGGGGAACCACTGGGTTCTGAGCGATGCATTCAGGCGGCAGCTCGTAGTCGTAGCTGGAAAGTCGAAGGTCAGGAGATAACAAATCGTGAAAACTTGCTTTTTCTGGGATGCGTCCCTATTTTTGCAAAGTACGCTGAGTATAGATAGCAATTTATTGCTGTCAGCCAATGATTGATTGCCAAATCAAACGGCAATCCAGGTCCTTACCTCGGGTGAGACCGACCGATTCGTTAGTTTTGTAACCTTCAGTTATCACCTGTGAGTGGGTCGCCATGTACGAAGAGCCAACCTATAAATGGCCGCTGATTATTCTGTTCATCCTGCTGGCACCCTTGGCTGCCTGGGTCGGTTGGAGGGTTGCAAACCGTCCCGATGGCAATGTGCGCGTGGTGGAGCAACCTACCAGCCAAGAGACAGGAGACATTTTTATCACCTCTGCAGAGTCGCGTAACGTTCCGACTCTGCCGGCTTCCACCAATCAGCTCGTCAGCTTAGAGCGCTGTGTAGTCAAGATGGCGCAAGCCACCGATCCCAATCCACCTTTAAGTATTCGAGATCAGCCCTCTCCTACGGCCACCATCATCGCCGAAGTGAATAATGATCAGTTCTTAGATATTGCAGGTCAACAAGGCGAGTGGTTTGCCGTCACCAGTCCCACCCAAGGCTGGGTGCCCAAAGGCTTAACCAGCTATAGCTGCAATACCAAATTGGCTAAAATCCAAACCATTCCCAAGGACCAGTCTGCGGGAATTCTAGGCCGCTTCATCGGTCCAGGAACCCATGTGTACAAGCTGTCCTTGGAGAAGGGACAAGAGCTAACGATTACAGGGCGGAGCGGCAATGGACAAATGCCCACCCTGATGTCTCCCAGTGAAAAAGTATTGTTTTCTGGACCTGAAAGCAGCGAGTCAGACTTATGGTCAGGCAAGCTGAGGGAGACCGGGGAATATCAACTGGTGTTGGATTCTAATTTCCAGGGCTATGGCTATGCCTTTAATCTGGATGTGAAATAGCACTGTGGGCTGAGCCAAACCCTGAACGAAAGCAGCTTCCCAGTTGCATGGTGGGGTGAATATTGTCATCCTGCCCCATTAGCGCCCTGTTCTCAGAGAACAGGGCGCTTTTGATATAGGCAAATCTCCCATGGAAAATCGCGATCGCCTGTTCTGAGCAGGAGCACCACTCTCCAGCCTTAGCAACATCCACTGCGGCTGCGAGCAAGCAGTACTTCAACCCTCGACTTGACGACTGCTCTAGCCCGACCTGGGACTACTTATTAGAGACGATTGCTATAGCCCGTTAATCGTTGCTGCAAGAGAGAAGGTGCAAAGGTACACCTCGATTCAAAGACTCTTCCTGGTGATAGCCTCTCCTGCCCCAGCCAGCCAGGGAGCATAGCTGTACTTATCACGAGGGGTTAGGGCTGAATAGGAGCGCTGCTGCAAAAACAGGGCGCATTCCCCCATGGGCAATTATTTCCCCAGGATCTCTGCAAAAGTGCCCTACATTTGCCTCAACAACTACTAATTTTCAAAAAAAGAGTGCAAAAAATTCAGCCATGTGCTAACGTCCTGGCAGACAAGAAAACGTGGCAACGAAAAATGCCCCGAAACGCAATCTAGATCTCATAAGAGACAGGTTTAGATTGAGGAGTTTCGGAGATACAAAAATCCGATTACCAAGCTCGTAGCTGGCGCGATCGCTTGGGTTGCAATTCGGTACTGCAATACTGAGCGGAACTAATTGAAAATGAACCAGACACAATGGCGCGAGCTAGATCCCAAAAATCTGCCTGATAGCCCCGGCCTTTATGCTTTCTTGTGGCGGCAACAGTGGCTTTACTTAGGCACTGCTGAGAGCCTGAAGAAAGAACTTAAGCGCGAACCCTGGCCTTACAAGATCGCCAAAAGCCTAGACGAGGCGAAGCTTCTATGGATTCCCACTGCAGACTATCACCGTGTTGCGATGCAGATGGAACGTGTACTTCGTTTGAAGTGGAAGGATGCGGTTCCCGAAGTTTTACCCAAGCGTAAGCGCCCCCTAAAATGTCGCCTAGTTAAGAAAAAGAAGGTTGCTCCACAGCAGCGTATGCTGGCCCGTTCTTTGACCTATTCCTAAACAGTTTGAGAGTTTGAATCTAGCACTAGCGATGGTTCAAACTCTCGACAAATTTCGGATAGCTAAGCAAAAAGCCTGCTCTTGATTTAGAGAGCAGGCTTTTTATTATTTATTTATCGAGACTATTCGCTAGTTATGACTGGTTTCTTAGTTAGCAATGCCACGATTCTTGGCACTTTTGCAATTGCTAGAACGCCACATCAGCACAAGTGATGGTGTGGCACCGAGGAACATAGATGCCTCCACAACAATGTAGTTTAAGCTCTTAAATGGCACTAGGCCAGGGCTCTAACATGCTTCTGCGGCTGCGGGCTGAGTATACCTCATTGCGCTATCTTTGCAAGCTTATGGGAGAAAATTTGCATTGCCCAGGGGGCCTATGCCTTGCTTCGCTGTTCCAAAGCCCTTAGGCCAAGGGAAATAGGGCTGCCAATAGCCAGCTAAAGAACAGGGAACAACCGAGGGCATAGCTCCAGGGATCGCGGAAAGCACTATCGAGCAAGTTGAACATGCCCATTAGCAGCGGGAAGAAGGGCAGCAAAATCGCAATAAAGCCAATTTCTGCGATGCCATAGGCGACGGAGCTAAAGCCAGCAACCAAAACAAAGCTTTGCAGGAACCACCACAGCAGGCGCTTGAACCAACTCCCTTGATGTTGGCTAATGCCCGCAGCCATAAACCAAGGGAAGCAGGCCAGGGCAAATAGGGGCCAGAGCGGCATACGGGCCGGAATCAACAGCCAGGGCATCCAGGTGAAATGGGCCAGGGCACCAAAGGCAAACCATAGACCAGCAAAAATCACGCCTCCTCGGATCAAGCTAGGCGCCTGGGGTTTGGGCAGGCGACCCTGGCAAAAGAGCCAGACGCTCCCAGCCAGCAGCAGCCAGAGGGCAACGGCACTACCGACTTGGATCCCCCCTAAGGTTTGAATTTCCACCACTTCATTAATCTGCTGTAACCCGAAGGCAGCGGCCACAGGAGCCAGCATCAGGCCCAACAATTTTCGCCAGCGGGGAATGGCCAGGCGACCGGGTTGACCCACACTGAGGGTGGGCGCGATCGCCATCAATGCCACCAAGCCACTGAGCCAATGGAGCCCAAACCAAACCAGACGGCGGTCCTTGTAGGGTTGTTGGTCAGCGGTTTCAGGCTCGGGCTCGATTCCGAAAGTGCGATTAAACCAATTGATTGCCAGTTGATGACTGCGATCGCTAAACAAGATCGCGATATGCTCCACACCGGGCAGGTCCACACGCTGGCGAGCAGTCCCCTCGGCTAATGCCTGGTCTAATACCAGCTGATCAGTCTGGACGGCAATGCTACGGGTGAGTGCTGAACGGGCATCACCCAGCAATTTACCAACTGGGCTACTATCAATGGGATTCCGGCGATCCACCGTGGGAATATTGCTCTCGGTGCCTGCGGAACGCATGATTTTGCCAGCGTTGAGCTTAATCTGTTCGTTTTCCCATTCGCCCACTTGCACTTGTAAGTTCCGAGGAAAGCGGAAGGTTACGGGAGCAGGAACAGGTGCCACAGCAACCGTTGCAGCAAAGCTAGCCGGATTTTTGACTGCCGTGGAGAGGGTGGCATAGCTCCCGAGGGAATGTCCCAGGCTGGTGAGGCGCTTAGCATCCCATTCCGGTTGCTCTTTGAGTGCATCCCAGGCCGTTTGAAGATTATCTTCTAGGTCGCTGCGTTGGAAGGGGTAGCCATTGCCCCCATGACCATCCAAATCAAACAGCATGACCGCATAGCCACTGTGGGCTAAGGTATAGCCGTAGCCTTGCATCAGCTGCTTTGACCCCGTGAAACCATGGGCAATTAAAACCCCTGGTGCGCTGCGTTCAGCCCCTTGGGGAGCCAAGTAGGTAAGGGGAACAGACTCACGGGTCAAGGAGCGCACAACGAGACCATCGCGGGCAGACATGACTTGGAACCAAGCAATGATCATGAGAGCGATCGCCGCCACAAAAAAGACCCAACGGGGCTGGGTCATAGGGGTCTTTCTCTCTCGCGATAGCTGACGGGAGGCAAGATCAGATTTAGTCACGCCGGGTAGAACTGAATCACAATGGGAATTACACGCTTCCATCCTACTGTGAGTAATCGCTTTAAAGACTGCCCTAGGTCACGAAGGCAAGGTCAGGAGACCTAGCCAGCCAAACGGCCTAGGTCTATAGGTGGCCCCAAAGCATTGTGTTTAGGCAGATGCCGCCACCGCTCCCTGAGCAGCCCGTTCAAAGTCTTGGGTGGCTTGCTGGGTCGCATCAACGCTGAAGAATTCTTCGGCAATTTTGGCAGAGAAGGTAAAGGTATTCAGGCCTCGACTCGCCAGAAAGGGGATGTCGCCGATGGTACGAATGCTAGCGACGAGAATACGGGTTTGGCTTTCAACACCAGTAAGGGCACGTTGCATGGTGGCCAGGGTTTCGCGACCGTTTTGCCCCAGGTCATTAATACGACCCAGGTAGGGGGCGACATAGTGGGCTCCCAAAGAGGCACCAATCAGGGCTTGGTGAACGGCATAAAGCGCAGTCAGGGTGACGGGAATGCCCTGGGCAATCAGCTGAGCTGCTGCGGTTGTGCCCATTTGGGTGACGGGGACTTTCACGACGATGCGAGAATCGATCGCGGCGATCGCCTGTCCCCGTTCAACGAGTTCTGCAACGCTGTTCCCCCAGGTTTGGATTTGAACTTCCTGCAGACCGAAGTCAAAGGCTTGAGTCGCCAGCCCAGTCAGGTTGGAAAGATTACAGGGTTGATTTGCCCGCTCAAGGAGGAGAGGATTACTGGTGACGCCATAGAACATGCCGCTGGGCAGCCAAGCTTTCCACTGTTCAGTATCCGCAGTGTCGAGGTAAAAACGAAGCTGAGAGGAGGCGCTAGACATGGCGAAAATGCAGATTAGGGTTGAATCAAAATGGGCTTGGGTCGGTCATCATCTGACCAGCACTGGGACTCAGTTCACCTTGCATTAAGCAAGGGCCGGATGCCAAGGCAGTCGGGATACAAAACCAGCAATATTGCCATGCTGTGCTTCAGAGTCCCAAGCCTGGATGCCTGAGACTGAGGCGTTGTTATTAAAGACCCAAGGATTTAGGAACCTACAAGGGCGATCGCCCAGGGGGATTGAATTGCCCAAGCCCCTGTCACGAGAGAAATCAGGGCAATGCCACCACAGATCCATAGGGGCAATAGATTCAACGCCCGCTCTTCATCTTGAATGGAGCGACTGAATTGTCCTAAGGGCGCAGCACAGAGAAGCAGGGTAATCGTGGCAATGGCTAGGGGGATAAGGGCCGTGAGGAAGGTGAGGCGATCGCCCTGACCCATGCCCAGTAAAAAGACGACGAAGCTAATAAAGAGGGTGGAGCAGCCGTAAACAGCCAGGCTACTGATCAGGGAAGTTTTGACGGGTTGGTTGCCAGTCAGAGTAAGGCTGACGAAAAGAATCGTCATGGGCAGAGCCATCAGAAACAGTCCCCATTCAGGGATGGCCATCCCGATCAGTGCTATCCCAAGGGTGAGACCGGGAGCCCAGGTACGGAGAGGATGGGGAATAATCCAGCGGGGATAGAAGGGGAGCAGGCTACTGGCGATGAGGAGGAGCCAAATTGCTGGGGATGCATTGAAGTCGAAGAGGAGCGCACCGAGGCAGCCATGGGCCAGTCCCCAGCCAGTGGCACTCAGCCAAAGGGGCTGGTGGGTTTGGAGGTACCGGAGGCTATGGGTTGCTTTGTGGTTTAGAACAGGGCGGCGGAGGGTCTCGCGGGGGAGCATGGCGATCGCGATCCATGGGGTGTTCTAAGTTTCCCGAAGGATTGCATGCGTAATCCGCACAATCTCGGTATCTATTTGTAAAAACAAAATCTTGGATGAAGTTTTTGTTTCTACATTGCCTCTCTTAATCCCAGTCATCATCATCCTGCAACTCCGCCGCCCTAAGGGGCGCAGCAGGCCGAATCTCATAGGGCGAGACGGTTGTGGGTTTGCTCGCCGGTTTGTCGCTGTTATTCGATTTATCACTGGACAAGAGTTCTAGTTGAGCCTGGGATTTCGACTTGGGTTTGCGCTTAAAGGTATTACGACGCCGCTGAGAGACCCCTTCTTCGACGGTATCTTCAGCAATGACTTCGTAGAGAATGGCTTGCTTGCCCGGCTTCGCACCTTTGCGCAGGATGCGGCCCAAGCGCTGGATAAATTGGCGGGTAGACCCGGTGCCAGCCAGGAAAATGGCGATGCTGGCGTCGGGCACATCAACGCCTTCATCGAGGACATTGGCGACAACGAGGGTTTTGTAGTCGCTGGCGCGGAATTTGGTCAGGATGTCATGACGCTCTTTAACGGGGGTTTTGTGGGTGATGGCGGGAATCAGGAAGCTTTCTGAGATGCGGTAGACGGTGGCATTGTCGTTGGTGAAGATTAGGATCTTTTCGGAATGATGCTCAGCCAGGAGGTCTTCGAGGAGCGTGATTTTGGCTTCGTTGCCCAGGGCGATCGCCTTCGCCTGATGGTGGGCCAACATCGCCTGGCGACCCTCAGCGGATTTGGAGCAGACCTGGATAAAACGCTGCCAGCCTCCCAGGCCCCCAAAAGAGATATTGGCGCTGCGCATAAAGGCATTGCGCTGGTCGATGAGCTGCTTGTAGCGATCGCGCTCTTCTTCAGTCAGCTTGACCTTAATCTGGCGCACTTCGTAATCCGCCAAGGTATTGCCAGACAGCTGCTCGGCGCTGCGTCGGTAAACCTCAGGGCCAATCAACTGATTCAAATCTTCGTGGCGGCCATCGCTGCGCTCCGGCGTGGCGCTGAGGCCCAAACGGTAGGGGGCAAGGCTGTATTCGGCGATGACGCGGTTAAAGTCGCTGGGCAGGTGGTGGCATTCGTCGAAAATGACCAGACCATATTGGCTGCCGAGGGTTTCGGCGTTGATGGCGGCGCTGTCGTAGGTAGAAACAAGAATGGGGGTGCGATCGCGGCTACCGCCACCCAGCAGCCCCACTTCTGTGCCCGGAAATGATTTTTCCAGTTGCGCGTACCACTGGTGCATTAGGTCCAGGGTAGGCACAATGACCAGCGTTTGGCGCGGAGTCGCGGCGATCGCAAGCAACGCCAGAAACGATTTACCAGAGCCAGTAGGCAACACAACAACCCCTTGGCGGTCAGCTTCCTTCCAAGCCTGGAGGGCTTCGCTTTGGTGGGGATAAGGCGTTAATGCTTGGTCGGTTTTGAGTTCTAGGGTGACAAAGCTGGCGGCTTTGTCTTCAAAAACGGTGTCACTCGCTCGCAGCTTTTCAACAAGGCTGCGGTAATGAATGGCAGGGATACGGAATTTTTCGATGCGATCGTCCCATTCCGCAAAGTCCATCCAAGCTTTGCCCCTGGGAGGCGGGTGGAGGATGAGGGTACCGCGATCGAAGGTGAGTTGTGGCTTGCGGGGCATGGACAATGTCCCTAAAGAATCCCTGGTACTTCCATTATTGTACGTCTGGAATCCTGCCCCAAGTTCAGGCGCAACGACCTATCCGAGCCTGCCCATGGCTAAGCCTTTAGAACAAGGGTCTTCTTGCTCTCCACTATAAATGCATTAATCCCAGAGGCATCCATCGGCCAAGCAATAAAGTAGCCCTGAATCAGGTCACCCCCCAGTTGCTTCAACGCTTGAAGCTGAACGTTTTCTTCCCCCTGCGGCCACAACATCCATCTGCATCTGTTTAGCGAGTTCAATGATGGTTTAAATAATGGCTGTATGCTGCTCTCCTTAGTGCATCTTTTATAGCTGTGGCTACATCACTTATGTACATTCATAAGTAGATCGACTCATTCTGAAAGTCATCAAAAAAGCCTGCCCTGATGACAGGACAGGCTTTTTGACTCCAGTCATGTCACAACATCATCGTGACGTGACTTAATTCACTTTATTCGTAGAGCCAAGGGGTGCTCACAGGGGTCCAATCTACGAGTTCCTCTTCGTTGAACCACAGTGCAATTTCACTTTGGGCAGTTTCAACAGCGTCAGAACCGTGAATGATGTTACGACCAATGCTGACACCGAAATCACCACGGATGGTGCCGGGGTTGGAGGTCAGGGGGTTGGTGGCACCGATCATCAAGCGGCCCGCAGCAACAACGCCGTCGCCTTCCCAAACCATGGCCACGAGGGGACCGGAGGTGATGAAGCTAACGAGATCCTTGAAGAAGGGGCGTTCTTTGTGGACGCCATAGTGGGTCTCGGCTAGCTCTTGGCTAGGCTTGAGCATTTTCAGGCCCACTAGGGTGAAACCTTTGGCTTCGAAGCGACCAATGATTTCGCCAACCAAGTTGCGCTGAACGCCATCGGGCTTGATGGCGATGAAGGTGCGTTCCATTTGCGATTACTCTCCTAGCTTGTTGTCTGCGGTGGGCAAAGGGACGCACGAGCCGTGCGTATTCTTTTTAACCGGGCGCACTGGCCTAGCTGCATGGCCGGACTTGGGGCACGGCCAGCCCGTTTGGTATTCTCGCTTATTTTGTTACGAGAAGTATAGGTTTTGGCGAAGGTTGCTTGGGCTATGCTGAGACGGCTGCTGTGGGTCAGTGCAATTGTTTGATGGGATGGCGATGGTTTCTCGGCTTAGACGATGGTTGAAGCAGTTGGGTCGAGGAGAGTCGCAGGGACATTACGGGGTGAGTCTAGATCGGCGATGGGCGCTGGGGCTTTGGTTGGCTGCCTTACCTCTGTATTTAGTCAATCTTGGGGGGGTCGCGCTACGAGACTGGGATGAAGGTACGGTGGCCCAGGTCGCGAGGGAAATCGCAGAACAGTCTCTGCTGCTCCGAGAGGGAACTGGAGCGAGTGGGCTGTTTACCTTTTGGCTGAGCGTCCAGAACTTTGGTCAGGGTTTACTCCATCCCACAATTTGGGACCAGGCCTATGTGAATAAGCCCCCTCTAATGCATGGGCTTGTGGCTGTTCTGTTTCGGATTTTTGGGGAGGGTGAGTGGGCGGCGCGGTTGCCGGGAGCGATGCTAACGGCGCTATCGGTGCCGCTGCTCTATTTGATGGGTCGGGAGTTGTTTGTAACGCGACGCCCAGCAGTGTTTGGGGCGATCGCCTATCTCACGCTCCTTCCTATGGTTCGCCATGGTCGTTTAGCCATGCTGGATGGGGCGATTCTTTGCTTTTATCTGGTGACGATTTTGGCGGGGTTGCGATCGCGGCGCGATGCTCGCTGGAGTCTGGGTGTTGGCCTGGGAGTGGGCCTGATGTGCCTCACCAAGGGCGTTTTGGGGCTGTTACTGGGTGGATTGCTGTTGGGCTTCCTGGTTTGGGATACGCCAAGGATGCTGCGCTCAGGCTATCTCTGGACAGGGCTCGTTTTAGGGATGGCTCCGGCGATGGCTTGGTATGGCAACCAAACCTTGGGAGGCGCCGATGATTTTGTCCAGCGCGGTCTCGTGGACCAAGCGCTCAAGCGACTCTGGGAACCCGTGGAGAATCATCGCGGTTCGCTCCTTTATTACGTCGGGGAGTTGTTGGAATGGGGCTGGCCTTGGGTGATGTTTTTGCCCTGGGGATTGGCCCAGGCCTGGCGGGAGCGATCGCTCAGCTGGGGCAAGCTGATCTGGGTTTTGGGCGGTGGCTATTTTGCGGTGATTAGCCTGGCCCAGACGAAGTTGCCTTGGTACATCATGCCTCTGTATCCACTGGTAGCCCTGGCGATCGGGCCGGTGCTGGCAAATTGCTGGGATCGCATGGGGGGAGTCGAATGTGAGCCCTATACGCCAGGTCGATCACCCAAGATTTGGCTGGGGCTGGTGGGGTTGCTCCTGGGCATTGCACTGGCGGGGGGCCTGTATTTTTCCTGGGGGCCTGAGGCTACGCTGGGGTTGGCGATTCCATTTTGGGCTTTAGTCGCTGGCATGGGCCTGAGTGGCTGGCTGCTGTGGCGGCAGGATGCTCAGTGGATTTTAGTTCTGGCTTGGGGTTGGTATGTGGCGATTTTTGCGTTGATGGCCTCGCCCCATTGGCTGTTTGAGTTGAGCGATGCAGAGCCAGCAAAGCCAATGGCAGCAGTAATTCAGGCAGAGGCAATCGGATCGTTGCCAGTGTATACAACGAATCGAATTGAGCGACCTTCGCTGAGTTTTTACAGTGATACTCGGGTGATCCCCATTTGCCCATTGCCTGAGGCTTTGTATCCCGTAGAGCCGTTCTATTTTTGGCTGAAATCTGAGGAGCAGGCAGCTTTAAACATCACAGCGCCCCCGCGAGGCACAGCGGAAGGCTGGCAGTTGCAAGGACCATTACAGTTGACCCAGCCCACGGCAGCGGATGAGCTGCGATCGCGCATCGTCAGTTTGTGCAACGGAACGTAGGGACAACGCCTTGGAGCAAACGCCTTGGAGCAAATGCATTGGAGCAATGGGTTCCACAGCCTCAAGAAGAAACTAAGAAGAAACCAAAAACAAACCCAATGCTTCACCCAGGCGGAAGCAAGGGCACAGCATTGGGTTGCGGATGGTTTGAGAGCAATGGGCTGAACCCAATGCTGTTTTCCTACCGTTAGCGATGCTCGCTTGGGGCGATCGCGTTTTTACAAGTTGGGCTGGAGACGCTGCACGAGCTGCTCGGGGCGCAGGACGCCTTCGATGCGATCGCTCGGTTGACCATTCTTAAATAGCACTAAGGTCGGCAAGGCTTCAACACCGTGCTGAGAGGCGATTTGAGGATAGTTATCCGTATTGATTTTAACGATATTGACGCTGTCACCTAGCTCCTCTTTGACTTGCTTAAGGATGCCAGCCATCATTTGGCAGGGCCCACACCAGGGGGCATAGAAGTCCACTAGAGTTGGCTTGGCAGAATTGGCGAGCATGTCGTCAAAGCTATCGAATTTTTGCTTGCTCATGGCAGGAAGGATTGAGAATGACGCTGGACTATAAATTTAGGTTGGGACAAATGTTTTGCCTGATTCCAACTTCTAGAGAACTCGATCCTAACGAGGCTAGGCGCAAACGACCGGTAGTGTAATGACACTTGACGAAGGGGATTAACCGACTACTGCTAGGGTTTGAGCTTCGTTACAGTAGTCAGGAAGATAATGTGTCTGTTTTGGCTATGGCTTCCAGTTCCTCTCAACAACGGCCCGAGCGATTGATTTTTGCCCAGCATGGCTGGTCAGATACCGGGAAGTATTTGGGGGAGTTGGTGCGATCGGTGGCACCTGAGCAGAGTGAGGTGGTCGCTCCAAGCCTCAAGTTTGTGAATACCTGGCTGCGGATTGAGCCACTGGTGAGCGAGAAAGAAGCCATTGTCCAGTCATTTTTAACGCGCTATCCAGATCTACCCATGCGGGTAGTGGCCCATTCCATGGGCGGGCTGATCTGGACGGAGTTGTTGCATCGGCATCCCGATTGGTGGGAGCGGGTGGAGTCCTTTGTGCTCGTGGGTTCGCCCATTGGGGGCTCGGATGTGGCGCGGTTGATCGATCCCTGGGGGTTGGGTCTAGGTATTGCGCGGGACTTGGGACGCGATCGCCGCAACCTAGCAGAGCAAATTGCCCAGAAAATACCAACGCTTGTCATTGCGACAGACTTAGGAAATGGCAGCGATGGATTAGTAGCTGTAGAAGCAACTAAAGTTCCCGGCAGTGAGTTCAAGTTACTGTCTAAAGTGGCCCATGCAGCGATGCGCTATAGCCCAGAAGTCGCTCAGGAGATTCAGGCTTTTTGGCAGCGGCCTGGGGTGGAGCCGGAGGTGCTGAGCCCGGTGGCGGAGGGGGTAATTCGGTCGTTGCGATCGGTGCCGGGGATGACAGCGGCGGGCTACCGCGATTTTGCCAAGGCCAAGGTGCGTTGTGAGTTAGGGGATGGGATTACGCTGCGGACTTGGAAGAATCCGGCCCAGGTGCAGCATATTTATGTAGCGGATGCAGCGGGGAGTTGTTTGTTTGCGGGCTATGTGGGCTGGGGGCATCGGCGGGGGCTGGGACGAGTTGTGGAGGAAGTGGCTCAAGACGTTGGAATCTAACAGCCGCCTCTCCCCCGGCCCCTCTCCTGAAGGAGTGGGATGACGTCAGCTTTCCATTTCCCATTGAGGTAAGTATCTCTATTGCGACAAGTCCACGCGCCAGGGCTCGGTTCCTCTGCACCTGCAGAAGTGTTAATACAACAGGGCTTGGTCCCCCTGCTCCTTTAGGAGTAGGGGCTAGGGGAAGAGGCTGTTTTGCTTCTTCTAACGCAGCCATTTCCTCGCCTTGTAATAGTCCTTCCAGAGGCCATCGGTTTGCGATCGCCCTTTTACCACCACCTCAAAATAATGCCGTAACTTCGCGGCATCCTCAGGGTTATCCTTCAGCACCGTGCCCACTAAATTGCGGACCAAATGCTCGCTGGTGACTTCGCCATCGCCCAAGTAAGTGGCATCCAGCCCAGCGGAAACGCCCACGGCTACAGCTTCAGCAGTGGACATGACGGTGGAGGGGGATTCAATCATGGTGCCGCTGCTGGTTTTGCCTTGGCGCAGGTCTTGGAAGGTGGTGACGAGGAGTTCGACGACGTCGGGGGGAATTGTTGTATCTACAGCCGCTTCGGTGAGTAACTCCTGGGTTTGAGCCATGACGAGCTGTTGCTCCAGCACCTTGTCGGTAATAGGCTTGACGGTTTCGAAGTTGAAGCGGCGTTTGAGGGCGCTGGACATTTCGTTGACGCCGCGATCCCTTGTGTTGGCGGTGGCGATGAGGTTAAAGCCTTTTTGAGCCAGGACGGTGCCTTCGTCGCCTAGCTCGGGGATGGTCATGACTTTGTCGGAGAGGACGGAGACGAGGGCGTCTTGGATTTCGGGGGGACAGCGAGTGATTTCTTCGAAGCGGACGAGTTTGCCGTCTTTTAGTGCGCTATACAACGGTGAGGGGACGAGGGCTTTGGGGCTGGGGCCTTCTGCGATGAGGAGGGCGTAGTTCCAGGAATGTTTGATTTGGTCTTCGGTGGTGCCTGCGGTGCCTTGGATGGTGTTGGTGGAGCTGCCGGAGATGGCGGCGGT
Source organism: uncultured Pseudanabaenaceae cyanobacterium (assembly GCA_938002085.1). Classification (GTDB taxonomy): domain Bacteria; phylum Cyanobacteriota; class Cyanobacteriia; order PCC-9006; family JAAUQQ01; genus JAAUQQ01. The sequence goes on from CALLAT010000175.1 coordinate 32,098, forward strand.
GAGGAGTTCGGAGAGCATGGATTTGGCGGTGCCGGGTTCGCCGATGAGGAGGAGGCCTCGGTTTCCGGCGAGGGTGACGATGCAGCGGTCGATGAGGGCGTTGTCGCCGAAGTATTTTTGGCTGATGACGGTTTCTAGGGTCTTTTTGCCTTTTTTGAATGGGAGTGCTTTGCCGTCGCTGCCGAGGATGAATTGGCGGACGGCGCGGGGGGAGAGTTGCCAGCCGGGGGGCTTGGGGAGATCGTCGTTGGCTTTTAGGGCGGTGAGTTCGTCGGCGAAGCGGAGTTCGGCGGGGGGGCGGAGGTTGGTGGCGGATTTAGGCATGGGTTTAGGTTATCGCTCTAGCTCATTGTCTTGAAGGGCTTGTGGGCTAGCATGTGGCGGTGTCTAGCAGGATTTATGACATCCGCAGGCGAGCAGCCTAAAATGGAGACCTGGGTCTAGCGAGGATGCTTTCAGATATGACTCCGAGAGAAATTCTACTGCAAGCGCTTGAGAAGGCTGATGATAATCTCATCGCAGACCTATTGGCTTGGTTGGCAGAGCGGAGATTTCCTCTGACGGAGACGAGCGATAGTTTTTTAACTGTTCAGGCGCGGCCGGTTGAAGCAAGCACTGCTGAGCCTGCGATGGGGAGCTGGGCTGAGAAAGATAGCTCAACAAGCTTGGATGACGACTCAAGCCCAAGCAGTTCTTTTGTTGCTTTTTTTCGCAATTCTCCCTTGTGCGATGTTGCTGATGAGATCGATCTCAGTCGCGATCAGAGTCCGGTTCCAGATCGTGTTTTTCTATGAAATACCTGATCGACACTTGCGTTATTTCTGAGCTGATCCGAAAGCAACCTGACGCCAGTGTTCTCCAGTGGTTTGATGAGCAGGATGCGGCTGAGCTCTATTTGTCTGTGGTGACGGTTGGTGAAATTGCAAAGGGCATTGCGAGGTTGCCTGAGTCTCGTCGCAAGGCAGCTCTGAAGGAATGGCTGACGCAAGATCTGATGGTTCGTTTCGTGGGTAATGTCTGCGATCTAGATGCAGGGACGATGCTGCTGTGGGGGGAGTTGTTGGGGCGGTTGGAATTGCAGGGTCGGGTGTTGCCGCTGATGGATTCTTTGATGGCAGCCATTGCTTTGCAGGGTGATTTTCGTTTGGTGACTCGCAATGGGAAGGATTTTGAGGGGACTGGTGTAGCAGTGGTCAATCCTTTTTCTGAAGGGCGATGAGTTCGTCGTCGAAACGGTGTTCGGCGGGAAGTAGACCAGGGTTAGTGGTCTTCATTCGACAAATCAAGAACAATCGTCACCTCCCGTCGCAAACACTCATCAAATTGTTGAATACTCATCCTGAGTCTGCCAGAACAAGAGCACTATAATAAAGCCACAGCTGAGACCTCCCAGGTGCTGAAGATGCTTTCCTCCGACGACATCAGAACCCTACCCCCCAGCCACGAGCTGCCCTGCTCAGACGACATCCCCGTGGACAACGAAGACCAGAATTTCGTACCAAACTACCTCCTATTCCTCCTCGAATACCTCTGGAAGCAGCGCCAAGACTGGTACTTCGCCGTAGACATGGCCATCTACCACACGACCGGCCCCAATCCCAGAGTCCCCATCGTCCCCGATGCCTTCCTCAGCCTAGGCGTCCCCCGCCAAAAAGACGGACAATCTCGCAACAGCTACATCCTCTGGGAAGAGAACTATGTTCCCCCCGTCATGGCGTTGGAGGTGGTTTCCCAAACACCCGGCGGAGAATACGACAAAAAGCTCCAAAGCTACGCCAAGCTGGGTGTCCTCTACTACGCGATTTACAACGCTCGCTTCTCCCAGCGAGACGGTCACCAACCGTTAGAAGTCTACAAACTGAGCAAGACAGGCTATCAGCTTCAACCCGGTGAACCCTGCTGGATGCCGGAGCTTGGTTTGGGGATTGGGCGCTGTCCCCTGCCGGATGATCCTTTAGGGCGGGAGACGCTGAGCTGGTTTGGAGAAGGGGGCGATCGCCTCCTCAACGAAGCTGAAATCAAAGACCAACAGCTCCAGCTAGAACGCCAGCAAGCTCAAGCAGAGCGACAGCAAGCAGCACTAGAACGTCAGCGAGCAGAACGCCTAGTCCAGCGATTACGCGAACTGGGAGAAGACATTTAGCGCGATCGCCATTCACCCACAAAATCCAAAACTTTCCAGCAGGGAGGCACAGCTTGAAATCAGGTCAACTGCGAACATCACTCTGGTTACTCGTCCTCATCGCCCCCCTACTCTGCATCTGGCTACCCGACTGGGGCTTTAACCTCGCCACCGAACGCAGCGAAAACTGGCCCGGTGAAGAAACAGACGTCCTCCTCACTCAATCCGCTATGGTCGCAGCCCCCTTCCTGGGCCTCGCCCTAACCGGCAGCAGTCGCCTCAGCCGCAAAACCGTCAAATACCTTCGCCCCAGACTGGGCGCAGCCATCGGACTCGGCAGCTTCACCACCGTCCTGTTCTGGCTCATGTACCACTGGGATGGCTACCGCTACTGGCGAGACGCCTCAATCGGCGGCGCAAACATTGGCCTCGGCCTGCTTATGCTGATTTCGCCCGTCATCGTGGCCGCCGTCATGGTGGGTGGCTACCTCTGGGGCCCCCTGCGCCGAAACAAAATATAGAGTTATGCCAAGAGCATCATCTCAAGATCTTCCGAGCCACTAAAGTAGAACAAGCTTACTCATTACTGGAAGGCCAAAATGAAACTCGGCTATGTCATCGTCTACGTCGAAGACGTCGTTAAAACGCTGGACTTTTATCAGCAAGCCTTCGGCTTTGAGATCCGCATGAAATTTGAGCAGGATGGCAAAGTTGACTACGGCGAACTG
>CALLAT010000176.1 GCA_938002085.1 uncultured Pseudanabaenaceae cyanobacterium
GATCAGCTCGTAACGACCTTCGCCCTCAGGATAGTCCTGCAGGAACTGCTCGAAACTCAACTTGGAACGGGTTAAGAGAGTCATTGCGCTGTCAGATCGTTCGTACTGCAATTCTAGCGCTCCATGTCAGGCTCAGCCCTCCGTAGCGCCGCAACCTCACACATAACTACTCGCCTGGCGCGTAAACATATCGGCATAGACTCCATCCAACGCCATCAGCTCATCATGGCTGCCCTCCTCAATCACCTGGCCATGCTCCAGCACCACAATGCGATCCGCCATCTTCGCCAGAGCTAGCCGGTGGCTGACCACCACCGCCATCCGCCCCCGCGCTACATTGCGGAAAATGTCGTAAATCTCCTGCTCATTCTTGGGGTCCAGGGCTGCCGTGGGCTCGTCGAATACCATTAGGTCTGCGGTGCCCATGCGCAGGAGCGATCGCGCAATGGCCACCCGCTGCCACTGCCCGCCCGACAAGTCCACGCCATCCTCCAGCTCCTTACCCAGCGGCGTCTCCAGGCCCAACTCATAGTTCTTCACCAGCCGCGCCACACCTGCTTCTTCTAACACTTCCTGAATCGCCTCATCCTCATCCAGACTGGGCTGATAACCCCAGCCGACGTTTTCGCGCAGGGTGGTAGGGAAGCGGGCGTAGTCTTGCATCACCACCGCGATGCGATCGCGCAGTTCCCTCAGCTCCAGTTCCCGGTAGTCCTTACCATTCCAATAGATCGACCCTTGGGTGGGGTCATACAGTCGGCACAGCAACTTGCCCAGCGTCGTCTTCCCAGCCCCGTTTTCGCCCACCAAGGCCACCATCTCATTGGGCCTAATTTGAAAATTGACGCCCTTGAGGATCGGCGCATCGCTGCCGGGATAGGCAAAGACTAAATCCTGAACATCAATGCCTGTCTGCTTAGCCGACTGCTGCCAGATATCCACCGCCTGTTCTTGGGGAGGTGAAGTCAGTTCGGGTTGTAGATCCAACAGTTGAAAAATCGGCTTCGTTGCCAGGGTCACATCGTAGAGTTCGCCAAAGTTAGCAATCAGCCGCTGAAGCCCGCCCTGCATTTGGGCAATAATGCCGGTGTAGAGGGCAATGTCACCCAGGGTAAAGCGACCCTCGACCACGCCGACGACGACGAAGACATAGGGCAGGGCTGCACCTAGGTTGCTGATGCAAGACCAAAAAGCCATGGCGATCGCCCCTTCCTTTCGCACCTCAGCCATGGCCCTAAACCGCTGAAAATAGAAGTCCTTCCAGCGAGACACCATAATCTGCTGCAACGAGAACAGACGAATCTCCTTGGCGTAGTTCTCCCCGCGAATCAGCCGCCCATAGATGTCCATATTGCGGGAGGTTTCGGCCTGGGTCGTCTCCACCCGCCAGCTGCGGCGGCGGTGGCGCATCTCCACCCAAATTGACGGGGCCGTAATGCCAATTAGCAGCAGCGGAATCCACCAGTCAAGGGAGGCGGCAAGCAGCACAGAGGGCAAGAAAGTCAGCAGTCCCTTAAGGGTGCCGGAGAGCATAAAGGAGAGCCGCTGCACTCGGCCCACGCCCTTTTGGGTGAGCTGAACGATGTTGAGCAGGTCGGGGCTTTCGAACAGGGCAATATCGTTGAAGGTGGCAATTTTTTCCAGAACTTGGCCCTGGACTGCGCCCTGGACGCGATCGCGCAGGGAAGCAAACAGCAAAATATCCACCGTGGAGGTAATTTCCACCAGCAACCGCAGGCCCACCGTCCCCGCCAAGGCCCAGAGCAGCGTGCTATCCCTCGTAATCACGCTGCGCCAATCCGCCACCGGCCCCTGCTGCACCAACAGTGACAGCTCATCGATCACCAGCTTGCTGAGGTACAGCGTCACTGCTGGCCCCGCCCCGGTCATCACATTGAAAAAGGCAATCTGGCTCAGTTCCCTCGGTGCAGCTTTCGCCACCATAAGGAGACTGCGGTGCAAGGCTTGGGAGGGTTTGAGGTCGGGGATATTCAAGATCGGAGAAGATAAGCAGTAGTTTAATGATCTCGAAATATATTGGCTGGGTCAAAATTCATATCCAAAGCTCCAAGTTAATGACCTATGCTCTATCTTCCTTGGTCAAATCCAGCTCATTACGCAGAAGCAGCTCTAACCATAAAAGTTCTTTCTTCGTACCACTAAAAGCCAGTTCATGAGTTCCCAAAAAGAGCTTCATTTCTGGGAAGGGTGATATTCCCCAAGCATCATTTCGAGTAAATCTTTGCATTTCCTGATTTCCCCAAACATTTTTATGCCCTATTTTCATTGCCTCTTGGCATGGCCTAAAAACCTGAACTTCCTGTGATTTTATCAGTATTTTTATATCCATAGATGGATTACGAAAAGCAAAGAACCAAGCCAATCGAAGCATAAATAATAGAACAACGATGACGGGGTATTCAATAAGAAGAAATATTAATATGCTCAAAGTTGAAAACGTCGCAAAGACCAAAAATATTTTAAAATACTCGTCGCGAAAGTGTTTTCCCAGAGAAAACACTTTCTGAAAAAATGCTTTTTTCTCTGAATCGCTATTGCCAGATTCGTATAAAGCGACTTTCTTCGGAGGTAGCTTGAGTATTAAAGCTCCTTGGGAATCGTAAGTTGCTTTGATTTTACTAAGCGCAGGCTTAGTCTTAGCTGTCTCTATTTCTATATTTTTCAGAGACTGGGTTGTCGTAGTGGACACTTGAATACAACTCAGTGACGCTACTTCTGTAGAGCTGGCTCGTCGTTCTAGTCGAGGTTCGATCAGCAACTGTAACCAAGCCACAGTTGGAGCGGTCAAATTAACCATATCCTCAAACTGAATCCGAAAATCCTTCTGAGGTAGATCTGCTGGATGCCGCCCGCTGGCCAAATAAATCAGCGTCGCCCCCAAGCTATATAAATCCGAGGCAGGCACCGCTCGCCCACCAAATTGCTCCGGCGGCATATAGCCATAGGTTCCCACTACCGTAATCGTGCTGCCTTCTCTGGCTGCCAACGTTTGCACCGAGCCAAAATCAACGAGGTAGACCTGACCTGGGGAATGGGCAGAGCGATCTCCCAACAAAATATTGCTCGGCTTAATATCCCGATGAATCACAGGCGGCTGACGACCGTGCAAGTATTCAAGAATGTTGAGTAAATCCTCACCAATTTGCTGAATCTCAGCCTCGCTAAAACTCCGTCCCGCCTTAAGCTGCTGCTCTAGAGATTGAGCTTCAATATGGCTTTGAACGAGCGCAAAACCTTTAGTCCGTGGCGTTTCCAAATCAAAGTAATCGAGGTATTTGGGAATCGCGGGATGATCCAGAGAACGTAAGGTCTCCGCCTCCCGCTCAAACAGCTTCAGATCCTGCCAAGCAAAATCCTCCCCGAAGCTCAACAGCTTAATCACCACGCGCTGGCCAGTTTCCCTGTCCTCACAAAGCAGCGTTTGCCGCCCAGCTTTCTTGCCTAGGCGCTGGAGGGGTCGGTAGCGCTCACTCTCAACTAGCGCTGCAGCGAGGCCAGTCCATTGGGGAGAGGAAGCGGTCATAAATGCTTTGTGGCCATGGAGAGCAGCACCGTGAATTCGTGATAGATAACCAGATCTATCGACTCTCCACCAAGCTAGCAAAATCCTGTAAAGCCTGGTCGAAGCGATCGCCCGCCACCCACAAAAAGTCGTTATGCCCCGCCCCCTCAACCCACAGCGCCTGCTTCGGCTCCGGCGCTGCCTCATAGAGCTTTTGTCCATGCCACAACGGAATCAGCTCATCCGCCTCACCATGCATGATTAACACCGGCACCTCCACCTGCTTCATCCGACGCAGGCTGGGAAACTTATCGAACGGCACCAGCGGTACCCGCGTCAGCACCCGAAAGGCACTAACAAACGAACTCTCCACAATCAGCCCACCAACCGGCTCCCGCGAAGCCAAATACAGGCTCGGCCCGCCGCCAATGGATCGCCCATAAACCACAATCTGCTCGGGCGGAACCTTCAGCTTATCCACAACATAGCGATACACCGTCTCAATATCGCGGTAGGTGCACCGCTCCCCCGGAGTACCATCACTGAGACCGTAGCCCTGGTAGTCATAGGCCACCACGCTGTAGCCACTGTCTCGCATACGTTCTAGCTTCCGATAGCCATTGCCTAAGTCCTCGGCATTGCCATGGCTGTAAATCAGCGTCAGCTTGGCTTCAGGATTGGGCAAAGACAGCACTGCAATTTTGGGAGACTCAGCGGCTTCTGTCACTGGCAACATCAGGGAGATGTCTGCTTCTTCATAGCTAGCAGCCGGGGGGAAGAACATCTGCTTGTTGGAAAAGAACCAGCCGTAAACGCAGAACGTTCCGTAGGCCAATAGGAAGAGACGCAGCACCCGCCAGAGAGACCATTGGCCGATGAGTTTTGTGGCGATCGTATTCATAGATTTCTAAGCGACAGCGAACTCAGTATGCTGGCGAGCTTCAGGCGGATGAAAACCGAGCACGATTTCTTCTTCAGGAATCCCTGCCTTGACTAAAGCATCGACCACCCCTAAATCAGTCCAATCCTCCTCAACCCAAACCTTGCCATTCTTGAGACGAATGTAGATGCTGACGCCCCGTACACGGCGCACGTCGTCCCAACCCGTGCGCAGCCAGAGATACTGCCCTCGCTCATCATCCAGGGCCAAAAGGCTCTCCACACCCTCCGCGAAAGAAGCTTCAGCCAGTCGCTGATATTCAGTCAGCAAAGCTTTAATGATTTCTGGATACTGGGCACTCTCTACTGAATCCATTGCAGAATCACCTCTTGCTTAAGATCAACGACGATGAGAAAAATCTGGTTCTCTTCAGTGATGGTTCGAATAGCCCGCTGGCGGAAAAAACTTTGATAAATGCGATTGCTAATGGCGAGATAAACCGGAGCCGGAACAGAACGCTGCTTTAGAAAAGTGCGATAGACGATATATTGACCAATCGCTGTTTCCAGCTCTCGCATGGGCGATCGCCCCAAGAAGCTCTTAATCTCAACAACAATCCTTTGCTGATCGCGTTCCGCTGCTAAAAGCCGTTGGGCTCCAAGATCTGCAAAAACATGAACATCTTCGTATTCAATCGTCAGCGGATCATTCGTAATCAGCCAGCCATCTTTTCGCAGTGCATTACAGATTGGCTCATGGTAAATATCCCTCGCTGGCATCAGAAAACATCGGTCATGTTGTCCCTATTCTATCGTCGGCCCTTAGCACTGCTAGGATAAACAATCAGAATCTTGCCTTCGCAAACGCTCCATCCGTCAGGGAAAAGCCGTGTCTGTCAACGCCTCCACCGAGCAGCCCATCGCTGATCAATCAGCCGCCCCCATCCTCACCGTTGACGGCCTCCACGTCGCCTATCCCCGCAGCCGCGACGGCAGCGCTCATGACCCCAACGCCCCGGACTGGGCCTTGGAAAACATTGGCTTCACCCTGGAGCCCGGCCAACGCCTCGGCCTGGTCGGTGAGTCGGGCTGCGGCAAGAGCACCCTGGGTCGCACCATCCTCAAGCTGCTGCCTGAAGGCAGTCGCGTTGAAGGCAAGCTCCAAGTCGCGGATTACGCCATCCCTACCCTCGATGACAAGCAGTTGCGCAAGTTTCGTGGTGAAGCGGTGGGCCTGATTTTCCAGGACCCTATGACTCGCCTGGACCCGCTGATGACCATTGGCGATCATTGCGTTGAGACATTGCTGTCCCATCGTCCCGAGATGACGAAGCGCCAGGCTAAGGAGCGCTCCTTAGAATGCCTCGCCGCCGTCAACATCCCCGCCGATCGCTGGAAGCAATACCCCCACGAATTTAGCGGCGGCATGCGGCAGCGCGTGGCCATTGCCCTAGCCCTCCTGCTCAACCCCAAACTCATCGTCGCCGACGAGCCCACCACCAGCCTCGACGTCACCGTCTCCGCCCAAATCCTCGACGAACTCACCCGACTCTGCACCGAGCGCAACATGGGCCTGGTGATGATTTCCCATGACTTAGCACTGGTGGGGGAATATTGCGATCGCATCGCCGTCATGTACCAGGGCAAACTGGTCGAGCTGGGCGAAACCGATAGCCTCATCTCCAACCCTCAGCACCCCTACACCCAGTCCCTACTCAACTCTGCCCTGCTGCTACAAAAGAATGCCGTCAAAGACGCCGATAGCATCCAGGGTGATGCCAAGCCAATCCTGCGCCTCGACACCGTCAAGCAACATTTCACCCTGGGTAGCAATCCCCTAGAAAAGCTCTTTGGCAACGCCAAGGACAACAGCATCAAAGCCGTTGATGGCATCACGTTTGATATACAACCGGGTGAAACCGTCGGTCTCGTCGGCGAATCGGGCTGCGGCAAAAGCACCCTCTCCCGCACCATCCTGCAACTGCTCAAGCCCACCTCGGGCAGGGTCGAATTCCTGGGCGAAAACATCGCCGCCCTGTCTAAGCCTGCCATGCGAAAACGGCGGCGGGACATCCAAATGATCTTCCAAGATCCCAATGCCTGCCTCAACCCGCTAATGACCATCGGCCAGAGCATCGCCGACCCCCTGCTAATCCATAAGCTGGCTTCCAGCCCTGCCGAAGCCAAGCAAAAAGTCGCCCTGATGATGGAGCGGGTAGGCCTCACTCCGCCGGAGAACTTCGCAGACCGTTTCCCCAATCAACTTTCGGGGGGGCAGCAGCAACGCGTAGCGATCGCCCGCGCCCTCATCACCCGCCCCAAGCTCGTCATCTGCGACGAGCCCGTGAGTATGCTCGATGCCACAGTCCAGTCTCAAGTGCTAGAGCTGATGCTGGAACTGAAACGGGAGTTTGAGCTGACCTATTTATTCATTACTCATGACCTCTGGGTGGCGCGGTTCTTTTGCGATCGCATCGCCGTCATGAACGGTGGCAAAATCGTCGAAATTGGCCCCACCCAGCGTCTCTTCGATGCCCCAGAACATCCCTATACTCAAAAACTTTTAGGCGCAGCACCACTGCTGGCCAAGCAAACCTAATGCAGTCAAATGGTCCCCACAGCACAGTTTTTAGGCCATGAAAGCGCTAGGGTTACAACATCAGCTATTTAGTATTTTTGCTGCAAAACCAGCCGTTTTTCCCATCGCTGGTTAGCATGTCCGCAAATTATCGGATATACAGCGCGAATCGATGGTGAGCATGGACCTCCAGACAATGACCTGTAGCCTCAGCGTGGCCATTACAGGCTTAAAAAACAGCCAAGGGCAAGTCCGCTTCAGCCTATTCAATAGCGCTGAAGGGTTTCCAGGCAGCGGAGAACAGGCGATCGCCAAGGGCAGTGCCAGCGCCGCCGATGCCCCTCCAATCTTTACCTTTGAAAATCTTCAACCCGGCCAATATGCTGCCGCTGTCTTCCATGACGTCAACGGTGATGGCATCCTCAATCGTGGCCTCATGGGCATTCCCCGCGAAGGCTTTGGCTTCTCCAATAACCCCAAAATCCTCATGGGAGCTCCCAGCTTCAAACGTGCAGCCATCAATGTAGATTCCGGCTGCCTCGAAATCTGTATTCAGCTGAAGTATTTCTAACGCTGATCCTTCTTACCATCGCTAATCAATCGGCGGGAATTCGATCCAGCTCAGCACCTCATCAGCCGCAATGGCATTGCCAGAGCGTCGCAGGATTGTGATGGCCGCCCGGAAATCATCCACAGCGGCAGCTCGATCTTGATTGGCCAAATGAACAGTTCCCCGACCAGCCAAAAGCAGGCCTCGCCCCGGAGCCTGCTCAATCGCTCGGGAGAAGTCCTGCAAGGCCCCCTCAAAATCCTCTGCTCCCAGTCGAGCCAAGGCACGGTTGCGGTAACTATTCCACAAGCTGCTATCTAACAACAAAGCACGGGTATAGGCAGCGGTTGCAGCTAAATACTCCTGGCGCTCCAAATGAATATCCCCTAAGCGCAAATGGGCCTGGTGACGCCCAGAATCCAACGTAACCACTCGATTGAGATCATCAATGGCCTGCTCTTGACAATTGGCTAATTCGTAGAGGCGCGATCGCTGCTCGAATGCTTCTACACAACTGGGAGCGAGGGCGATCGCCTGGGTGAAGTCTTCCAGGGCCAGGGCCAGGTCTTCTAAACCGGCATAGGCCATGCCACGCTGCAAATAAGTCACAGCGGTGGGCTCTCCAGTATCAATTTGTTGGGTGCAAGCCTGTAACTGTTGTTGAAGCTGTTGTTGCTGGGGCTCTGGCTGAAATGCATTCATAGATATCGACAGAGGCTGACATGACGTCCCCCTCTGTAAAACTGGCGCTTACCTAATGATGCCTATAACAAATCAACTTATCTATACACAAATCATCGATTATCATTACTTGCACACTTTTTGCACGGTCGTACCTACTTTAAAGTGCAAGTTTCCTAGGCAAGCCATAACAAAACCCTTTGGCGATCGTCCAGCATTGCCTAGTAATCGCCTCAAAAGCCACTAATCCCCAGCCACAAAAGCCGTCATTTCCCAGCCGCCTGCTTCATCCTGTTGAAAAATAGCACGGTAACCGAGGGAGCTATAGGCATAGCGACTGGAGACGAACCCTTTGCGCCCATCGGGCAAGCTAACAAATTTCCAGCCCTGAGCCGTCTCCGAGGCTTGGTACCAAGCGTTCAGTTCAGCATCCTCAGCCTCAGAAAGTGACGCATTCCAGGGCAAGGTGGCGGATTGCAAGATGCTATTTGAAACTCGGGTCAGCACAGGGCTATCGCTACTGGGCAATTGGCGGACCGCCACATCAGTCCCATCCACGTAGACCGTCATATAGGGGTCAATATCAGGATGGTAGGCATCTGTCACAAAGGAAGTAGGACAGGCCCAGTAGTCGCCATTGGGAGCCTGGCCGTCTGGGGCACAATCACCGCCAATGGCCCGCTCTAGTTCTTGCCACAGGGCCGCATTCGGCTCTGCCAATCGTTTCTCTAGCGTCATACCAGCCCCAAAGGAAAGATTGATATGCTCATCCGCGACCTGGCGTAGGAAATCCGCATCGCGATCGCGCACAGCCAAACGCAACCGGGCTCTGAAACGATCAAACTCACTGCCTGGCGCAATTTCATCACGGATCGCCACGGACTGAGGCTGATAGGGTTGAGCTGGTTCAGCTTGAGCCTGGAGGGCCAAACGCCGAATGACATCAGGCATAGGAGCAGAAGCAGTGGGAGTGGGAGCGAGAACTTTAGGAGCGGGAGCCACGGGTGCAGGAGTTCGCGGAGCCGGTGCTTTTGCAGAAGGGGCTGGCTGATTGATCGCAGCAACCTCCCCAGGATTGGCATTACGGCTTAAGGGTGTCATTGTGGCTTCCGTTGAAGCGGCGCTTGAGGCGAGGTCCTCGGAGGCTGGCGAAGCGATCACAGCCGGAGCATTGGTCGCCAGCTCACCCGAATTTCCAGGTCGGCTAAGGCCTACCCCCACCCCACCCGCCGCTGCCAGAGTCGCAGCACAGGCAATCAAAATTGGCATTCTTTTCATGGAACGGCTCCTTCGGGGATAGCAAGGCACATTGCCTGGGCTGCGGTTACTTCTATCTCCAAGATGGGGCTCAGACTTTCCTGGTGATCTCCCGGATCAAGGGCCAGTTTCTCAATTGGCAGGGGCGGAATTATCACGGAACAAGGTGCTCAACAGGCCATTAACCAAGCCCGTGCAGTTAGCCACTCCATCTCTAGTCACTTCATCTCTAAGTGGCACACCTCGGACTGTCATCAGCTACCTTTAAAGGAGTCAATACCCCAGGACAGCCTGGGCTCAGCAGTGGTGATGGGAAACGAGATGGCGTCTGAAGCACAACCAATTTTTGATGCATTGGTGATTGGAGTGGGTCCAGCCGGGCTGATTATCGCAGCGGAATTGTGCGATCGCGGTCTCAACGTCGCCAACCTCGCCCCCACCGCCGCCACCGCCCCCTGGCCCAACACCTACGGAATTTGGGTGGACGAGCTAGGCAGCCTGAACTTCCCCGAGGAACTGCTCGAACATCACTGGCGCAACTGCGTTTCCTACTTTGGCACCAGCACTACCCAACACCAGCGGGACTACGGCCTCTTCGACAAGGCCAAATTTCAAAAGTACCTGCTCCAGCGCTGTGCCACAGCAACCTGGCACCAGGGCAAGGCAGAAGGCATTCAACATTTAGATAGCCATTCCATAGTCACCGCAGACAGTGGAGTCACCGCAGACAATGGCACAACGATCAGCGCCCGCATCGTCATTGATGCCAGTGGCCATTTCCCGGCCCTGTCCCAACGCCCCAAACAGGCCAATGTTGCCTACCAAGCGGCCTACGGCGTGGTGGGCAAATTCTCCAAGCCCCCCGTGGAGCCAGGGCAGTTTGTGCTGATGGACTTCCGCGCTGAGCATTTAACTGATGCAGAGCGCCAGCAGCCCCCCACCTTTTCCTATGAAATGGACCTGGGCAATGGCATTCATTTTGTTGAAGAGACTTCCCTGGCCTATGCCCCTGCCATTGAATTTGACGTGCTCAAGGGGCGGATGGAAAAGCGGTTGGCAGCCAGGGGCATTGAAATCCAGGAAGAGCAACATATCGAACATTGCCTCTTCCCCATGAATCTGGCCTTGCCCGATCGCGGTCAATCTTTAATTGCATTTGGCGGTGCATCTAGCATGGTTCACCCCGCTTCCGGCTATATGGTGGGAGCTATGCTGCGGCGCGGACCGGAGTTAGGGGCAGCAATCGCCAAGGCCCTACAAGACAGCGATGCTTCCCCCCAAGCGATCGCTCGCCAGGGCTGGGAAGCCCTGTGGGATCGTGATCGCCTGCGCAAACATTACCTCTACCTCTTCGGCCTCAACGCCTTAATGGGCTTCGAAGAAGAGCGGCTCAACCATCATTTCTCCACCTTCTTTAGCCTGCCACAGTCAGCCTGGTCAGGCTTCTTGGCCGATACATTAACGACTCAAGAGCTAGTTGGAGCCATGGTGGGCATGTTTGGCAAAGCGCCCAACGACGTGCGCTGGGGGTTGATGCGATCGGTCGGTGGCTATGGCGATCTACTGTGGCAAGCTGTGGCCGCTTAAGCCATGCTCCATCCCAGGAAGCCCAAAGGCCAAAAAGATAAGACTGGCAATATTGGTTGATTTTAGAAGAGGGGCCAGGCTTCATCCGTCTCAGTCCAACTGAGGGGGGAAGAAGAACTTGCATTTGGTTGAACGGAGGCTTTTACAGGTCGCGGGCTCGCCTCCAAAGGCTCCCTGGAGGCGAGTTCACGCCAACGTGTGACCCTAGTGCTGGCTGGAACCCCTTGCCAGAAACCAGGCATGTCCTTGTGGCAACTTTGGCAAAAACGACTAATGCGAACCTCACCATCACTCAGCTCAATCAGCACCTGGCGGCTCAGCTCCCCAGGACGACCCCCAGGACAACGATCATGGGTCATCACCCAACCGATGGTTTCGCGATCCCTAGCATTGCCCACCGATTGCTGAAATAAACTGTCCCAGCCTTTATTATCAGCAATCAGCCGAATTAAGAGCTCCTGACCAGGGTCTTGCATCACCGTACATTCAAACGCCAGGTAGCTCTTACAGTCATCAGCAGGCAAAGTTAGCGCTTGGAGGCGATCGGACTGCATTTGCACAATGACCTTCGCCAAGGACGTCGCAACCTCTTGCAGAGAGGCATAACCATATTGAAAGGAATAGCTCATGATGACCAAATCGTTCACTATTCCTCTGTTCTAGTTGATTCAGGGGAATCAGATTATTCGCGTAAGAGGTCTAATTTAGGCAGTCGCAACATACCTCAGAAACCACCTGCAGACTTGGCAACCTTGTTCCCCATTCTTCAACAAACCTGCAAGCGATACCCAACAGTGCAGTGGGGCAAGATGGCAATGACAGAGGCGCTGGCAAAAGCTCCGCCCACAGGATCCTTGAGCCAGCGCTCCAACGCTACTCAAAGTTAAGACAATGAACCAACCGAAATGTCTTAGCGATAAATCAAATAATCACTTGCCACATAACCCACAACACCATCCGGGGTTTGAACCTGAGTCCAGCGGCCGACTTCATCCAAATAGATCAAGGAACCGCCATTAGGCACCGACCGAATCACACCTGCTTCTCTAGTGGGAGCTGAGCGAAGGTTGAGTGAGTCGCCATCCATAGTCTGGACTTGCAGATCGTAGTAGTCCCCGTACTCATCGCCATAGTAAGCCTGGGGTGCAGGCGCTGGAGCTGCTTTTGCCGGAACAGAGCTAGCTGCACGATATCCATTGGGGTCAATCAGATAAGCCGCTGCGACCCAGCCGCGAACGCCAGCTGCCGAAACTTCAAACCATTCGCCACTGCGATCGCTCAGATGCATCAGCACCTGCGTTCCCTGGGGCAATGAGCCAACGACCTGAGCCTGAGTGCTCGTACTTGCCCGTACGTTCAGCGGACCACCGTCATTGGTGCTCACAAAGTAAGAATTCGCATTCACCTGCATCGGAGCCGGGGCAGCTGCAACGGGGGCTGGAGCCACAGCAGCTGGAGCCACAGCGACCGGCGCGGCGGCTTGGACAGGAGCAGCAACGGGAGCCGCAGCAGGGGCAGCAACGGGAGCTGCAGCAGGAGCAGCAACGGGAGCCGCAGCAGGGGCAGCAATGGCAGCAGCCTGGGCTTCTTGGGGCTGATTGTTGTCGGCGGCGCTGTTAAAGCAACCGGTTTGGAAGAGACCGACAGCAGCAACTAAAGCAAGCGTAGAAATTCTTTTCATGGAAATGGTTGAGTTAGCTATGAAGATTAGAGCGTCATGGGTTGGCGTATGCCTGTGGATTTAAGTGCGAAAAATGAAATATCGCATATCCCCTTAGAGATTTTTTTTGAGATATTCTGTCTCTCAAAACAGATACAAATCAGACATTTGGCTTTTGGGGAAATGGTTTTATCACATCTTTCTCTGCCTGGGCTAAGGCAACAATTATTGCATCAGCAACATTTCACAGAAGGCTGAACAATAATCTCGGCTCTGTACCTTTCTAAAGAAGGCCCAATTCATCCACCAGAGTCGAGATCTCATTCCAATATCGAATAACGAGCCAACTTAATATGCCTAGCTTCTTCGTTATCGCAAACTCACCAAATAATCCAAGGAGACATAGCCTGTTGAGCCATCCGAAATGATCACTTCAGCCCACAAGCCCACAGAATCTATAAACATGACCTGAGTCTCATTGGGGAGCGCGCGCAACACACGGGCATTCAAAGAAGCTCCCTCACGCATATTGAGAGAATCTCCATCTCTGGTCTGAATGAAGTAGTCAGGAAGGAACTCGAAATGGCCTTCGTCATAGGCACTGTAGGCCTGGGGAGCGGGGGCAGGTGCCACTTGAGCAGGTACAGAACCCGCTGCGCGGTAACCATTGGGGTCAATGAGGTAAGCTGCGGCGACCCAGCCGCGAACGCCATCTGCAGAGACTTCAAACCACTCGCCACTGCGATCGCTCTCATGCAGTTGCACTTGCGAGCCTTGGGAAAAAGAGCCAATCACCTGGGACTGGGTACTGTTCGTGGACCGTACGTTCAATGCAGTCCCATCATTCGTGCTCACAAAGAAAGTATTGGCATTCACCTGAGGAGCAGCCGGGGCAGCAGCCACGGGAGCTGGAGACGCGAGTGCAGATGCTGCTGCAACAGGCGCCGCAGGTGCTGCTGCCGCTTGGGCAGGCGCCGCAGGTGCAACTGCTTGAGCTGGAGCAGCAGCAGGTTGAGCAGTGGCAGGTGCAGCAATGGAAGCAGCTTGAGCTTCTTGGGGCTGGTTGTTGTCGGCGGTGCTATTAAAGCAACCGGTTTGGAAGAGACCGACAGCAGCAACAAGGGCAAGGGTGGAAAGTCTTTTCATGGAAATGAATGGTTTAGCTGTGGAGATTAGAGCGTCATGGGTTGGCGTCTGTATGGAGATTCAAACCGGTAGATTCAGATATCGCACTTTCCTTGAAGAAATAAATTAAAAGGTATTTTTGACCTCTCTTTCTTCTGACAGCCTGGGCCAATTTTTGTCTTTCCAGATAGATATGGTCATTCTTTCGCGAAAACAAAAACAAACGAAAACATCACATCAGTCATCCCCAAAATTGTTCTGTTGTATTCAGAAAAATCGTGATTTAGCCCTGGAGTTATCTATAGGGAAGTCAATCTCTCGCATCTGCGCTGGGCTAAAAGCTTGTCCTCATTACAGTTTTCTGCCAGGAATTGAAGAGCCTTATTACTTATGTTTAGTCGGCGCAACTTGAAAGCAATATCTTTAGTTTTTTTAGGGTTGAGCTGCGCGATCGCCTTCAATGCCTGCACCCCCAACCAGGCTAATCGTGATCCCTCCATGGGCAACCAGGCCGTTGCCATGGTTCAACCGCCTATGACCGGCGCAGAAATCAACGAGCGACTGCTTTCCGTCTTGCCCCCCTTAGACGACGCAGAAATATCGGAAGCTGCTGCCCAAACCTTGCCCGAAGACATCAGCACTAGCACCTCCAACAAAACCAGCTTGGCCAATCCCGAGCCTGTTCCCACAGCCCAAGCCGTTGCCCCAGCGCCTAGAACACCGGCTCCCACAGCTCCTCCCTTGCGAGCCCCAGTTAACCCTATCCAGGCAGCCCCTCAATCCCAGGCGATCGCCTTCAGTGGCAGCTCCAACAGCAACACACAATATGGCCACTATCCTTACTCCGAGGCCTACCGCGAAAACCTGACCATCGCAGGCTACTACGGCTCTCGTCCCGAGCAACTGCACCAGGATGCAGCCCAAGCTTTCCAAGACATGGTTGCTGCTGCTAAACAGGAAGACGTAAAGCTCATGGCAGTCTCAGGCTTTCGCGATGTGGGCATTCAAAGCGAACTCTTTGCAGCGCAAACAGCTCGCCAAGGCTCACCGGAATTAGCAGCACGCATCAGCGCCCCGCCTGGCCACAGCGAGCACCACACCGGCTTTGCAATTGATGTAGGTGATGAAGACTATCCCGACACCGACATTGAAGTCAGCTTCGAGCAAACGCCAGGTTTCCGTTGGATGTCCCAAAATGCAGCATCCTATGGATTTGAGCTTTCTTTCCCCCGAGGCAATGCCCAAGGCGTGAGCTACGAGCCTTGGCATTGGAGGTTTATAGGCAATACAACTGCGAAGAAGATTTTTGCCCAGGCTCGCTAATCTAAATCCAAATCACATCATCCACAACGGGCTGTTGACTAACGCCTTGCGATTCAGCAAGAGGCTCCCGATGGGGCAGTTCATGCCAACGATTAACCTTGGCCATGGCAGATAATCCCTGCCAATTACCAGGGATGCTCTTGTTATGGCTATCGCGAAATCGACTAATGCGTACTTCTCCAGTACTCAGCTCAATTAGCACCTGACGGCTCCACTCATTGGGACGGGAGCCGGGATAGCGATCGCTCGTCATCACCCATCCCAAGGACTCTCGCTCACTGGCCTTGCCCACATTGCGTTGAAAGAGGCGCTCACAACCTTCACTAGCAATGCGTTGCACCATCGCTTCCTTGCCAGGGTCTTGGAGCACCATGCTTTCAAAGGCGAGGTAGCTTTTACATTCATCTTCGGGCAAAATCAGGGCCTGGCGTCGATCATGATGCATCTGCATCACCACCTTTGCTAAGAATGTGGTGATGCCTTGAAGATGGGCATAGTTTTTTTGTAACCGACTCAGACGAACATCAACCTCAGCAGAGATTTGTTTAGCAGCAATCATTGACTAAATCAGAATCCATGGGAACAAACAAGCAGGACTGAGCACCTGAGCAATATTCAAGCATTCAGAGAAAATACGGATATCCAGGAACTATTCGATACTTTTCTAGGTAAATTACGGGAATAACCATCAGAACCTACAAGATAGATAGATCATTCACCTACTTGCTTTCTAATGCGCGAGACCTCGCTCACATCACCTTGAAATCGCCAAAGATTATTTTCGCACCGAGAAATAAAAGCACAGCCACAATAGAAGCAGTATTGGAAACCTCCCCTGAGCGATCGCCCATGCTATCCCAACTCGTCCGTCCCCTCATCCGCCCCCAGATCGAGCTACTGCTCCAAGCTAAATCTGTGCATCAGCAACTGCGGGGCACAATGGCGGAATGGCTCAGTTACATGGGCGTAAGGGCAGATGTGAATCAGCTCAAAGCCCATGGACACCAAATCCACGTATCTCTCTATGTGGACCGCCCGGATCAATGCAGTGAGGCCGAGTGGCAGAAGCTGCAAGCCAACCTCCAACAAGAACCTTGCAATAACAATGCCATTGACTTGAGCTACGAAAGCATGGACCCCAGTCAACAGCGAAAAGTCCAAAGACTGTTAGCCTGCATCATCCAAGCGGGAAACAATGGCTACGACTGGCCCATGCTCCAGCTCAAACTACAAAGCCTGGGCCTAAACGAATCCCTCTGCCAAGGAATCCGCGCCGCCTTGAAAGTGCCTGGCCAGTCAGATCAGTTGCTCCAGCATCTTGACCCAAGCATTATTGCCTTTGTCCTGTCCAAAGCCACTTACATCATGTTGATGGACAGCAAAATCATCCCGGCAGAAGCCAAAATCCTAGGACAGCTCTACCAAGGGTTAACAGCCCAAGTCGAGCCATAAGGAGAAAGTGGCTCCTCTAGCCCCAGTTTTGTCCCCTAGACCTTCAGAGCTAAAAAAACCACAACCTCCAGCGAGCAAGAGCAGCAACCCCTAGCAACTAAGGCTCAGGCATCAGGTCCTGTCGAAAACGCTGCAAGATCTGGTCCAATACTGCTCGGGTAGGATGGCCCGGTTCATCCACAAACTCCACTGTCAGCACTGCATGGGCCCGGCGGGACAGCCCATGGGTATTGCGAGGAGAAGAGTCTATCTCTGTGAGGTCGATGCGATCGCCAAATTCTTCTCGCAGTCTTCTAAAACGCGCAGCAGGGCAAGTCGAATCCCCCGTAAAGCGAAACCCCAGAGGCTGACATCCTGAAGCTGCTCGCTGTTGCGCAACCTCCAATGCCTGTGGGGTTATGCCCAAGGCTCGTTTTTGTTGGGGCAGCAACGCGATCGGCAAGGAAGGCTGACACATTACCGGCGTCAACACCGAATCATCCGCCATCAGCGACAACACAAAGCCCCCCGTCAAACACATTCCAATCACCCCCACCCCCGGCCCCTCGCAGCGAGCTTTCGCCTCCCGACACAATGCTTTTAACCAAGTCGTCACCGGACTAGAACGGTTTGATGCCAGCATCGCAAACTCTCGGCTCAAACAGAGCTGAACCACATTACGCAGCATTCCCTTTACGGACAGCGGCTCATTGGCCTCACCAAATAGCAGCGGCATGTAAACCATAAAGCCCTCATGGGCAATACGCCGTGCCAGAGCAATACATTCCGGCGTCATCCCCGGCAGCTCATGCATCAAGACGACCGCAGGCCCAGTTCCCTTGAAGAAAACGGGCTTGGTCTTGCCGTCCGCAGTGAACTCAAAGCTTTGAAAATCGGGGATAGAATCCATAAAGTTGCTTTAGCAACATTTTTAAGCTGAAATCATTTAGAAGTGACCTCGGAGCATACATCGAAATCTGTATGCCCCGAAGCTCAAGACCTAAGAGGTTGCTTGAAAAAGGCATTTGGCTGTAGCAAATGACTGTATGGTGCGTTGCAAACAACGGAATCCAAGCGATATGGGCTTGGATTCGAGTTTCAAATTTGACGCTTGGCCAAATTTTCAAACAACCTCTAAGAGCGACTGGTCACTTCTAACAGGTGATAACCAAACTGAGTCTTCACAGGTCCTTGGACGGTATTGAGGTCAGCACTAAACACCACCTCATCAAATTCCTTCACCATCTGACCAGGGCCGAAGGAGCCGAGATCGCCACCGCTACGACCGGAGGGGCAAGAAGAATGCTCCTTCGCCACTTCTGCAAAATCTTTACCGCCCGCAATCTCCTGCTTAAGCTGCTCGCACTGCTCCTCAGTTTTCACCAAGATATGTCTTGCTGTTGCCTTTGCCATGATGGCTCCTGCTTTATCTAGTCACACAGCGGAGAATGCTCCGCGTCATCCATCCTAATGGATGCAAGCAACGCTCATTCATCGGTGGTCTCGCGATCGCAGATGGAGCCCAAGCAATATGCCCTGGCCAGCTATCGTCAACATTTGCAACCTTCACGGTGACAGTGCTGGCAAAGTCACCGTGAAGGTTGTGCCCTGCTGCTCCTGGCTAAGCACCTGAATCTGCCCCTGGTGCTGCTCAACGATCGCTTGGGCAATGGCTAATCCCAATCCTGAACCCGCCTCTTCTCGTCGGCTGCGGGCCGGATCCACCCGGTAAAACCGCTCAAATAGATGGGCTACATCTTCCGCTGGAATGCCAATGCCCGTATCTTCCACCCGCACCATAATCAGCGGCGTCGCTCGACTCGCTTCGCTCGCCTGGGAAATATGCACCTGCACCTGCCCCTCAGGCGGCGTGTACTGAATGGCGTTACTAATCAAATTTGTAAACAGGCGGGTGAGCTGATCGCGATCGCCCTCCACTTCAAAAACCTCCAACTCCCCCGCCGCCTCTCCGGCCTCCTCAAACTCCAACAACAACTCCACCGATTTCTTTAGCGCCTGGCCCAACTGCTCCTCCACCACCTCCGTCAACACCTCATCCAAGGCAACGGTCACCGCAGCAGGCATAACCATGCCGCTGTCCTGGCGAGCTAGAAATAATAGATCATCCACCAACCGACCCAAACGCCGCGTCAAACGCTCCACGACTTGAAGCTGTTGGGACTGGGCAGCCGGATCCTCATCCGGTGCAACGAGGGCCGCCTGGACATTGGTTTGAATCATGGCAATGGGATTGCGCAGCTCATGGGAGGCATCGGCAGTGAACTGCTTCAGCCTGCCGTAGGACGCCACCACAGGTTGCATCGCCAACCCAGACAGGAACCAGCCAATCGCACCCACCGCCGCAATCACAAGCCCCGTCCAACCCACCAAATCTAGCAACAGCTTCCGAGTCGGCGTCGAAACCTCAAACCAGGGATGGCTCACTCGCAAATAGCCTAGGGTTTGACGACCTTTCTGCACGCGATCCGTCAGTTGCCGCAGAATCACCGGCTCGCCATAGCGCTGCTCCTCCACCGTGACGGTTTCCCCCTTCTTAAGCGCAGGCTTGAGCGGAAGGGACAGGGGACCATCAAACGTCGTCCAAAGCAAATTGCCATCAGGACTAAACCATTCAATATCGATGCGATCGTCATCGCCGTCAGTTTCGTTATTGCGAAAACTGGCCTCCACATTGACATGCTGGGAAACTTGGCCGCTGACGCTCCAGATCAGCCCATCCGCATCGGGCTCAATGACGAGCGATCGCTCCACCACTTCCACAATGTGACTCAGCGTGTCATCCACTCGCTCAATCAACGTACTGCGAGCATAGAAATAAAAACCACTGGCAAACAGCAACAGCAGAACCGCCGTCACAGCGGTGTACCACAGAGCAAGGCGACGGCGAGTCGTTTGAAACATAGTCTGGGAAGCAAAGGCCAGGTTGAGCCTAGGCCCAGGCTAAATCATGACAGAAGAATTGGGTTGGTAGCCTCAGAATCAGAGGACGAAACAAGGAGTTTAAGGATGTAGTTATTTCGGCCTTGTTGTTTTGCCTGGTAAAGCAGCTGATCCGCAATGTTGAGGACGACTTCCGGCGATCGCTGTCGATCCGGCACCACCGACACAACCCCAATGCTCAGCGTCAAATAATCAGCCACTGGTGAACCGTCATGAACCAGTTGTAAGGAAGCCACTTGAGCCTGGATTTTTTGAGCGACCTTCTCTGCAGCCCTTTCATCCGCATTGGGCAGCAGCACCAAAAATTCTTCCCCCCCATAGCGAGCGACCAGATCAGAACTTTGCCAGGTCACAGAGAGCAAAGCCTGGGCAATGCGAACCAAACATTTATCTCCAGCCAAATGACCGTAGGTGTCGTTATAGGCCTTGAAATAGTCCACATCACACATCAGAACCGATAACGGTTGCCTGTGCTGAGCCAAGCGCTCCCACTGTTCCCGCAAGACATCATTGAGCTTGCGTCGATTCGCCACCTGGGTCAATTCATCTACCGCCGACAGCTGGGTGAGGGTCTGATTGTTGAGCTGGAGTTCTTGATTCAGTCGATTGAGCTCCTGGGTTTGACGATCAATCAACACCTGCATCTGGGCCATTATCCGATAGGTCTCCACCGGATCTAGAACCTTCAGCATCTGCGTTTGCGTCACAAGACCCGCCAACTCGCCAGAAGCATGAACAACGACCAGACGTCGCACCCGCAAGGCCATCATTCTTTCATGCACCTCCCACAGAGAGTCCAGGGGAGCCACCGTAGAGAGCGGAGAACTCATGATTTCCTGGGCAGAAACCGTCTTAACATCTAGCCCTAACTTGTGAAATTTCACGATGTCCCGTTCAGTCACAATCCCTACCGGCAAGTGACTCTCGGGGTCGAGAATCACCACACAGCTCACCCGGTGCTGGGTCATTTGAGCAGATAGCTCCCACACCGAGTTTCCAGGAAATCCATGGATGACATCGGGCTGAAGCACTTCCGTCACCCGCATATGCCGAAGTAAATATTCGGGTTTCAGCGATCGCCGAAGACTATGGGGCGTCACGATCCCCACAATCTCACCTTGGGCATCTACCACAGGTAAATGGCGAATCCGATGCTTGCTGAACTGCTGCGTCAGGGCAAATGTATCGTGGGTCTCCGAGAGATTGAGAACAACGAGCCCCGTTGTCATTGTTTCCGCCAAGGTTGAAGTCACCTGGAACAAAGACTGGGTGGTGAGACGAACCACATCACGCTCCGTCAAGATCCCCACTGGCTTGCCGTCTTCAACGGCTATCACGCAGCTTGCCCGCTTCTCTGCCATGGCATCAATAGCGACCTGCACCCTCACCTCGGGAGCAAGGGCAATGAACGAAGACTGGATGAGAGAGTCAGGGGACACAGGAATATCCATGGAGCAATTATCTCATGGAGGCTAAGTATTTAGAGCTGAGCCCCAGGTGAGGGTGCAGCTACATCTCTAGCGATCGCCCCCAGCCCTAGCGACCAAACGCTTCACCTCTTGTTGCCCCACCAACCAGCAATACAACATCAAATTCATCAGTCCAATTAACTTCGTGCCATCCTCAAACAGGGCAAAGCGACCGGGCTGACGATTGGCATTACCAAAGACGTCGGACATCGCTGAGATCAAAAACATCCCCACCAGAATCAGCAGCAACGGATAGGGCGTATCCCTAGCAATGCGACGGCGAAATAGCCAGGTGTATACGGCAATCACAGTCATATACAACCCATACATCGCAATTTTAGGGACTCCCCAGCCATATTTCATCACCAGGCTAATGCGCTGTAAGTCATCCAGCAGCAACATTGCAATCACTCCCGCAGTCGCCAGGAAAAACCAGTCATAGCGACGGTCTAATGACCTCATCAGGCCAAAGCAAAAGAGACAAATCGCCAGGGCAATACACCAAATCACCTCAGAGAAATTGGTAAAGAAAGCCTGATAGAACGGACCACCGCTATAGGGATCCTTAAACAGCGCTGCAAAGCGATAGCTCTTGCCACTCGCCCGCGCAAACCATCCCAATGCGCCCAATACCCCCAGAGTTAATCCATTGATCCAAATAAATGCAGGGCGGGTTAGCAAAAACCGCAGCGAATTAAACCAGCTCCGGGGTTGAAGCTCCATAGAATAGCCCTCACAATGAATATAGATGAGCCCAAAGCTGGAACTTTTAGGGACCAGACCGGATGCCTGTTTTTAGACACATCGTTCCGGTTATACAGCATAGCAACGCCAGATTACGAACTCGCTCCACCAACGCAGTTTAGCTGCCCAAATCTCCCATGACATCCGCTGCTGAACCGATGCAAACATTGACACTTGGCCCCCAGGGCCCGACAGTACCGGCCCTGGGCATTGGCACCTGGGCTTGGGGAGACAAGCTGTTCTGGGGCTATGGCGACAAATATGGGGAAGCTGAGTTGGAGAAGGCCTTCCAGAGTGCGATCGCCCAAGGCATCACCCTGTTCGACACAGCCGAAATCTACGGCTTCGGCGAATCCGAACGCCTCATCGGTCGCTTCCTCAAGCAACACCATCCCGATCAGCCCATTCAAATCGCCACCAAATACTTTCCCCTTCCCTGGCGCTTCAGCCCCAGCGCTGTGTCCGAAGCTCTGACCGCCAGCCTCACCCGCCTGGGCGTTACCGCTGTGGATCTCTATCAAGTCCATTGGCACTTCGATTTTCTCCTGGGTCAGCCCAAACTAATGCAGGCACTGGCGGCAGAAGTGCAGCGAGGGCGGATTAAATCTGTCGGCGTGAGCAACTACAGCACAGAGCAAATGCGCGCCGCTCATAAACAGCTCGCGGATCTCGGCGTTCCTCTAGCAGTCAATCAAGTGCAATATTCATTGCTCGCTCGAAAGATTGAGACCAATGGCATCATGGCCGCAGCCAAGGAACTCAACGTCACAATCTTGGCCTACAGCCCCTTGGCCCAAGGGCTGCTCACAGGCAAGTACAGCGCTGCCACCTATGAGCCGCCTGTAGGGGCTCGTCGTCTCGATCCACGATTTAGCCAGCAAGGATTAGAAAAGCTCGCCCCCCTATTCGACAAGCTGAAGGAAATTGGCGATCGCCACAGCAAAACGCCAGCCCAAGTCGCCCTCAATTGGATTATTGCCCAGGGAGCACTGCCCATCCCTGGAGCGAAAAATGCGAACCAGGCAGAGCAAAACGCTGGCGCTTTAGGCTGGTCCCTCTCTAACACTGAAGTCGCTGAGCTATCAGACACTTCTAGTGCAGTGCTCTAGGCCAATAATCTCATCAGGACCGAATCAAGGCGTTTCAAAAAGGAAATGAAATTGCGGCAGCTCTACCTGTAGTCATTTATAGGAACGGCCAAAGTCTGCATTTCTAGCTCTCCTTGCAGAGTCTGGGCTGTTCCTTCTTTACAGCTTTTAGTCGTCACAGCAGCCTTTCCATGAAACGCCTTTCTCTGGGTCTCGCGCTCGCATCGGCCCTGGTCACGGTCCTGGGCAACCAGCCAAGCCAAGCGAGCGACTGCACCAACTATTGGACTAATCCCAACACCGGCCAACAAGAGTGCCTGGGCAAAGAGCTCCAGATTATCCAACCACCCAGCGTACAATCGGCTCCCAAAGTTAGAACAACATCGTCCCGTCAGCCTGCAGCAACTCAAACTCAAACTTCAGGCGAAATTAATTTTGAGACGAATGACTTTGATTTCTCTGACCTGGCAGGCCTAGACAGTGCGATGGCAGATTTACTCAAAGGTCTAGAAATTCGCCCCCTGGAAGGTTCTGCAACAGGATTAGTGGAGCACCTCAAGGGTTGCCAGCCCTACCGCTACAGCTTTGCACTGGAGTTCATGCCGGAGATGGCAATTTCTCAGAATGTGATCGGCGATCGCAATGGCAACTGCGCTGTGAATGTCAGCCTCAACATGCCAGAGATGAGCGGAGAAGAAACTGTGGCCCGCTGTCAATTTACGCCAGCCAGCATAGCTACCCTCACCGATTACCTAGCCTATGCAGAAGCCCAAGCTCTTGATCGCAATGACTGGGATGCGATCGGCGAAATAAGCCCAGAACGCGGCAGCGCTATCTTTGAGCGGGAGTGTCAAGAAGTCTCATAAGAGAATTGCTTAGACAGTCAAACAGCCCCAAAAGCCCGGAGCGAAGCCCTATGTTTTTGCTCCGGGTTTTGCAATATTGCGGTAGCTGCATAGCTGAGGTTTTTACTTCGTATAAGCTTCAAGCCCTATTGCAGCCTAGCCATGAAATATCTGTCCGCAAGTGTGGCGATCGCCACGACTCTGACCGTCGCCTCCAGCCTCCAGCCCAGTCATGCCAACGACTGCATCAACTATTGGACCAATCCCAGCACAGGCCAGCAAGAATGCCTAGGCGAACAGCTCCAAATTACTAAACCACCTGTGGCACCGAGTGTGAGACCCCGCTCATCCAGCCCAACGACGCCATCTCGAACGAACACAAGTGACCCCGAGTTTGACATTGCCCAACTATCTACGCCTGAAACAATGATGGTTGGATTTCTCAAAGCTTTTGAAAAATCCAACCCCGACAGCTCTAAAGCAGGATTAGCAAACGCACTGAAAGATTGCACCCCTTACAGCAATAGCTTGTCTGAAACTTATAGACTGGTTCCCCAAGGTATGACCATTGCTCGCAGCCTTGTGGGCGATCGCTACGGCAACTGCATCGTCACTGTGGGTATTACGGCACCAGAACTCAATGGTGAAGAAGTTGCGGCCCGCTGCCAATTTTCCCCGACAAACCTTTCCTACTTGGCGAATGAACTCGCCAATGCAGAGTTCCACACCTCTAGCCGTGATAATCGGGCAACACTCTACGGCGTAGACATAAAGCGGAGCAACGCAATTTTCAAAGAAGAGTGCCAAGCAATTCCGTCCTTCACAGCAGAAACACCGAATATCTGAGAATCTAAAGAATACGACCTCCTTGCCATAAGCCTCCTTTTACAAAACAGGCAAAGGAACCCACCAGAACAACGACGAACAGAACTTTAGCAAGCGCTATAGCTCTACATGCCTTGGCTCCGACACAAACCAAAAAGCGACGGCCCCCGCTTTCGCAGGAGCCGCCGCTCATCAACCTTTATTCAAGGACTGAGTCATCTCTTCAGATGATTAGCCGTTGATAGCAGGAGCAGTCAGTGCAACAGGGGCAGACTCACCAGCAGCAAGGTCGAGGGGGAAGTTGTGAGCGTTACGCTCATGCATTACTTCCATACCCAAGTTGGCGCGGTTCAGCACATCAGCCCAGGTGCTGACCACACGACCCTGAGAGTCGAGGACAGACTGGTTGAAGTTGAAACCGTTCAGGTTGAACGCCATGGTGCTTACGCCCAGAGC